>CAZNTU010000042.1:0-27703 GCA_964575975.1 uncultured Desulfobacteraceae bacterium
AACAAAGCGAGAGAGGGGGGCAAAATTTATATCCAACCGAATTTCGGAACGATTGGGTTTGAGGCATCTCCTCTTGACTCCATGACGATGATGATTACTCTGGCCGACTTGAGGTCTTGCTTGTAAGATCGCCAGGTGAGGGCCCGTGAGATAAGAGGGATCGGTGGTGATCCAATTCAAGGAGAAGTAAAATGTTTAGTCAGTTCGTTTTTTTCGTGGTGGAGGATTGTTTCAGGCCCCGATTGCCTGTGAGAGGGAGCGTTGGTAGTTTTGTTAGTTTATTGCCCTTGGGGAAAGCGATGGCCAATTCGGATTCGGACCGGGCAAGAGAGATTTTTTTGAACTCGCGCAAAGCCGCAAAGTCGCAAAGTTTTTTTGGGGAGAATGGATGAAAGAACGGATATTTCTTTCTCCTCCTCATCTGTGGGAGGAGGAGTTTTTTGGCAAGCGGGTTTTCGAGAGCAATTACATCGCTCCGTTGGGGCCGATTGAGTATCTCTCCGATTTGCTCAATAAAGGTGGTTTAAAAAAAGAGGAACCACTAAGGCGCGAAGGACGCGAAGATGCGACAGGGGAATGGTTTGGGACGAGTTTCCGGAAAAAAATACGTGTTGTTCGCGTGCTTGATGCTGGCGGCGAGCTTGTCTGTTTTTCACGCGTTCCGCAATGTGGGGCTTTGGCTGGCCCGGCAGGACGATCCCGTGCCGGCGGATTTGATCGTCTGCCTGATGAGCGGCAAGCACCGGGTCGCCAAAGCCGCCCGGCTTTACCATAAGGGGTTTGCGGACACGATTCTGCTGACGGTGAAAGAAACCGCCGATGTACTGGTTCGGCAAGGAGTTCCGGAATGCGCAATCCAGCTGGCTCCCGGTGTGCGAACGACTTTCGAGGAGGCGACGGCCGCTAGCGAGTTCGTGCGGAAGAATCGCGCGGCCGTCGTATTGGTGGTCAGCGATCCTTTCCACCTTGCTCGCGTCCGGTGGTCGTTCGAAAAAGCCTTCCACGACCTGGACACGCGACTGGTTTTCGTGGCCTCCGATTTTCCCTGGCCTGGCCTCCACTGGTTCGACGACCCTTTCGCCCGCTATGAGACGGCCTCCGAGTTGTCCAAGATCGTCTTCTATCGCGCGTATTACGGGCTGCTGAGCAGAAAGACCTCTCCAGAGTGGGTGTTCGCGTTTAAGGACAAATATCTCCGCTTTCTGAGGAAAGTTTTGTGCGAGTGAGCGGTTTGCGCAGGCGGATCTGGTCGAATGAACAATTGCAAATCTGTGTCTTTGCGGTTCGGAAAAAAGGGAACCACTAAGGTACGAAGGACAAGAAGGAAGGAAAGAAAGGGAGAACCTGCACAGGAGGAAATCTTTTCCGGATATTTCGCCTTTGCGGTATCTTCGGCAAATTGCGCTGAAAAGCTCGAGCCTGACCAACTCCAATGCCCAAATTTAATTTTCTTGGTTCGAAACCATATTCGACGGCATCGGAACCTGCTTCTTCATGGAATAGCTTTACCATTGCCGACGTATCGAAAAAATTAATCATAGTCTTTCTTCGCGTCCCTCGATGATATCTTCGGTCAAAGCACCTTTGCATTTTTTTAGAATCTCTTGCGACCGTAGATAGGACTGACGCTTCTCCGAAGATCGAACCGTTTCCTTGCCTTTTTTTATGAATTGAATGCAATCGTATACTATTGCCAATTCCGCAGGACCCAATTTGTTGATTTCATCGATCGCTTGTTTTTTCAATTCCATCATTTCACCTTCTTTACACATCTTAAATACAAAAAGCCATGCTATATCAACTGAGAAACAGAAACTTCTACGTCGTTCTTTCTACCGACGCCTGTCTGTTCGCGCTTTCTCTGTTCGCAGCGTATCTGATCCGGTTCGATTTCGATTTCAACGAGAAAGCCATGAGGCAGATTTGGACGCTTTTGCCCGTGTTCGTCGGGACCAAGGCGCTGGCGTTCTTCCTGCTGGGGATGTACCAAGGGATGTTCCGGTACGCTGGAATCGACGACATGCTGCGACTGCTCAAGGCCACCTGCGCGGCGAGCATGACTGTCGCCACCGGTTTCATGTTCGTCAACAGGTTTCAAGGATACTCCCGTGCAGTGTTCGTGTTGGACTTCCTGCTGACACTCGTCCTGGTGGGCGGTTTCCGGATGTCCCTGCGGATGGTCTTCCAGGAAATAGGAAAGGCTGGGTCTTCAAACCGCCTTTGGTCCAAAGTGAGCGAAAAAAGACAGAACAAAATCTTTATAATCGGGGCGGGCAGCACGGGCGAGAAAATCCTGCGCGAGGTACTCGAAAGTCCGCGGTTGAACTACCGTGTGATCGGATTTTTGGACGACGACCGGGTGAAATTCAGAAGATCGATCCACGGCGTACCCGTACTGGGAAGCGTGGAGGATCTTCCGGACCTGTCCCGCGATTACGACGTCGGCGACGTTCTCATCGCGGCCCCCTCGGCCACCGGACCGCAAATGCGCAAAATCATCGGCATTTGCGAAAAAGCGGGGGTGAGATTCAAGACGCTTCCGGGACTGGCGGAATTGATCGACGGGAAAGTGTCCGTCAAAACTCTCCGCGATGTCAACTACCGGGACCTGCTGAGGCGAAAGCCCGTGGAACTAGACACGGGTGGCATCGAGGGGTATTTGAAAAACAAATGCATCCTTGTGACCGGCGCTGGGGGAAGCATCGGAAGCGAACTTTGCCGCCAGATAGTGCGGTTCATGCCCGAACGGCTGATCCTCTTCGACTCGTCCGAGTCCAACCTCTACAGCATACAGATGGAACTCAAGCACCAAGTGGGATACCAGAATTACGCGACCGTGCTGGGCGCGGTGCAGGACGTCGCTCTGACGGAAAGGATCCTGAAACGGTACCGGCCAGACGCGATTTTCCACGCGGCCGCCTACAAGCACGTGCCCATGCTGGAGAGAAACCCTTGGCAAGCCGTGTCGAACAACGTCAGGGCATGCCACGTTCTGATGCAAAGCGCGCTGAAACACCGCGTGGAACGGTTCGTTCTGGTCTCCACGGACAAGGCGGTCAAGCCGACGAACGTAATGGGGTCGAGCAAGAGAATCTGCGAACTTCTTTTGGCGGGGCACATGGGAAACGGCACGGCCATGATGGCGGTCCGGTTCGGAAACGTCGTGAATTCGGCGGGCTCCGTGATTCCCCTTTTCAGGGCGCAGATCGCCAAAGGAGGCCCCGTCACGGTCACCCACCCGGAGATCACCCGCTTCTTCATGACCATTCCGGAGGCGGCACGGTTGATCCTACAGGCCGGCGCCCTCGGCAAAGGCGGGGAGGTTTTCGTGCTTGACATGGGAACGCCCGTCAAGATAGTAGATATGGCCCGCGACCTGATTCGCCTCTCGGGAAAGGAACCCGACAGGGACGTGGAAATCGTGTTCACCGGACTTCGGGATGGAGAAAAGCTCCACGAGGAACTCCTGAACGCTGGCGAGGGTATTATAGGAACCTCCCACGAGAAAATCATGGTACTCAAGGCCAAGGATTTCTGGAACGGCAACGGGGACCAGGATACCTTCAACAGACTGTTGTCGGAAAACCTGAAAGAGCTGTACGCGCTGGCCGAAAAATACGACGGCTGTGCCATTCGGGGGAAAATGACGGAGATCGTGCCGGAGTATTGTCCGGGAAACGGGGAGTGCGTTATTTAAAGAGCATGGCTTTCGTTTATTTTGTATTGGCGACCGTTCCAATCCTGTTCGGAGCGGTCCAGGCTTGGGTTTGGTCTTTTTACGCGACTTTGGTCGTTTCGTTTTTCCTTGTTCTTCTCTGGCGGGGAAAAACGATCGGTTTTCGTCCCGGAAAAGCGTTTTGTCTCTCTATCGGCCTGTTTATGGTATGGACCCTTCTCCAAACCTTTCCTCTTCCCCCTCATTCTTGTTTTTTCAACCAACCCTACCATTTCGAGGAATTGGGACGCTTGTTTCCGGAGGAACAACTCCTGTCGGGTTGGAGCGCGATAAGCTGTCTTCCATACCATTCTCTCGCCAGATGGGTGTTTTTGTTGAGCTTGGTCTTGTTTTACGCCATTTTGGACCACAATCTGCAAAGTTTCCGCAACATTAAGAATCTGACGGTTTTGATCCTGATCGTCGGTTCGATGGAATCGTTCTATGGATTGTACCAGGCTTTGGATCCCTCGGAGGGCGTGCTTTGGGTGGATTATATTAAGGAAGGCGAGGGATACGCGAGAGGCACCTTCATAAACCGGAACCATTTTGCCGGATTTGTCGAAATGGTTTGGCCGCTTTGCCTGGCCGCCATAGTCGGAAAAACGGCGGGTTCGGATAACATGAAATCCAAAGGGATAAAGTTTCTCCTGATTGAGTCGGATAATATCCATAGACAGATTCTTTTTTCCGTACTTCTGGTCCTAATGCTTTTGGCCCTGGTCTTTTCGGGTTCCCGGGCCGGCATCGCAAGCGCCGTAATGGGGTTGCTCCTTTTTTCGAGCATTGCGTTGAGTAGAAAGAAAACAGAAAAAACGGGATTCGCGCTGGTTGTTTCCGGAGTTTTGATTCTGGTATCGGCATACGGCGCAAGGATAGGGTTCGACAGAATAGTCGAACGATTCTTCCAACTTCAAGGGGACATTCCCCGGTTTCAATTCTGGAAGGACAGCCTGTTGCTGTTTGGCAACAAGCCGTTGGGAATCGGCCTTGCGAATTTCGAGAACGTTTTCACGCCCTTTAATTCCGTGCATTCTTCCGGCGACAGGATTGTGGATCACTTGCATAACGATTATCTCGAGCTTCTGATCGAAACGGGCTGGCCCGGTTTTTTTCTCTTGGTTGGCGGATTTTTGTATTTCATGGCGAAAAGTTTCACGTTGGCTCTAAAAAGAGACAACAAAATGGGCGACCTGAGATTCTTCATTGGAGTCGGCGCGCTGAGCGGTCTCTGTTCCATAGCCTTTCACAGTTTCTTCGACTTCAATCTGCAGATTCCGAGCAACTGCGTCTATTTTGTAACGCTTGTGGCACTGGCGCATGCTTGCCTCTGGAAGAAGGGACCATTAGCGAGAGAGAGGGTGAGGGTCGGGAGGAAAAAGAAGGCAGAAGTTGAAAAAGGGCAACGATTCACCGCCCATATAGAAGAAAACAGTAAATGATAAAGCGCGTAAACCTGAGAATTCACGTTTGTCTTTTGGCTGTATTCTTTCTTCTTGGATGCGTTTCCGGCTCGAAAAGCGTCACCGAAAAACTCCCCGGATCAAATTTTTCAACCCCCATTGAAAAAAGCGAGCCGAGCGAAATAATCCGGCAAGTCTACTCTTTGCTGGAAAATAATTATGTGGAGACTATCGAGCCGGATGCAATGATGAAAGGCGCGATCAAGGGCTTGAGAAAAATGAAGAAGCAAGACTCCGGAAATTCCGGAGGATTCGAGTTGCCGCCCATGCCGGGCGCCGCCGCCGACTGCGGTTTTTCGGACCGAAACGGGTTGGACGGAATTCTAAACCTTTTCCGTGCTTCGGTCGAAAGAAACAGGGGCTATTCGGAGTTTAAAATTGCCGAAGGGATAGCGACGGGAATTGTCGAAAACCTCGATCATTATTCGGCCCTTCTAACTCCGCGGGCTTTCGAAAAAGTGCGAACCGACACAAAAGGCGAATTGTGCGGCCTGGGAATATTCGTGACAATGAAAGATGGCGTTCTCAGAGTGGTATCGCTTATGGATGCGACGCCAGCCTTTCGCACGGGCATTTTGCCCGAGGATGCGATCGTCAAGATCGACGGGGAAGAAACCCGACAGTTGGATTTGTGGCAAGCAGTAAAAAAATTGCGAGGGTCTTGCGGAGCGAAAATAGAACTTGCGATCGTTCGCGATGGCGAACCTGAGCCTATAAATCTATCGCTGGTTCGCGACGCAATACCGATCGAAAGCGTCAAATCGACCGTGCTTCAACCAGGCTTCGGCTATATCCGGGTTGAAAGTTTCAGAGAAACCACGGCTGACGAAATCGGAACCGATCTTCGCGAATTCGAGAAAAACGGTCCTTTAAAGGGTCTCGTACTGGATTTGAGGAACAACCCCGGAGGATTGTTTGGCCAGGCCATCGAAGTTTCCGATCTCTTTATGGAAGAAGGCGTCATCGTCACCACAAAGGGAAGGCTCGAAAAACACACAAACACATATATGGCCCGCGAAAACGGAACGTTCGCCGGTTTTCCCATGGCCGTTCTGATCGACTCGGGCAGCGCCAGCGCTTCAGAAATCGTGGCCGGAGCACTTCAAGACAGCGGGCGCGCGATATTGATAGGCGGCACGACTTTCGGCAAAGGTTCGATCCAAACCGTGGACGAAATAGCGCATGGCTACGGATTGAAGTACACGGTCGCCCTATACTATACGCCAAGAGGCCGAGCTATTCAGTCGAAAGGAATTCAACCGGATGTAGCCGTTTATTCGGATCGAACGAACAAGTCCGAAGATGTAGTGAATTTCGCTCTCGAGATTTTGTCCGGTTCCATTTAAATCGACCTCGATGATGATTGACATACACAGCCATATACTGGAGGGGATCGATGACGGAGCCAAAAGTTTGCGGCTAAGCCTGGAGATGGCGAGGCTGTACGAAGAATGCGGATTCAGTCATGTGGTGGCGACTCCTCACTATATATACGGCACCCCTTGGGTTCCGTCTCCCGAGACGATACGGGAAAAAGTCGATGCTCTGAACACGGCGATTAGGGCGGCGGGCATTTCTTTGAATGTACATGCAGGGATGGAGATAGCATTGGATCCGGAAATTCCTCGATTGATAAAGGAAAAAAGGGTCGTTCCGCTTTCGGATTCATCCTTCTTTTTGATCGAACCTCCGTTGCAGAGGCTTCCTGCGGGTTGGGACGATTTGCTGTTCTCTCTTGCAGGTTGCGGATTCGACATCGTTTTGGCGCATCCGGAAAGATGCGCCGGGTTTCTCGAAAAGCCCGAACTGATAGAAAAGCTCGTTTCTTCGGGGGTTTATGTCCAAGTCAACTGGTCGAGCCTTTTGGGATTTCATGGAGGAAGATCGAAAAAGCTGGCAATGAGGCTTGCGAGGAAAGGTTCGATTCATTTTCTGGCCACGGACAGTCATGATCCCGAAAAAAGAAACTGCGAATTCGTAAAAACCAGGTTTGAAGACCTGGAGGGGATGATCGGCGGAGACAATATTCGAATCTTGACCGAATCGAACCCGGCCGGGATTTTCGATGGGAACAGGCCCGAACGCATGGCGCCGGTGCCGGAAGAGGCCGACGGCGAGCTTGAGGAGAAAAGAGGAAGCAAAGGTTTTCTCAGGTTTTTATTTAAATGCAATTGGCGTCGAGAGCAACCTAAAAAGGAAGATGGGGAAAACGGTAGATAAAAATGGAGGGGATTGAGGTTTCCGAAAAAGTCGCGCGCAAAATGCCGAAAATCCTCGCGAAAGCCGCTATAACGATTATTCTGGCATCCTTGTCCCTCTACGTGTTAAGGAATTCGTGGATAGACAGGAAGATCGCTTACGAAGAATACTCGTATACGCGGGAAGAAGCGGAGAAACTGAAAGATTTCCCGGAAGCTATGTACGATTACGGAAGGCATTCGAAGAGTATATTCGATTACGAATCGGCAAGGTTTTTTTTTCAAAGGGCGGCGCTCGGAAACGTGTTTCACGGGGACGCGTGGCTGGCGCTCGCCGAGACCGAGGCCAGGCTGGGCGACACGGAAAGGGCCGGTAAAATCCTCTTGTTTTTGGACGATCTGTCGAAGAGGACGGTCAGATGGAAATGGAGGCAAGCGCTCTTGGCCAGGGAGCTTGGCATGGAGGAGCTTTTCCTGGGGAACATTCGATTCCTGATGGAACGAAAACATCGTATCGACGACTTCATACAAGTTTTGGACTTCCATGTAGGCCGAAAACCCGACAAGGTTTTGTCTTTCCTGGAAGATTCCCTTTATCCCGCATATCTGAGATGGCTTGTCCGATGGAAACGTACCGAAGACGCAATGACGGTTTGGCGGGAAATGGGGCGAAGCGACGTCCGGGACAGGCTGTTGACGGAGGATTTCGTACATTTCCTGTTGGAAGAGAAACTTGTCGTCCAAGCCGCCGAAATCCGAAAGAGTTTTTTGAATATAGAGGGTATGACAAACCCGGGATTCGAGGATTCCCTGACAAAAAAGGGGTTCGATTGGAGGTACTGGGGGGAAAACAAGGGCGGATGGACCATCGACAGAATCTCTCGGAATGCCGCGGAAGGCGAATTCGCGCTCCGAATCCTTTTTACTGGAAAAGAGAATTTAAATTTCCTTAATCTTTACCAAATCGTCAAGGCAGATCCGCTGACTATGTACACTCTTTCGTATAGATATCGCAGTTCGAACATAACTACGGATCAAGGTCCGTACGTGGAAGTCTACTGCAAAGACGCGAAGGGACTTCATGCAAAGGGTAGAATGATCGCCGGAACCGCATTGTGGACTAGAGAGGAAATCGAGTTCGAAACGCCAGAAAATTGCGATGCCGTGGTAGTCAGGCTTAGACGAAATACAAGCAAGCGGATCGACTGTAAGATAAAGGGCGAGTTATGGTTGGACGATTTCGCGATGCAAGCGACGGACACGCAAGAGCGAGACGAGAAGTCTGAAAGATAACCGTTTTTTTGAGGTTGAATTTGTCGTCGGAAACTGGTATACGGTCAACGCGATCTTTTCGTTATCCATATATCACGGACGACCCAAATAAGTTGGAGTTTTTTTTCGAGGCGGAAAATGAGTGACAAAAAATTTATAGACTTGGAAAACTCAAATGTAGTTGTATCAGAGACAAGCAACCTTCCATCGACGGAATACCGCGACGCCGTCCCCGATCCTTCGGAAGAGGAGATCAATATTCGGGATTATCTGGACGTGCTAGTCCGGCGCAAATGGGCAATTGCGGGCATTTTGCTCCTGGTTTTCGTTTCGACGTTCATTTTTTCCATGACATCAACCCCTTTGTATAAAGCGTCCGTCACTCTCGAAATCACGCCCGAGGAAAACAAGATCACTAAGTTCGAGGAAGTAATGGCGGCCGAGCTGAAATCGCGGGAGTATTACGAAACGCAGATCGCATTGCTCAAAAGCACGACATTGATGGGAAACGTGATCGAGAAGCTTAATCTCATGGAGAACGCCGTAGTCCAGGAAGAGCTGTTCGGAGACCCCGAGGGCGAGGATGGCTTGCTGGCGAAGATCAAAGGGAATATAAAATCCCTGATAAAGGGAGAGGATTCCGAACTCAGCAACAGCCTGATTACCGAGGAATACATAAAAGACAAGAAGCTTTTGGAATACATGCAAGAAAACATGGAGGCGAAAACGAGCAGAGACGCCATGCTTGTGACCATTTCCTTTTCATCGCCTTCGCGAGTGCTTAGCAAAGAAGTAATAAACGCGCTCGCCGACGAGTTTCTGGCCTGGAAGATGGAAAAGAAGATGGAGGCCTCCCAGGTTGCTCAGAATTTTTTGATGAAACAGATCGAAAAGGCGAAGATCAACCTGGAAAAAGCGGAGGAGAATCTGAATTTTTTTGCCAAGTCCGCCGGTATCGTATCGCTTGACACCAGCATGAACAGCGTCTACAGGCAGCTGGAGGAGCTGAACACGGCTTTGGCCGCAGCCGAGGCCGATCTGGTTTTGAAGCAATCCGTTTTCGAGCAAGCCAAAAGGGAGGGGCTCTCGAACCTTCCTCAGGTGCTGGAAAGCAAGGTGGTAGACAGTTTGAAGGAAAAACAGGCGGAGCTTCAATCCCAATACGACGACCTCGCCGTGACCTTCAAGGACGGATACCCGATGGTTCAGCAACTCAAATCCAGAGTGGACGCTCTTGAAAAACGGATCGTGATCGAGGAGAACTCCATTTTCAAATCCATTGAAACGCAGTACCTGGCGGCGGTGGAAAAGGTCGAAAGACTTAGGGAAAGAGTCAAGGACCAGGAGGAGCGCACCATCGATCTTAACGAGCGGACGACGCAGTACAAAATCTTGGCCCGCGAAGTGAACACGAATAAACAGATATACGAGAGCCTGCTGGAACGTTCCAAGGAGATCGAATCCATGGTGGGCGTCTCCCCCAGCAACATCAGCATCGTCGACCGTGCGTCCTTGCCGATTCTGCCATTCAAGCCGAATATCAAGCTCAACCTCCTGCTGGCTATCGTGATTGGATGCTTTCTTGGAGTGGGATTCGCGTTCATGCTAGAGTACTTCAACGATACCATAACCAACCCGGATCAGATATCCGACCGTTTCCGCATCCCCATTTTGGGCGTCATTCCCTTGGCGGACAGTAAAACCGAATATCCTGTGGAGAAAACGTTCGTGTCCGACCCCCGAGCCGCCGTTTCCGAGGCTCTTAGAACGACGCGCATATCGTTGCAGCTTTCCGGCGGAGATTCGCACTCGAAAACATTTGTAATAACAAGTTCGTCCCAGGGAGAGGGAAAAACTACGATCGCCGCGAACCTGACGGCGGCTTATGCCAGTGCCGGTCTAAAAACGTTGCTGATCGACTGCGACCTTCGAAGGCCTCGGGTCCATAAAATCTTTCAAAACGGACATAACGGCCAGGATAATTCAAGGGGACTTTCCAGTTTTCTGACGGGGGTCACCGACAAGCCGGTGATCCATAACACGGGGATCGACAATCTGCACTACATGCCCTCGGGCCCCATTCCTCCCAATCCTGTGGAGCTTCTGGCATCCAGAAGGTTTTCCGAATTGATCAGGGTTTTGCAGAAACAATTCGATCAGATCGTCTTGGACGCTCCTCCTCACAACGGATTGGCCGATGTTTTGGTAATGGCCCGCCAAGTGGGAGGGGTGGTCCTTGTAAGCAGTATCGGGCAGACGACGAGAGACTCTTTGCGGATTTTCAAGAACAGCATGAAAAACGTGCAAGGCAAGATTTTGGGAAGCATCGTGAACAAGGTGGATTTATCCCGCCGCTACGGGTATGGAACCTATTACAAATATTATTACGCGTACCATTACGAGTACGGAGAAGACAAGAAGAGGGATAGGGGGAGGAAAAAAATTGCCGCTTGAGCCATAAAGACGAGGAACGCCTATTTTGCGAGGAGTTGTTTTCAATTTGGCCCGCCCGCTAACAAGTAGGATTGGAAGATGATGGGATTCAAGAAAAAATCCCCGGACGCGCAGTATCGTCGGACGATGGTGTCGTTCGTCCAAGATGTTCTGAAAGCCCCGGATACTCCATCTTTAATCCGCGCAATAGCGATGGACGCCGAGTACATGAGAATGTGCAAACTGCTCGTAGGTCCGGGGAAAAAGCTTGATCGAAATCACGCTGCGAGGATCGAGCGGATTTGCTTGGAATTAGGCGTCTCTTACCCGCAAATAGAGCAAAAACTCATCCCGGCGGCAAGGTCCTTGGGTATAGGATCTGTCCCGGGGGGGCGGAATTTTTACCAAATCCTCGGAGTCAAGCCCGATGCCAGCCAAAGCGAAATCAAAAGCGCATATCGCCGAAAAGCTCTCGAACTCCATCCGGATGTCAATTCCAAGGAAAAAGCCGGCGTGGAGGATTTTTTAAATCTTCAAACCGCGTATCGGGTGTTGAGCGATTCGGTTTCCAGAAACAATTACGATCTCGAAAACCTTTCCAAAAACTGGAACGAAAGTTTCGACCAATTGCCTGATGTCGGCAAAAAGGCGATGAAGGCGGGCAAAAAAAAATACATGCCTCAAATGGCGTTTGTATTTCTGATCCTGATCCTCTGCATTGTCGTCTTCGTCGCGGATATTATGCATAAAAAAAAATCCCTGAAAAGCGAAAGATACATTCCAAAAAACTCCGCCGGTTCGTACGAGATGAAAAACAGCGCCGAAAACATCCGCCGAACCGAAGAACCCGATCATCGGAAGCTCGCTTCCGTCGGGATGCCGAGCATTTACAACGAAACGGCGAACGCGGACGCATCCATCGCAACAGGAAAAAATACAGGGCCTTCGATTGCAACAAGCAAAGACGGAATGGGGAAAAACGATCTTCCTGCAATCGATACGCCTCGAATCGAGACGGCAATCAGGCATGGAGAGAATGACGACAAAGAAGGCGGCTTTTCCAGAAAAGCCTTTTTAGAACGTTGGGACGCGGAAAATGAAAGAACTCGCGCCGTCGCGAACAATCGTTCCTCCGACAATTCGGCGCAATCCAACGAATACCGCCCGCCGGCGAAGAGCCCCGCGCCGTACGAAAACAACCGGGCCAAAATCAGTTCCCGACCAACGCCGGGAACAGTTGAAAAACAGAATGAAAGCGTCGTCAAAAAATCGGCGGTGAAATTTCGGGTTGCGGAAGAGGCGCATGCGGAAGCGAAAGGCGTTTTTGACAACAAAAGGGGGCGTGATCTCGCCGCCTCCCATTCTATCCCCCGAAAAGATAGAGAATCCTTTCCTCTCGAAGGGGAAAAAAATATCGATGCGAAATTGGTCTCGTCCTCGTTTGAAAATGAAAACGGAAGGAATGATGACTTCGCTCGAACGGACAACGGAAACGTTCCTGGTACGGCCAACGAGGGGCTTGATGGAAACGAAAAGACGAAAAACCAAGCGAGCGAGCATTATTACAGGCGCTTGAATTCCTTTTTCGGTCGGTTTACCCAAGCCTACGCGGCCAAAAACCTACCGGTTTTCCAATCTTTTTTTGCCTCCGACGCCACTGAAAACGGGAAAAGCTTCAAATCCATGCTTTCAGTGTATCGCCAAACTTTCGAATCCATTGATTCCATAAAATATTTGATCGAGGTGAAAAATCTGGACTTTTTTTTCGAAGCGAAAAAGATAAATGTTTCCGGAGAATTCATTCTGATATTTAAAACGGCAAACACATCGAAAGCTTCGTTGAGGAGAGGGGAAATTTTTTTCGAACTGGAAGACAATAACGACGAATTCTTAATAAAAAGGTTGGTCTACCGCGTATTGGATTCCAGCTGACAGAGTTTTGGAAGCATTGTCGTATCTATAGAGGGGGGTTATTTGCCTTGACAAAATGGAAAGGGCATTCTATAAATTGGCTCGGTCCGAGATTTTAGGTATAGGCGACTTCAAACGACGAAAAAATCTCGAACGTCAAAATCGATTTGCATGGGTTTTTCGAGTTCGGGTTGACGGCTTTCGGTATTGGCTCGAAGGGAGGCGATACCGAGTGTAGAAACATGATTCACAATTCCAAACAGGAGGTTCGAATGAAAAAGATGAGGAGAGACAAAAAGGTTTTGAAAATTTTGACTGTCGTCCTTTGTGCTCTCATGGTAGGTGGAAACGCATTTGCGGCGGGCAGAATAATGCCTACCGGAAAAGTTACCATGTACGAGGGCGACAAGGTGATCGGTCAATACAGCTCCCAGGCGCCCCTTCCCGAGGACGTTACTTTGGTGTGCAGCGGGAAATGCGGCATCGAAACGGAAAATCTGAAAATGGTGGCGGAAGACAAGACTATGTTTTCCGTCGGCTCGAAAGACACTCACAAGGTCATCCAGGTCAAAGAAGGCGTTCTCTATTTCGCACTTAAGGAAATGCCCCGGCCGATCACCTTCGTTACTCCCCACGGCGACTACACGGTGCAGCAGATTATGATCAACGCATCGGCGCAGGGCGGCGTAATGGAGGGCTATCTGAAGATCGACAACGAAAACGGCGAGATTGGCGCAGCTGGCGGGAGCATGATCATTGCTTCGGCCGAAGGCGTGCAAACGGTTCAGGATGGTCAAAGAATTCTTCTTGCCCAAGGCAATGTCAACGACCCCGAAATCAGCACTGCAACTAAGACGCTTATGGTTGGAGGCACCGTTGGGGTTATAGGCGGAATCGTTTGGCTTATTAATGACGATGACGATGATGATGATCACCGGCCTGTAAGTCCGTCGAAACCGGTGCAATAAACGAGCGAAGCTCGAGGCGAATTCGACATCGAGAGAAAAAAGGAATGTTTTTCAAAAACCTTACCGATGCCCGAATGCGTTCAGCCGGTAGAAACTTTTTGTTACAGGATAGCACGAGCCGATGGGCCGGGCGGCATGGCGCTCTTGACCCATCGGCATATTTGCTGTAGAGAGTTTGAAAAAAAACGTATTGTGCGAGACTCAATCCTAATGCAGAGCAAATTACATTTTTTTCTGAAATTTCCCAAAGAAATAGTTCGCATGAAGCGCGGTCTTTCGATTTTTTGCTGCGCTATGACTATCTCTTTGCTGACTGCATGCGGCGCGACAGATCCAAAAAATTACATTCCGGTGGTCGAAGGCAAGGAAGTAAGATCGTTGAACCAGCAGATACTCGCCGCCGCGCAAGTGAACACGGCGTCGGGCGATTATCTCTTGGGACCGGGCGACTTGCTGGACATCAAAGTCTTTGAATCCGAGAGACTATCCACCACGGTCAGAGTAAGCTCCAGAGGCTTCGTCACCCTCCCGCTGCTCAATCAGGTTTACGTCGAGGGTATGTCCGCTCGGGAAGCCGAAAAGACGATCGAGGACATGTACAAAGTAAATTACTTGAAAGACCCGCACGTGAGCATCTTCGTAAAAGAACACGTCAGCCAGCGAATTACGCTAGTCGGCGAATTCAAGAAACCGGACACCTACGATTATTTTACGAAAATGCGGCTTCTGGGAGTTTTGGCCATGGGCGGCGGTCTTTCGGAAAAAGCGGGAACCACCGTGCAGATTCGGAGAGTCAGCGGGGCGAAAGACGGTGAAAGCCAACTCCTTGTCGTGGATCTCGATAAACTGGTCAGGGATGGCCAATCAGAGTTGAATGTCGAAATTCTCGGCTCGGATGTGATTTTCGTTCCCGAGGCCGGTACTTTCTTGGTCGAAGGAGCGGTGAGAAATCCCGGAGCGTATCCGATAAACAAAAGCCTTAACGTTCGAGAGGCGGTCGGGGTCGCGGGCGGGTTCAAACCCTACGCCATTCAGGATAAAATTGCGCTGATCAGATACACCGAAGACAGTGACAAACCTGAAATTCGGGAAATAAGTTTCGAGACCGACGATTACGCATCGATAGTATTGAAAGACGGGGATGTTCTGCTGGCTCTGGCTAGCGGATGGAGCAAATTCGTCAGCGGCGCGGGACTTCGTCTTGGCCTGCCGTGGCTTGGAGTTGGTTACGAGAATCCCGAAAAATAAATAGCCGAGAATATAATCGAGTTTTCACGATTTTCGCGATATGTTCGACAATAGTTTGTTTGGACCGCATCGTTTTCCGATGCGGTTTTTTTATTTTTGAACGAGGTGCGTCGCAATTAATTGCGCAGCTTCGGACTGCATTGTTTTAGAAAAAACGCTCGCTGTTTTCTCGTCGTAAAAAAAACAATCCGCTCGCCCATCCGACATCGAATTCGATTTTCGAGTCAGTGACTCTGTTTGAAAATACCGGTGCTTTTGGTCCTGCCTCGGATCCAGAAAAACTGATCGTTATATTCATCTTTTCGTTGGCCCTCGAATGGAAATATGATAGATACGGCCCATGAACACGGGGAAATTGATTGATAAAAACGACCAAAAAGTTTTCAATCCCGTAAGCCGGCTCGTGGAGGAAATCGTCAATACCCTTCAATACATGAAGCGATGCGGGTTTACGGGATACGACCCGTCTCCTGGCTTGCTTGAGGCTATCGAAAAAAGTCCTCGCCCCCTGAATACCGGAAGGGAGTCTCTTGGCAAGATACGGACTGATCTGGGGGATTGCCGCAGGTGCAAACTGCGCGAATGCCGGAAGAATATCGTGTTCGGCGCGGGAAATCCGGATGCGCGTCTCGTTTTCGTCGGGGAGGGGCCCGGATACGACGAGGACGTCCAAGGCGAGCCGTTCGTGGGAAAAGCCGGGCAGTTGCTGACGAAAATCATCGCCGCCATGAATTTGTCCCGGAACGAGGTCTATATCTGCAACGTGATCAAATGCCGCCCGCCTGGAAACCGCAATCCGGAACCCGACGAGATCGACGCGTGTTTTCCGTTTCTGAAAAGACAGCTCTCCTCCATCGCCCCCGACCTGATATGCACTCTCGGGAGCGTGCCGACCAGAGCCCTCATGCAGCGCCAAGTTTTCATTTCCAGCGCGAGAGGAAGATTCTTCGAGTACAAGGGAATCAAGGTAATGCCAACGTTCCATCCCGCCTATCTTTTGAGAAATCCCGAAAAAAAAAGGGAGGTCTGGGAGGACGTCCAAAAGATCATGGCGGAATTGGAGAAGGGAGAGGGGCGAGGCTGGAAGGTGGAAGCTCGAAGCTGAAAGCTGGATGATCGAGGCTGGGAGCTGGAAGATCGAGGCTTGAGGATCAAAGAGGGGAACGCTTGAAGCTCAAAGGGAGGGGGAGAAGCTCAAGGATCGAAATTCAGAGACGAGGAGTTCGGAAAGGAAAGGGCAAGATCCACCCCTTGTGCGTCAAACCATCCCGCCTTGAGCTTCGATCTTCCAGCTCCCGGCTTCGAGCTTTCAGCTTTCACCTTCGAGCTTTCCAAATAAACGGTGTTGACATTTCCCGAACAAATGTTTTATTTAAACACCTTTTAACATTGCGCGTTTGTTTTTTCTCAGAGAACCGGAGCGAGGATGAATGAAATAGAAAATTCGAGACCGTGACCGGATAAAAATGAGCGGGGGCCATTCGAGCCTCCGCTTGTGCTTTTTACGAACGAAAGGAGACTATTGGCAAAATGGGAGCCAAGAAAAAGGAAGCTAAGGAAAAACCCCTCGACAAGATGACCGCCACGGAGCTTCGGGCTTTGGCAAAAGAAATTCCGGGCATTGTCGGAGTCCACGGGATGAACAAGAACGAGCTGGTCGGCCAGATCAAAGAGGCGCGCGGCATCGTGGACGAGTCGGGCAAAAAAAACACGGGCAAGGTTCGCGAGTTGAAGCAGAAAATCAGAGCGCTCAGGGCCCAGCGCGAAAAGTCCTTGAACGCCGAAGACGACAAGATGGCCCAAATATACAAGGAAAGAATCATCCGGCTCAAAAAGAAAACCCGGCGCAGCGCCTAAGAGCCGATGGCGATCAGCAGTCGAAAGGGTGAACTTGAAAAGTGGTGCCCGAGTATCGATCCGTCGTCCGTGGCTTTCGACGTGGACGGCGTTTGCGCCGATACGATGGGACTTTTTTTGCAGATTCTCGAACACGATTTCGGAATCCAGGGAATCCGCCAAGAGGATATTACATGCTATTCTCTGGAAAAGTGTCTGGACGTAGATGAAAACATCGTCTTGGAAGCGATTCGGAGAATTCTCGACGGCGATTATCCGTTCGAACTAAAACCTATTGACGGCGCGGTCGAGGTTTTGACCAGGATCGCGGATGTCAGCGGCAAGTTGCTTTTCGTTACGGCCCGGCCGAAAACCGGGCCCGTAGAGGACTGGATTCGCGACCTGATACCGTCGGGAACCGGCAGGATCGAAGTGGTTGCCACGGGCGCGTACGAGGCGAAGGCCGGGGTTCTTTTGGAGAAAAAAGTGTCCCATTTCGTGGAGGACCGCTTGGACTCCTGTTTTACGCTTTCCGATGCGGGAATTACGCCCCTGTTGCTGGCCCAACCCTGGAACAGGGAGCGACATCCTTTCGTGGAGGTGAAAACCTGGGATGAACTCGGAAAACTCATCGCAATATGAGTCCGGGAAAGTCGCCATGAACGATGCGGGAAAAAAGGATCTGAAGAGGCTGACGGAATTCTTTCTCGAAAGTCTCGCCACGGAGAAAGGGTATTCGATCAACACCCTCGCCGCGTACGGAAGCGACTTGGCCGAATTTCGCGCATATTTGCAAAGTGCGTCGTCCCGGGGAAACGTTTCGGGAAAAAGAAAATCGGACGAATCCGAAACGGAATCCGAGGAAGAAGAATCCATCGACGTCGAATCCATAGACGTTTTGTCGATTCGGGGTTATCTTGGGTCGTTGCACAAGATGAACAAAAAATCGACCGCGGCTCGCAAAGTTTCGGCCATACGCTCGTTTTTCCGGTACCTGGTCAAGAGAGGCGTTTTGGAAAGCAACCCCGCCCGGTCGGTAGCGACTCCGAAAAAGGAGAAGACGATCCCGACCTATTTGACGGTGGACGAAATGTTTCGCCTTCTCGATTCCATCCAAATGGACGGAATACCGGGACTGCGCAACAGGGCGATCTACGAAACGCTGTATTCCACGGGCGTTCGGGTGTCCGAGCTTGCCGGCCTCGATGTTTCCGACGTCGATTTCGGCGCCGGGCTTGTTCGGGTGCGAGGGAAGGGCAACAAGGAAAGAATCGTTCCCGTGGGGAACAAAGCATTGGCGGCTATCCGGGAATACCGGAATAGGCTGGCGCAGGAGAAAGGCGTGCCGTTCGACGGCGAAAGCCCGCTTTTTCTGAACAAGAACAAGGGGCGGCTGACAACGAGGTCCATCGAAAGAATACTGGAACGAATCGTCCGGGAGTGCGAACTGCAAACGCCGGTTTCCCCGCACGCCCTGCGGCACACTTTCGCCACGCACATGCTCGACGCCGGCGCGGATCTGAGGGTGGTCCAGGAGTTGCTGGGGCACAGAAGCCTTTCGACAACCCAAAAGTACACCCATGTCAGCATGGACAAGCTGATGGAGATATACGACAGGGCGCATCCTAGGAGGTGAAAGGTGGAAGGTGGAAGGGGGAAGCTCGAAGGGGGAAGGGGGCGTGGCGGAACAGGCATTGGTCGATGAGGGAATCCGCGTTGCGCGGTTTGAAACGAATGGAATTTTCACGGAAACAAATCCGGGGGAATGCGCGTTATGAATTACCGGGGCACCACTATACTGGCGGTGAAGCGCGACGGCAAGATCGCCGTGGCGGGCGACGGCCAGGTGACTTTGAACGACACGGTGATCAAGCACCATGCCAAAAAGGTCAGGAAAATCTACAACGACCGGATAATCGTCGGATTCGCGGGCGCCACGGCCGATGCTTTCACTTTGTTCGACAAGTTCGAGGCGAAGCTGGAAAGATACAACGGCAACTTGACCCGAAGCGCGGTTGAGCTTGCCAGGGATTGGCGTACGGACAAGTACCTGCGCCGTCTGGAAGCAGTCCTGATAGCGGTCGACAAGGAGAATATGTTCTTGATTTCGGGAAACGGCGACGTGATCGAACCCGACGAGAACATCATCGGGATCGGTTCCGGTGGCACGGCCGCGAGGGCCGCAGCCGACGCCTTGTTGAAACACAGTTCTCTCGACGCTAAAAAAGTCGTGGAGGAATCCATGAAAATAGCGGCCTCCCTGTGTATTTACACAAACGATTCTTTCGTGATCGAGGAGTTGTAGGAAGAGGCGTCGCATGGAGCATACGTATAGCAGGTGTGCCCGAAACGAAGCCTTCGACGGGCTTTGAAATTTTTTGCATCAGAGAAATAAAATGAGCGATCTGAAACCATCCGAAATCGTAAAGGAACTGGATAAATATATAATCGGCCAGACAAAGGCCAAGCGCTCCGTGGCGATCGCGCTTAGAAACAGGTGGCGACGACGCCAGGTCGAGGAGGGGCTCAAGGATGAAATCGCGCCCAAGAACATCATCCTGATAGGTCCGACAGGCGTGGGAAAGACGGAAATCTCCCGCCGCCTCTCCCGCCTGACCGATTCCCCGTTTACCAAGGTGGAGGCCTCCAAGTTCACCGAAGTCGGCTACGTGGGACGCGACGTGGAATCCATGGTCCGGGACCTCTTGGAGTTGACTGTCAACGATCTGAAATCCAGGGAACAGGAGGCGGTGCAGGAAAAAGCCCGGAAAATAGCCGAGGAAAGAATGCTGGATATCCTGCTTCCGAAAACGGGCGCCCGGCAAACTCCGCCCAAGCAGGATCAGCCGGGGGACGGCACCCTTGAAATCGTCGCGGCGCCGACCGAGGACTCGAGCGGCACGCGGGACAAATTGAGAAAGATGCTGCAAAACGGCAAACTCGACGAACGCTACGTGGACCTGGATCTCCCGGACCGTTCCATGCCCATGGTGGAAATCTTCTCCAACGTGGGAATGGAGGAGATGGGGATCAATTTCAAGGACATGTTCAGCAACATACTGCCCAAGTCGAGCAAGCGCCGCAAGGTCAAGATCAAGGAAGGACTGAAGATTCTGGCCCAGGAGGAAGCGCAGAACCTGGTCGATCTCGACAAGGTGGTTTCCATGGCCATCGAGAAAGTCGAGCAATCCGGCATAATTTTCCTGGACGAGATCGACAAGATCGCAGGAAAGAACCACGGCCACGGTCCCGACGTTTCCAGAGAGGGTGTGCAGAGAGACCTGCTCCCCGTAGTCGAAGGATGCTCCGTAAACACCAAGTACGGACCGATCAAGACCGATCACATTTTGTTTATCGCCTCCGGGGCCTTCCACACGGTGAAGCCCTCCGACCTGATCCCGGAACTCCAGGGCAGGTTCCCCATCAGGGTCGAACTGGATTCCCTGGGATACAAGGAATTCGTCAGAATCCTGATCGAGCCGAAAAACGCGCTTCTTCTCCAATACGTGGCGCTGCTGAGAACGGAAGGCGTCGATGTTTCCTTCGAAGAGGACGCCGTGGAGGAAATCGCGAAAATGGCCGAGGAGGTGAATTCGTCCACCGAAAACATCGGCGCCAGGAGACTCCACACCATGATGGAGTACCTGCTGGAGGACATTCTTTTCGACGCTCCCGACCTGCCGGATAAAAAGGTGGTCGTGGACAAGGATTTCGTGCGCGAAAGGTTGGCGGACATCAAGGAGGACGAGGATTTGCGGAGGTATATTTTGTAAGGTGGAAGGGGGAAGGCGGGGGCATAAGTGCTAACTCAGGGCCGACCATTGGCAATTAACCATTGATTATCGATTATTGGCCATTGAAAACATTCCAAATTTCGGTCGGAACTGACAAAATCGAACCGGTCCGAATAGAATTCTCAATAATCAAC
The DNA here is from genome assembly GCA_964575975.1 of uncultured Desulfobacteraceae bacterium. Classification (GTDB taxonomy): domain Bacteria; phylum Desulfobacterota; class Desulfobacteria; order Desulfobacterales; family SKZT01. The sequence goes on from CAZNTU010000042.1 coordinate 20,973, forward strand.
GGTTAATATTCAATGAATAATGCTCCAAAGTTAGCGCTTACGGGAGGCGGGGGGGCTGGATGACGATTCGAGGGGGGATTAGGGCGAATGTCGAGTTTCGGGTCCCGACACGATACCATTTTTCGATATTGTCGATATAGAGAAAGACGATGACCGCAATAGCAGAAATACTCATCGAGGCGCTGCCCTACATCAGGCAGTTTTACGGCATGACCATCGTAATCAAGTACGGCGGCCATGCGATGGTGGACGAAACGCTCAAGCGGGATTTCGCGAACGACGTTATCCTGCTCAAATACATCGGGATCAATCCGGTAGTGGTCCACGGCGGAGGACCGCAAATCAATTCCGTGATGGACCAAATGGGGATTTGTCCGCAATTCGTTCGCGGAATGCGCCTCACCGACGAGCGCACCATGGACGTGGTGGAAATGGTTCTGGGCGGCAAGGTGAACAAGTCCATCGTAGCCCAGATCAACCAGCAGGGCGGAAAGGCCGTGGGATTGAGCGGGAAGGACGGCGGGCTGATTCTGGCGAAGAAGCACTACATCATGCGCCAGGAGGACGAGAACAAGCCGCCGGAGATCATCGATCCAGGTCTGGTGGGCGAGGTGGTCCGGATCAATCCCGAAATTATCGACACTCTGACCTCCAAGGGCTTCATTCCGATCATAGCCCCGGTCGGCGCGGGCGAGAACGGCGAAACGTTCAACATCAACGCGGACCTGGTGGCGAGCAAGGTCGCCTCCTCCCTGGGGGCGGGCCGCCTGATCCTATTGACCGACGTCGCAGGCGTGATGGACGTCTCGAAGAACCTGATCGCCTCCATCGACATGGAAACGATCCAGAGAATGATCAAGGAAAAGCAGATCGTGGGCGGCATGATTCCCAAGATCGAGTACGCCGCGGACGCGCTGCAACACGGGGTCGGAAAAGTTCAGATCATAAACGGTAAGGAGCGGCACGCCCTTCTTCTGGAACTCTTTACGCGAAAAGGCATAGGAACGGAAGTGACACTATGAACGATACGCTCGTGCAGGAAGCCGACAAGTTTATCGCCCGCACCTACAAGCGATTTCCGTTGCTGTTGTCCCGGGGCCGGGGATGCGAGCTTTGGGACGACCGAGGAAGGAAATACAAGGATTTCATGGCTGGAATCGCCGTTTGCAACTTGGGCCACGCGCATCCCAGACTGGTCGAGGCGCTTCGTAACCAAGCCGAAATCCTATGGCACACCTCCAACTTGTTCTACACCGAACCGCAGGTGAATCTTGCCAAATGGCTCGTGGACAAAAGCTTCGCCGACCGCGTCTTTTTCTGCAACAGCGGCGCCGAGGCCAACGAGGCCGCCATCAAATTGGCCCGCAAATATTTCAAGGCCAAGGGAGAGCCCGACAGATACCGGATCGTCTCCATGGAGCAATCCTTTCACGGAAGAACCATGGCGACCTTGTCCGCCACGGGCCAGGCCAAGGTGAAGGAAGGCTACGACCCGCTTCTGGAAGGCTTCGACTTCGTGCCGTTCAACGATATCGAGGCCGTCGAGAAAGCGGTCGGCCCGAACACGTGCGCGGTGATCGCCGAACCGATCCAGGGGGAAGGGGGATTGAGGGTTCCCGCCGACGGATATTTGAAAAATCTGAGAAGGGTTTGCGACGAGAACGGAATCCTTCTGATATTCGACGAAATCCAGACCGGGATGGGAAGAACCGGGAAACTGTTCGCCCATCAACATTTCGATATGGTGCCCGATATCATGACCCTTGCAAAGGCGCTGGGAAACGGTCTACCCATCGGAGCCATGCTGGCCACCGAGGAGATTGCGGGAGCGTTTCAGCCCGGTTCGCACGCCTCCACCTTCGGGGGAACACCCCTGGTCACTGCGGCCGCTCTGGAGGTGGCAAAGATATTCACCGAGGAAAAAATCGTCGAACACTGCCTCGAAATCGGCGGATATTTCAAAAATCGGCTTCTGGAACTCAAGGGACGATACGATTGCGTCGTCGACGTGAGAGGCATGGGGCTCCACCTGGGAATGGAACTGAACCTGGAAGGGGAACCCGTCGTCTACAAGTGCCTGGAAAAAGGTTTCCTGATCAACTGCGTCCAGGGCAACGTCTTGCGGTTCGTGCCTCCGCTGATCGTGCAAAAGGACGATATAGACGCTTTGGTCGACTGCTTGGACGAAGTCTTTTCCGGGTAGTATCAATTTCGGACAAAGGCTTCCACAAAATGAAAGGCGGGAAAATGAAAAAGCACCTTCTGTCCATTTCGGATTTGACAAGAGACGACGCCGATCGTCTGGTCGAGCGGGCGATCAAGTTGAAAAACATGAAAAAGCAGGGGAGCACCGAGCGGCCTTTCGCGGGCAAGTCCCTGGGGCTTTTGTTCGAAAAGCACTCCACCAGGACCCGCCTGTCTTTCGAGGCCGCCATGATCCAGCTGGGAGGGGCGTCCATCTACATCAGCGCCGAAACCACGCAGATGGCCCGCAACGAACCGATCAAGGACACCGCGAGGGTCCTTTCCAGATACTTGGACGCCCTGGCAATCAGGACCTACTCCCAGAAAACCCTCGAGGAGTTCGCCGCATACTCGACCATCCCGGTGATCAACGCGCTGTCGGACCTTTACCATCCGTGCCAGGTCTTAAGCGACGTAATGACAGTTGTCGAGTGCAAGGGGAAGTACGAGGGACTCAAAGTCGCGTGGGTGGGCGACGGAAACAACATGGCCAACTCCTGGATCAACGCGGCGGCGGTGTTCGGGTTCGACTTGGCTCTGGCTTGCCCCGGATCGTATTTTCCCGACGAAGGCGTGCTCGAAAGGGCCAAGGCGAACGGGACCGGCAATATCGAGCTGACCAGCGACCCGAAGGAGGCTGTAAAGGACGCCGACGTGGTCAACACGGACGTGTGGGCGAGCATGGGAATGGAAAGCGAGGCCGAGGAAAGAAAAAAGGTGTTTGCGCCTTATCAGCTTAACGGCGCCCTTTTGAAACTTGCCAAGGAGGATGCGATCGTGCTGCACTGTCTTCCCGCCCACCGGGGCGAGGAGATCGCCGAGGACGTGCTCGAAGGTCCCCAATCCGTAGTCTGGGACCAGTCGGAAAACAAACTGCACATGCACAAGGCCGTTTTGGAGACGCTTTTGAGGGAATGATGGTAGCCGGAAGCTCGAAGCCGGAAGGGGGGGGAGCCGGAAGCTCGAAGCTGAAAGGTGAAAGAGGGGAGAAGCTCGAAGCCGGAAGCTTAAAGAGGGAAAGCTCGGAACTCGAAGGTGAAAGCTCGGAACTCGAAGGTGAAAGCTCGAAGCTCAAGGGGGAAAGCTGAAGGCTCGAGGTCGGGACGTGCGGTTCGGTGGGTTGCCGAGCGAGTTGGTCGAAATGGCGGAATTTGAAAAAAATTGGATTTTTCGGACACGTAAAGTCAGGTCCATGTTCATCGAGAAACCAAAATTGGAGAAGAACAATAAACACACTATCAACCGAAGCCGAAATCCTGAGCTATAAACGAACAGTTTCAAGCTTGGAACTTAGTGCCTCGAGCTTCCAGCTTTCAGCTTCGAGCTTTGAGCTTCGAGCTTCTTAGAGGAGAACAACAGCGTGGCAGACAACGTCAAGAAAGTCGTACTGGCCTATTCCGGGGGACTGGATACGTCGGTTATATTGAAGTGGCTGATCGAAACCTACGAGTGCGAAGTAATCGCCTTTTCCGCCGACATCGGGCAGGAGGAGGAACTGGACCAGGTCGAGGGGAAAGCCTTGAAAACGGGCGCCTCCAAGGTATACATCGACGATCTGAAAGAGGATTTCGTAAAGAACTACGTGTTTCCGGCGTTTCGCGCAAACGCCATATACGAGGGCAAATATCTGCTGGGCACTTCCCTGGCGCGGCCTCTGATCGCCAAGCGGCAGATGGAAATAGCGGCGCTCGAGGGCGCCGACGCCGTGTCCCACGGGGCCACGGGCAAGGGAAACGACCAAGTGAGGTTCGAGCTTGGCTATTATGCCATGAACCCGCACATTAAAATCATCGCGCCTTGGAGAGAGTGGAGCTTGAATTCCAGGACCGCGCTGATGGCCTTCGCGGAAAAGCACGGAATACCGGTCCCGACAACCCCCGCAAAGCCGTACAGCACGGACAGGAACCTGCTTCATATCAGCTACGAGGGAGGCGTCCTGGAGGACCCTTGGCAAACGCCGGACGAAAGCATGTTCACCCTGACCGTTTCTCCCAAGGACGCTCCTGACGAGCCGGAAATCATTGAAATAGCGTTCGAAAGCGGCGACCCTGTCGCCTTGGACGGAGAATCGCTGAGCCCGGCCAAAATGCTGAAGGCCTTGAACGTATTGGGCGGAAAGCACGGGATCGGGCGCGACGACATTGTGGAAAACCGGTTCGTGGGCATGAAATCGAGAGGCGTCTACGAAACTCCGGGCGGCAAGATCCTCCGATGCGCACACATGGCCATGGAATCCATCACCATGGACCGCGAGGTGATGCATCTTCGAGACTCCCTCGTACCCAAGTATTCCGAGCTGATCTATTACGGTTTCTGGTTCACCCCGGAAATGAAGCTGCTTCAGGACATGATCGACGCCTCCCAGAAAAACGTGTCGGGCGTGGTCCGACTCGAACTCTACAAAGGCAATTGCACGCTGCTGGGAAGGAAATCCGAAAAATCCATATACAGCCAGGATTTCGCCACATTCGAGGGCGATGTCGTTTTCAGCCAAAAGGACGCGGAGGGTTTTATCAAATTGAACGCCCTGAGGCTTAGGATCGAAAAGCTGTTGAAGCTTTAGCGCGAGGACTTTTATGAGCAACAAACTTTGGGGCGGACGGTTTTCCGAAAAGACGAACAGAAGCGTAGAGGCCTTCACGTCTTCCATCGATTTCGACAAACTTCTTTACCTTTACGATATCCAGGGAAGCGCGGCCCATTGCAGGATGCTGGCGCGCCAGGGCATTATCGCCGACGAGGAGGCGTCTCGGTTGCTCGAGGGCCTGGGAACGATCTTGCGAAAGATCGAAAGGGAGGAGTACCAATACGACGACGGCCTGGAGGACATCCACATGCACGTGGAGGCGTGGCTTCTCCAGGAAGTGGGCAAGGTCGCCCAGAAACTGCACACCGCCCGCAGCCGAAACGATCAGGTGGCTCTCGACGTCAGGATGTACTTGCGCCATCAGACCATCGAAACCATAGAGTCGCTGCTGGCGTTCAGGCGAGTTCTGGCGGAGTTCGCCCAGAAGCACCTGGACGTGGTGCTGCCGGGCTATACCCATTTGCAGAGAGCGCAGCCCGTGCTTCTGTCCCACCATTTCATGGCGTATTACGAGATGTTCGCCCGGGATACGCGACGGTTTCGGGACGCACTCGAGCGCATCAATGTCATGCCCCTGGGAAGCGCGGCACTCGCCGGTTCCACTTTTCCCATCGACAGGCATTACGTGGCGGAGCTTCTGCGCTTTCCCAAAGTTTCCGAAAACAGCATCGACTCGGTTTCCGACCGGGATTTCGCCTTGGAATTCCTTTCGGCCGCCAGCATCTGCATGATGCATTTCAGCAGGCTTTCCGAGGAAATGATCCTGTGGTCGTCCTCCGAGTTCGCCTTCGTCGAGCTTCCCGACGCGTTCACGACCGGGAGCAGCATCATGCCCCAAAAGAAAAACCCCGACGTGGCCGAGTTGGTCCGGGGCAAGACTGGACGCGTTTTCGGAGACCTGTTCGCCATGCTTACTCTGATGAAGTCGCTTCCCTTGGCTTACAACCGCGACATGCAAGAGGACAAGGAATCCCTGTTCGACGCCGTGAACACTTTGAAAGCCTGTATCGACATTTACGCAAGGATGATTCCCCATGTACACGTAAAAAGGGAAAAAATGGAAAAGGCCGCCCTGACCGGATATTTGAACGCGACCGACCTTGCCGACTATCTGGCGGAGAGGGGCGTGCCGTTCAGGGAGGCTCACGGCATCGCCGGAAAGGCGGTCCAGTACGCTCTGGAGCAAAAAAAGGAGCTTCACGAACTTGGCTTCAAAGAATTAAAGACCTTTTCATCCTTGATCGGCGAGGATGTGTTTTCGTTTCTGTCCGTGGAGAAAATGGTGGAACGGAGGAAATCCTTCGGAGGGACCTCCGGCAAGTTGGTGGAAGCCGCCGTGAAAAAAGCCGTGGACGACTTGGAGGAGGAAACCAAGGAATTGAACGAGGCGTTTGCCTACAAAGACGAATTCGGGAAATCGAGCCTGTGAAAAGCGAAAGGCTGTCTGGAAAAAGCCGAGAGGAATGTCTCCCTCCAAAATTGATTTTGCTCGTGTCGATACTGATTGCCGCGTTCTCGTTCGCCAGTTGCGGCAAGAAGGGGCCGCCGGTTCCTCCGGACATGGAGCTGCTTCCGAAGATCTCTTCCTTGCGTGCGGAGGTTTCCGGGGACAAGCTGCGACTGGTCTGGGACGCGCCCGTCGAAGGAGCGTTCGCCGATCCCGACGGTTATTACGTGTATAGAGCGACGAGGTCCGTTTCCGACGAATGCGAAGATTGCCCGGACAATTTCCAGGAGGTCGCCTATGTGCCCTCCACGTCGGGTTTTTGGGGTACCCGCTCGAAAAAGCCTACCTACGAAGAAACCCTTCGAAAAGGCAATCGGTATCGGTACAAGATTGCGGCAGGCAAGGACTCGGGGGCGCCGGGGGATTTTTCCAATACGGTCGAAGTGGAGTATT
>CAZNTU010000042.1:27803-32367 GCA_964575975.1 uncultured Desulfobacteraceae bacterium
AACAGGAGAGCCATGCATCATTTTCAGTATAGAAACGACGAATTGTACTGCGAATCCGTTCGGGTCGCCGAAATAGCCGAGAAGGTGGGAACGCCTTTTTATCTTTACAGCCGCGCTACTTTGGAGAGGCATTTCGAGGCGTTCGACGGCGCGTTCGACGGAATGGACCGTTTGGTTTGCTTTTCCGCGAAGGCAAATACCAATTTGGCATTGCTGAGCCTTTTCGCCAAAATGGGGGGCGGGCTCGACATCGTTTCCGGGGGCGAGCTGTACCGGGGATTCAAGGCGGGTTTCGCGCCGGGGCGAATCGTCTATTCGGGCGTGGGGAAAAGGATCGACGAGATCGACTATGCGATCGGCTCCGGAATTCTCATGTTCAACGTGGAATCCTTGGAGGAACTTGAGGTCATCGACATGCGCGCCAGAGAAATGAATAAAAAGGCGCCCGTCGCTCTGCGAGTCAACCCGGACGTGGATCCCAAGACCCACCCCTACATTTCCACCGGTCTGAAGAAGAACAAGTTCGGAATCGAAAGGGAGGCCGCGTTGGAGGCGTACAAGGCCGCCAAGAAAATGGCCAACATCGAAATCGTGGGGATCGATTGCCATATCGGGTCCCAAATCACACAAACGTCCCCGTTCGAGGACGCTCTCTCCAGGCTGAAAGTCTTGGCCTACGATCTGCAAGCGCTCGGCATGGAAATCAAATACTTGGACATGGGGGGCGGCTTGGGCATCACTTATTCCAACGAGTCCCCGCCTCACCCGACCGAATACGCCGAAGCTCTGATCAAAAGTCTGAAGGATACGAAGTTGAAGCTCATTCTGGAACCGGGCCGGGTCATCGTGGGCAACGCGGGCATATTGGCGACAAAGGTCCTTTACCGCAAAACCGGCCTGATCAAGGAATTCGTAGTTGTGGACGCCGGCATGAACGACTTGATGCGCCCCACTCTGTACGGCGCGTACCACGGCGTACAACCCGTGGCGAAAAAAGCGGACAGGAACGCGATCAGGGCCGACGTGGTCGGTCCCATATGCGAGTCGGGGGATTTTCTGGCGGCGGACAGGGAAATGCCCGACATTAAAAGGGGAGAACTGCTCGCGGTCATGAGCGCGGGCGCCTACGGCTTTGCCATGTCCTCCAACTATTGCTCGAGACTGCGAGCCGCCGAGGTGATGGTCGATGGCGACCGGTTCGAAATCGTAAGGGAAAGGGAAACCTACGAGGATTTGGTTCGGGGGGAGAGGGTGCCGGACTTTTTATGAAGCGAGCGGCCGGCGGCAAACACAACCAAGGCCTGAAAGCCAACAGCCAATCGCTGACGGCTAACGGCTAAACGCTAACAGCTGATTACAACCATGGATCGAATACCTTTTTTCAAAATGAGCGGAAGCGGCAACGATTTCATTATCGTCGACAACCGGGAGGGCGTCGTCGAGGAGAACGATCTGCAAAAGCGGATCGCGAAAGTTTGCCGCAGAAAGATGTCCGTGGGGGCCGACGGGTTCATTCTTCTGGAAAAGTCGGAAACTGTGGACTTCAAATGGCGTTTCTTCAATTCCGACGGAAGCGTGGCCGAGATGTGCGGAAACGGGGCCAGGTGCGCGGCCCGGTTCGCCTATTTGAACAAGATCGCGGGGGAACGCATGTCGTTCGAAACTATCGCGGGAATCGTTTCCGCGTCGGTCACGGAGGACGGGGTCAAAATCAAGATGCCGGACCCTTTGGACATCAGGACCGACTATATTATCGAACTTGCCAAAGGCCCGCTTTCGGTTTGCAGCGTGAATACCGGCGTGCCCCACGTGGTGGTCCACGCGGATAAACTGGACCGAGTGGACGTGACGGGGCAGGGCAGGGAGATCAGGTTCCATAGAATCTACGCACCGGCGGGTACGAACGTCAATTTCGTGTCCATGGGAGAGAGCGGGGTCATGACCATTCGAACTTACGAGCGCGGCGTCGAGGATGAAACCCTTGCCTGCGGAACCGGTTCCGTCGCGGGCGCTGTCATCATGGCCTTGAAAACGAAAGCCCCTTCTCCCGTGCAAGTTCTGACCAAAGGCGGCGCTACTCTGAAAATCCATTTCGAGCAAAACGGCGAGCGGTTCGGCAATGTGTATCTCGAAGGCGACGCGCGGGCCGTATACTCGGGCAATCTATGGAAAGAAGCCTGGGAATATGCCGATTGACCTTTCCGCGTTCATCATGTAAAAAGCGATAAACACGAAGGCAAGGAGAAATACGGAAAAAGGCGATCAATGGCGACTGTGTATCTTTCTGTGGGATCGAACATCGGCGATAGAAGCGAGCACTGCCGATTCGGCCTTTCGAGCCTCGTCGGGATCGAAAATACGCGCGTGGCCGCCAAGTCCCGAATCTACGAGACCGAGCCCGTTGGATTCGAGGATCAAGGCCGGTTCCTGAACCTCGTTGTCAAGATCGAAACTTGTCTTTCGCCCTCGGAGCTGTTGAAAAAATTGAAAGCCATCGAGGCGGAATCCGGCAGGGATTTCGGCCAGGTGCGGTTCGGTCCCCGTACTTTGGACATGGATATCCTGTTTTACGACGACTTGATCGTCGAAACGGACCGGCTGACTGTTCCGCATCCGAGGATGCACGAGAGGCGTTTCGTCTTGAAACCTTTGTGCGACCTTGATCCGAACCTCGTTCATCCGGTGTTGAAGAAAACCGTCTCCCGGCTTCTGAGGGAACTGGGGGAAAAAGGACAAGAGGTTACGCCTTTCCCATGCGACTTATAATCATCGTTGCGATTCTATATTTCGCATATCTGGCTTTGAAAGTTTGGATAAGGAGAAACATGATCGGTCCGACGCGCCCGCCTCGCGGGCCCGGAGAGCAAATCGACGATCTGATGGTTCAGGACCCGGTTTGCGGAATCTATTTTCCGAAGAAAACCGGCGTGCCGTTGAACATCGATGGAAAGACGCTTCTTTTCTGCGGAGAGGAATGCAAGGAAAAATACCTGGCCGAAAGGGCCGGCAAGAAATAAACAACCAAGGACGACGATCGCGTGGCCGCGCTCGAAATACATGTCCTTTGAAACGGAGGAACCGACTGCATGAAATTTTTTATCGACACAGCGAACATCGACGAAATCAAGGAAGCCCACAGCATGGGCATGGTGGACGGCGTCACCACGAACCCGTCGTTGATTGCCAAGGAGAGACGAAACCTCGAGGAGACCGTAAGGGAAATTTGCCGGATCGTGGACGGCCCGGTCAGCGCCGAGGTCATTTCCACCGAGTACGACGCCATGGTGAAAGAAGCCGCCAAGCTGGCCGAGATTCACGAGAACATCGTGGTCAAGATTCCCATGACCATCGACGGTCTAAAAGCCACGCGCACGCTGACCGAGGAGCGGATCAAAACCAACGTGACCCTGGTGTTCTCCCCCTTGCAGGCACTGATGGCCGCGAAGGCCGGCGCTACCTACGTCAGCCCGTTCGTGGGCCGTATCGACGACCTGTCTTCGGACGGCATGCTCCTGGTGGAGCAGATCGTGGAAATCTTCGGCAACTACGCCTTCGATACGGAGGTGATCGTCGCGAGCATTCGAAACCCGCTTCATGTGCTGGAATCGGCACTGCTCGGCGCGGACATCGCCACGATCCCATTCAGCGTTCTGAGCAAGCTGGCGGCGCACCCCCTTACGGACAAGGGGTTGAAGGCATTCCTGGACGATTATAGCAAGTCGAAAAAATAATACCGGTTCACAACTCATCCTTTTATTACGAAAGCGTCGTTTCATACAGTGAATACCAGGGAAAAAGTAAAACTGATCTGCGGCAACCCCAACACGCTCACCCTTTTCAGGGTGGCGGCGATTCCGGTCATTGTCGTCCTGATGATGTTTCCGAACAGATTTTGCACTTTCATGTCGGCCATCCTGTACAGCCTGGCGGCAATAACAGACTATCTGGACGGCTATTTGGCCAGAAAGTGGGGGCGAATCTCCAGTTTCGGAAAAATCATGGACCCGGTGGCCGACAAGCTGCTGGTGTCCTCGACCTTCGTCATGTTGACCGCCCTGAACTGGATTCCCGCCTGGGTGGCCTGCGTCATTATCGGACGCGAGATCGCCGTCACGGGCTTGAGGAACATCATCACGGAGGTCGGGGAAGATGCATCGGCGTCCATGCTGGGAAAATACAAGACCGGCTTCCAAATCGCGGCCCAAATCCCGTTGTTGCTTCATTTCCCCTATTTCGGCGTCGATTTTCACGCCATAGGGATGTTTTTTCTCTGGGGCGCCTTGATAATGACCGTTTGGTCCGGGGCGGACTATTTTTTCCGGTTTCGGAAACACCTCGAATTTTAAAGTTCAGGAATTTTTTGTTTCCATTGATTTTTTTGTTGACAATCTCCGACCGATTCTGTAAAAGAATGTTTCTTGACTGAGCGGGAATAACTCAGTGGTAGAGTGCGACCTTGCCAAGGTCGAAGTCGCGGGTTCAAATCCCGTTTCCCGCTCCATTTTTTTTGGCGGCATAGCCAAGTGGTAAGGCAGCGGTCTGCAAAACCGTTATTCACCAGTTC
>CAZNTU010000043.1:0-32143 GCA_964575975.1 uncultured Desulfobacteraceae bacterium
CGGAGAAAAAAACGGGACGGATTCCGAAGGGGGCGAGCGAAGCCGAAAAAAGTTCCACTTCGGAACAGATTTCGCCGTTTACGGTCAGTTTCGCCACGCGCGAAGTGAGCGTATGCGGCAGAAATCCGCTGGAACCCGACGCGGCGTGCATTCCGATGAACATTACAACAGGAGTGTCGGGCGGAGACCCGATTCCCGGAACTTTTCCCCGTTTGTATCCCGACACCAGATCGATTCGCGGGTCCATGTTTTCGGCTATCAGGTTGTAGCCGGTCCGGTGGAAGTCCTTGACATAGACCTTCTTCACTCCGGCATCGAACAAGCTTTTCGAGACGGCATCTACGTCCTTTGTCATCTCGACACATGCCTTGACCCATTCGCGTGTCAAAAACGAAGCCGCATTTTTGCTCCAGCATCCGCTGCTGCCCTCGATATCCGCAACTACAAGAACCCTGTCCGGCTTTCGTGCGCTCCGGCCGGCTTTTGTTCCGGGAATTTCAACCATCGCATCGTCCCTCCATAAGTGATTGCCGACAGGGCGACAAGGTCGCATTGCTAAAAGTTCCTCCTTTTTAGCGCGCGGTTGTGCTCTATACCCACTCGTCGCCAATGTCAACCGCCTATTCCCCTAAAAACGGGCAAAACGAGTGTCCGCCATTTGACAACATACGAATGCTTCGGTTAAAATCCGCGAACTTTAAAACCAATCCGGGCGACAGCTCGGCCATCGCATACAGAAACAAATCAGATGATCAGCGTTGAAAATTTATACAAGAGTTTCGGAGGCCACGTGCTTTTCGACGGGATCGGCTTCAAGGTCAATTCGAAGGAGCGGATCGGTTTGGTCGGAAGAAACGGCCATGGTAAAACGACCCTTTTTCGGATCTTGATTGGAGAGGAACCATCCGATTCGGGACAGGTGGCGATGCCGAAAAACTATCGGCTCGGCTATGTTCGCCAGAACCTCGATTTCAAGGAAAACACCATTTTAAAAGAGGGAATGCTCGGGCTTCCCGAGGCGGAATCGGAACATTACTGGAAAGTGGAGAAAGTTCTTGCGGGTCTTGGATTTTCCATAGAAGACATGGGAAGGAACCCTTACGAGTTTTCGGGCGGATACCAGGTGCGTTTGAATCTAGCCAAGGTGCTCGTCTCGGAGCCGGACATGCTTCTTTTGGACGAGCCCACCAACTATCTCGACATCGCCTCCATCAGGTGGATCGAACGATTTCTTCTCGCATGGCCCCGCGAACTTATCCTGATTACCCACGACAGAGGTTTCATGGACAAGGTCGTCACGCACGTCGTGGGGATTCACCGCAAGAAAACGCGCAAGATCCAGGGGGACACCGAAAAATATTATACGCAAATGGCCCAGGAGGAGGAGATTCTCGAAAAGACTCGGCTGAACGTGGAGCGGCGGGAAAAGGAAATAGAGTTGTTCATTTCCCGGTTTCGCGCCAAGGCTCGCCTGGCCGGCTTGGTCCAATCGAGGATCAAGACCCTCTCCAAAATGGACAAGAAGGACAAGCTTCAAAAACTGAAAACTCTCGACTTTTCCTTCAGAAGCAAGTCCTTTGGCGGGAAATACGTCATGAGCGCCAATTCGCTGTCATTTTCGCATGTTCCGGGAACCAAGTTGATCGAGGATTTGAATATCACGATTTCGGCAGGGGAAAGAGTGTGCGTGGTCGGAAAGAACGGCAGGGGAAAAACCACTTTGCTCAAGCTGCTTGCGGAGAAGCTCGAGCCCGCGCGCGGGGAAGTCGTTTACAATCCCCAGGCGGTGAAGGGATTCTACGAGCAGACCAACGTTCAAAGTCTGGTGGATTCGCGCACGGTGGAAGAGGAAATTCTTTATTCCCACGAGGACGTGGACCGGCAGTTGGCCCGGAATATTTGCGGGGCCATGATGTTCGAGGGGGACGCCGCCCTGAAGAAGGTGAAGGTGCTCTCTGGAGGGGAAAAAAGCCGCGTGATGCTCGGGAAGCTTTTGGCGACGCCGGTGAATATCCTTTTGCTGGACGAGCCCACCAACCATTTGGACATGGAATCCTGCGACGCGCTTTTGTCTGCGTTGGACAGCTTCGACGGAACCGTCTTGATGGTTACCCACAACGAAATGTTTCTTCACGCGCTGGCCGACCGTCTCGTCGTTTTCACCGACGACGGAATCGAGATCTTCGAGGGCGGCTACGGGGAATTTTTGGAAAAAGGCGGTTGGCATGACGAGGACGCCCCCTCCGGCATGTCCGACAAAGCGGAAAAGAGGCAAGGCCCATCCGAAAAAATCAATAAAAAGGAGATCAGGAAACTTCGCTCGGAAATTATAACCGAACGGTCCAAGGCACTGAAACCGATAGAGACCAAAATAAACGACGCGGAAAACGCCATAGACGCCCGGGAGAAAGAAATAGAGAAGTTGAACCGGGAAATGGTCGAAGCCGCGCAGAGCAAGGACGGAGCAAAGATCGGCGATATTTCCAGGGCGATCCACAAGTGTCAGGAAGAAATCGAAAAACGTTTCGGCGAACTCGAATCTCTAACGGAAATTCTGGACGCCAAAAACGCCGAATTCGGAAAGCGCCTTGCCGAACTGGATCAGGAAAGCGAGGTGTGAAAACTTATTTACGATGCGTGAAGAGAATAAAAGACAAAAAATAGTGGTGTTCGAACAAAACGGAAAGTCGGCGACCAAAATCCAAGGAATTCTGGAGCGAGGGAGAGGATTGTTCGACGTGGAGGTGATTTCGATACACGCCGATTTGCCGCCCGTGGTGGACGACTCCAGCGAGGTACTCCCTTCCGGGTTCGAGGCGGATCTTGTGCTGGATTACCTTGTCCACCCGGACTTGTCCTACGATCTCGGCATGATCTGCCGCAGGAAAAATATTCCCGACGCGGCTTCGGGCAAGAAAATTCGAATCGAGGGGGTTTTTACTCCTCCCACCTGCTGCGGGCTTGTCCGCGACGATTCCTTGGGGCGCTACGGCGAACTGTTCGGAGCCCCGGAATTGACGGTGGAAATCTTCGAAGGCAGGATACACGAAATCGAGGTCGTAAGAGGCGCGCCTTGCGGCGCGACTTGGAAAGCTTGCGAAAACATCGTCGGCCTTCCCTTGGAGGAGGCCTTGACGAGAATCGGCTTGGAAACGCAGTTCTATTGCACGGCCGACCCTTCCAACTGGGACCCGATTCATGGAAAAAGCCCCGTTCATTTTGCCGGGCACGTGCATAGGGCCGCTTTGAAGAAAGCCCTTCAAAAATTCGGGAACGAAACAGGGCCGGCCAACGATAGAAATTGACAAAAAACGAAAAAGGAAATACAAAAAAATATCTTGCTTTGTTTGACAGCGGCCATTTGTTGGAAATTGCGTAAACATACTTTCTTCTCGCCGTCGCGCACAGTCGCGAGACCTGCATTTACTCGCGTTTCGAACCAATAGCGGGGAATCGATTCTATGTGTGCCAACATGAAAATTCGAGATCGACGCGAAACCGAAACCGGCCCGGACAAATTGCCGGATCAAGCGCCGGAGAGGGACATTCAATCCTTAGAACCCAGGAAATCCGAGAAAAACCATAGACTCAGCCTGTTGTTTTCGGACCTGATCGATGTCATGGACATCGCCTTGTGGGAACTCGATTTGGAATACAGGGTGGTTGCCTCCAACAAAAAGGCGGAAGATATATACGGCAAGGAAATTATCGGGAAATTTTGCTATTCCGTCGCCGCCGGCTTGGACCGGGTTTGCTCCGATTGTCCGGCGGAAAAAATCTACGAAGGCCATGACAGCGGAAGGTCCGAGCACAAGCGCACGTCGGTTTCCGGCGCCACGATCTACATCGACCACATCGCCACCCCTATTAAAGGCAAGGACGGGAAATTGATTGGCGTTCTTGTTCTGATCATCGACATCACCGAGCGAAAGTTGATGGAGAAAGAGCTGAAAGATCATCGCGACAGGCTTGAGGACATTGTGGCCGAACGTACCAGGGCTCTGAAGTACAGCGAGGAACGATACAGAAACCTTTACAACGAATCCAAAAAAGCCGAGGCGGTCTACAGATCGTTGATTCATTCCTGCGCCGACGCCATCGTCATCTACGATATGGATGGAAAAGCGCAGTATGTCAGCCCCGTTTTCACCCAAATTTTCGGATGGACGCCGGACGAGGTTATTGGCAAACAAATTCCGTACGTGCCGAAATCGGAGGTGGAAAGTTCGGGGACCCATATAAGCAATGTCATCCACAACGGAGCGTTGTGCCAGGGTTTTGAGACCAAACGCTATACCAAAGACGGAAGAACCGTCGATATCAGCATCAGCGCATCCAGGTTTACGGACCATGAAGGCAATCCCACCGGAATGCTCGTGATTCTTCGGGATATTTCGAAACAAAAGAAAATGGAAGCACGGATTCGGCAATCCCAGAAAATGGAAGCGGTAGGCACCTTGGCGGGCGGCATCGCGCACGATTTCAACAACATTCTGAGCATAATCCTGGGCAATTCCGATCTCGCCTTGTCCGGTCTTTCCAAGAAAAAGTCGGTGGATATTTTTCTGGAGGGAATAAGGACCGCAAGCCTGAGAGCGAGAGACATGGTAAACCAGCTTTTGAGCTTCAGCCGAAAAACGGAGGAAAAACGCCAAGCGATAAAAATCGGTCCCATCGTTCGGGAAGCCCTGAAGTTGATTAGACCCGCCATCCCTTCTAACATCGAGTTTCGGGAACATATAGCTCCCGATGCAAGTCCCGTTCTGGCCGAGCCCACCCAGATTCATCAGACGCTTATCAATCTATGCACCAATGCAGCCCATGCGATGGCGGACGGCGGAGGCATCATGGAAATCGTCGTCGAAAACGAAACCGGGCATAAAACAGAAGACGGCTCGGAGTCGGAGCCAGCCCCGGTTCGTTTCGTCAAATTGTCCGTCAAGGACAGTGGGCACGGCATACCCCCCGAAAATTTCGAGCGAATATTCGAGCCGTATTTTACAACGAAAGAGGTCGGAAAGGGTTCCGGCATGGGGTTGGCTGTCGTACACGGCATCGCGGAAAGTCATGGCGGATTCGTCAAAGTCAAAAGTACCGTCGGAGCGGGGTCCGTTTTCGACGTTTACTTTCCGGCTATAGACGACGTCGACGTCCATGTGGAATTGATCGACGATCAATATCCTAAAGGAAACGAGAGTCTTTTGCTGGTCGACGACGACGAATCGATACTTGCCGTGGAATCTGAAATGTTGAAGCTTTTGGGATATCGAGTCGAATCCTTTTCCGGTCCACTGGGGGCTTTAGCCTCTTTTCGAACGGACCCTTCCCGCTTCGACTTGGTGATCGCCGATATGACCATGCCCAAAATGACGGGCGACGAATTCTTGAAAGATATTATTGAATTGGCCCCGGAGATTTCTACGATCATTTGCACGGGGTTCAACGAAAGGATCGACGAAAGCCGTGCGTCGGAGCTGGGAATAGACAAATTCTTGATGAAGCCGGTCAAGATGGACATGCTGGCTTGTACGATTCGCAGTCTTTTGGACAAAAAGCGGCAAACCGGATAGTGCTTCCCAAAAACCCGCCCGCCTGACGAAAGAAAATTATAATCGGATTTTAGCGAATAAAAACAGGAGGTTGCATTATGTCGTTCAGTCAAATTCTATGGCCCACCGATTTTTCCGAAAATGCCGCCAAGGCTCTTCCCATTGTTACCACGATGGCGGAAAAATTCGGGGCGACCATTCATATTCTTTACGTAATGAGAGACTACCCGGCATTCGGGGCTTCGTACGGGGAATACAATCCCGAAGATTACGAAAAAATGAAAAAATGGGAAAAGGAAATGGCGGTAAAACGCTTGGACGAATTATGCCGGAATTTCCTGAACGCCTGTCCCCTTTTCGTCAAGCATATCGCCGTGGGCGACCCGGCCAAGGAAATCCTGAAATTGATACCAAATGAGAAAATAGACCTGGTAATAATGACCAGCAGGGGGAGCGAGAACCATTTCGATTTCGGAAGCGTCGCCGACAAGGTCGTAAAATGCACCATAGTCCCCGTAATGACGATTCCCGTCTGAATGCGTCGTGGAATCCAAGGAGAATGGTTGAATGAAAATCGTTTTCGGCGTTGTTTTGATCGCTTTGTCATTGTTCATGCTGTTGGGCTTTTTCGTTTCCGAAACCGACAATGGAGCAGGAGCCGAAATCGTCGCCATATTGTTGACGGTTCTGCTGCCTTTCGTATGTGGCGCCGGGTTGATACGTTCGCACTACAAGAGGAAATCGAACCTCGAAAAATCCAAAGAGGTTCTGTTGAAGCAGACTATGGAATCCAAGGTGTTGAAGCTTGCCGCAAAAAGGGCCGGCAAGCTGACCGTGGTGGAGGTGATGTCGGAAATGTTCCTCGATCAAGACGCCGCAAAGGAAATAATGGATTCCCTCGCCTCGAAGAACCTTGCATCCGTGGGACTCACGGAATCGGGAGTGATCGTCTACGACTTTTACGATTTGCGACATCTGAGCGAAAAACATTCCGCGAAGGACGTGTTGGATGCCTGACGTGGAGGATGCGTTTTCATGCCCCGTCTGTTCTGTCCGGATGGGCAAGATGTCGTTCCTCGACAAATGCGGTCCGGTTCTCGATTTTTGTCCCCGGTGCGGAGGCATTTGGTTTGATCGCGGCGAGGTCGCTTCGTTTAAAAATATGCGGCCTCGCGCGCTATTCAAAAAATTGGGGCAAAACCACTCGCAAAATCTATTGTTCGAAATCGGACGATTACATACGGAAAACGCAAGCGGAAATCCGCAAAAACTCCTTGAACATCCGATTGGATTCTACGAAAAATATTCGTTCCGGTCGCCTTGCCCCCATTGCCGGACCCTTTTCGACAGAAACGCCGTTGCATGTCCTGCTTGCCACCGGAAAAACAGGATCGAATGTCCCGTATGCAAGGCTCCTATGAGAGTAGCCTCCTATGGCGCGTTTCAACTCGACTATTGCGAAAGCTGCAAAGGAGTCTGGTTCGACAATATCGAACTCGGCGCCATTTGGAACATAAAGTTGTTCGCGTTCGGCTCCGGAGCGGCTGTCAAGAAAGAGGCGATATATAAGGAAGATTGTACCGGTCCCGATTTGTTCGTGGATATTCTGGCAAGCGATCCTTCGATCATCGTTTCGACCGCCGAGATGTCCGTCGAGACCGGCAAAAATGCTTATGAAACATTCGCCGGAGTCGTTTCCGACGTACCGGAATCTGCCGGGGCCTTTGCCGAAGCGACTTTTTCGTTGGCCGGCTCGGCCGCCGAAAGCGTCGGAGAGGTCGCCAGCGGTTTTTTCGAAACCGTCGTGGAAATCATCGGGGGCATTTTTTCCTGAATTTTCGCGCAACAGGCTGAAACAGACCTGTTTTTCTCTTTAGCCGCGACCGCGCCCCAATCGCATTATCGTCGCATTTTCTTAGAGAATTCCGGGTCGTCGATCCCAAACGCATTGCAATCCAACAGACTCGATTCGCGAAGTTCGCAAAACGGAATATCCGTACGCACCAGTTTCTTCTCGTAGGCCAGTTCGTCGGAAAAGCCCGGAAGAACAATTCGATAGTCGAACAGCCTTTCCCAAAACGACAGATTTTCGGCGTGCGCAACGAGATTCGTGGTGCAATTGTCGAAAAGCGTGTTGTAAAAAAGGGGGGCTTCATTGATCTCGTTCACGATGGATAGCATCTTTCGAAGAACCTTCCCGGCGGTTTCCGGACGGATGTCCAATTGGTAGAGATAGACTCTTTCCTTGCGAACGTGGCTTCTGAGCCCGACGACATCCCGTTCGTCTCCTAATACGTAGACGAGTTCGAAATTCCTGAATAGCCCGGTGACAGGATGATACGACTCCCCGACCTCCTGCCGAGCCTCCACCGAGACCGCCAAGTAGCGGTCCCCCTCGAAACCGAAGCTTAGAAAGGTATGCGCCAGTCCATGATCCGCAAAGTGCGAGATACCGTACCAAACGCTTTTTATCGAGTTCAGATCGAAAGTTCGGTCGTAATATCGAACTTCGGCAATCTCCCCGTCCGAGGCGTACGAGAAATCTCTGATATCGCGAACAGTCGCCCGGTCGCCCTCGAATTCGACGGACGGCAAAATCTTGTACTCCGTTTTCCAATCTCTTTGATGGCTTGGCGATTTGGTCAGAACATGGAAAGAAAAAAACAGGATCGAGGCGATACTTGCGAAGGCGATTCCAAGAAGGATGCGTCTGAATTTCATGCGATTTCTTTACGATTCTCCGGCTTCTTCGCCCGATTCCAAATTGAAGGCCTGAAGCTTGTGCCTCAAAGTCCTAGGGCTGATTTTCAAAATGTCGGCGGCCTTTGCCCGGTCGTCGCCCGCGCGAGCAAGCGCTTCCCTGATGGCCTTTTCTTCCGCGGCTCTTCGAATGTCGGCCAAGGACGTCGGGTTCGGTGTCTCCTCGAAGTGCGCCAAAAAATCGGGCGGAAGATTTTCCGCGCGAAGCAAGGGTTCCGAGCAAATGATGAAAATTCGTTCGATCAGGTTTTTCAGTTCCCTCACGTTTCCTGGCCAGTTGTAGCGGAGAAACAGATCGATCGCTTCCGAATGGATGTCGGGTTTCGGCTTCTTGTAGGTCATCTCGAACTGGTTCATGAAATGTTCCACCATTTTGGGGATTACCTTTTTTCGTTCTCTCAGGGGAGGAAGACTGATGGGGATAACTTGCAGCCGGTAAAACAAATCCTCCCGGAACAGATTTTGGGATATCATCTGTTTGAGGTCCCTGTTGGTGGCGGAAACAATGCGGACATCCACCTCTATGGTTTCGTTACCCCCTATGCGCATGAATCGGAAATCTTCCAGGATGCGCAGGAAATCCACTTGGTTTTCCGGCTTAAGCTCCGAGATTTCGTCCAGGAAGAGGGTGCCTTTGTGCGCGAGTTCGAAGCAACCTTTCTTTTGATCTATGGCGCCGGTGAATGCGCCCTTTTCGTGCCCGAAAAGCTTGTCCTCGAACATCAGGCCGGACAGCACGCCGCAATTTACTGGAACGAATGGATTTTCGGCCCTCGGGCTTTGCAGGTGGATTATTTTGGCAAGCATTTCCTTGCCCGTCCCGCTTTCGCCCTCGATCAGCACGTTGACGTCGTACTTGGCCACTTGATGAACGACCTCCATGACGGACGTCATCGCTTCGCTGGAGAAGACGAACTCGTCCATGAATTTCTGGTCCTGATTGTTTGTCGGATATCGTAGCTTCATGTTCCTCTTAAAAATCGAGTTAATGCCGCGCCAACGTTTCGGGCAAACTCTGATAACATACAACCCAACGGATTTCAACTTGTTGCGGCAAGATTTTTCAAATGAACGGCAAACTTTTGCCGCTTTTCCCTCAAAAACGATTTCGCCGCGATCCAAGCGTAAAATTTTGAAAATATCGGAATTGCAGGCGGGTATGGCGCGAGGTGTTTTCGCTCCGCCCCTTTTCCGAGCGTCGGCATAGAATTTGCTTTTTTATAGGATTCTAATTTTTGGAGGAACTGAGCTACGAAAACCAAGGAAAAGAGATGCCGTTGGAAAAATTGGTGAAGGACATAATGCGACCATTAAGCGACTATCCATCGATCTGGGAACACGACAGAGTCGAGTCGGCGCTAAGACTCATGGGCGGCGCGATAAAGGAAAAAAAGCCGCCTCATTTGATTGTCGTGGGAAATGGCGGTTCCGAAAAGAAAGTGATCAAAGGGTTCGTCACTCCGCCGGAAATCGTGTTCGGGATGGCCGACCATTTTTTGAAAGGTGCCAGGAGCATCCGCCCTATTTTTTGGGAAGGACAGCTGAAAAGCGAATGCACGGAGGCTTTTCGAAAATACGTGAAAGAAATCATGGCACCGATCAAAACCTGCATCAACGGAACGGAAAAGCTCATGGAAGCTATTTTTCTGCTCAACAAATACCAACTCGGTTTTCTTCCCGTGGTGCGATGCGAAGAGGTGACCGGCATCGTTCATTTGGACGATATACTAAAGGTGATCGTGGGAATGGCCGATATGATCGAAACTCCCCATAGGGAATGAATCGGCAGCCGACTCAACCGAAGCAACGGTTCCGGCGAACGCCGGGACCAAGGAAATAACGACCATTTTTTTAATTCGGTTATAAACAGTAATACAGGAGGTTAAAATTGGAATCTAAATTGGTTAAAGACTTGATGGTGCCGCTTTCGGGGTATGCGACGGTTTCGGAGGACGCCACGCTAACCGAGGCCGTGGCCGCTCTTAAACAAGCGCAAAAATCGGCGGACGACAAGTATCCTCATCGGGCGATCCTGATATTCGACAAAAACGGAAAAATCGTCGGGAAGGTTACCTTGACTTGCGTTCTAAGGGGCTTGGAGCCCAAATACGACGAGATGCTTCCGAACAAAGGATCGTACCACCTGGGATTGTCGCTTCAATTCCAGAAAACGATGCTGGAGCAGCTGAGGCTCTGGGATGCCCCGCTGGATCGCATTTGCCAGAAAGCCTCGGACAGAAAAGTGAAGGACTTCATGATCACTCCCACCGAGGGCGAATTCATTTCGCAAAACGCCTCTTTGAACGAGGCGATCCATCAACTGGTCATGGGCAACCACCAGTCGCTTTTGGTCACCGAGGGCAAGAACATCGTTGGAATCCTCAAGTTGACCGACGTTTTCGAGGAAGTCTCGGAGCTGATCGCGGCCTGTAGTTTGTAGATTCTTTATGAAAATCTTATTCGATACGCGTTCGAATGATTTGATATCAATGGAGGAAAAATCAAATGTCTAGTGACGTAGCGGTAGTAGCCGGACAAAACAGTTTCGATTGGAAAAAGTATCTTTTTCTCGGGATAGGCGTGGCTTTGTTCCTGATCGTCTATTATTCCCCGCTTTGGCCGGACGCGGTCGATCCGAACGGAAAGCACTTCGTCTTGACCAAGGAGGGCAAGGGCGCTCTCGCGGTGTTCCTGCTGGCCGGCACGTGGTGGGTTTTCGAGGTCGTTCCCATCGGCGTAACCAGCCTCGCGATCGGCGTGTTGCAGGTCCTGTTCTTGATTCGCCCGGCCGACCAAGCCTTCAAGGATTTCATGGATCCTTCGGTTCTTTTCATTTTCGGTTCCATCGTTATCGGCCTTGTTTTCACGAAAACCGGTCTCACCCGCCGCCTCGCCTATAAAATGCTGATGATCGTCGGCGAAAAAACCAGCATGATCTATTTGGGATGCTTCGTGGTAACTTCGGCCCTGACCCATATCATGGCGCATACGGCGGTGGCCGCGACCATTTATCCTCTCCTGGTCGCCATTTACTCGTTGTACGGCGAGGGCGACAAGCAGACCAAATTCGGCAAGGGCCTTTTTATGGGCATGGCGTACGTCGCGGGCGCGGGAAGTATCATCACCTTGTTGGGAGCGGCCCGCGGGGCAGTGGCGGTCGGCTTTTACAGAGATATCATGGGAAAGGATGTCGGCTTTTTCGAATTGACATATTACATGTTCCCGATCGGGTGGCTCATGACTTTCGTTCTCTGGGGTTTCTTCATGGTGGTTCTCAAGCCCGAAAAGGATACAATTCCCGGTTTGAAGGAAAGAGCGAAAAGGCTCAACGCCGAACTCGGAGGCATCACCAGAAAGGAGCTGATCGCAGCCGTGATCGTCGGGTCCGTCATTCTGGTTCTGGGGGCCACCGCAGTAATGACCTCCTTCGTCCCCGGTTTCAAGCCTCCTCACAAGACGGCCGTCCTTCTTATTTCGACAATCCTGTTCTTTATTACGGGAATACTCACCATAGACGACCTGGAGCAGATCCCTTGGAATATCATCCTGCTCTTCGCGGGCGCCATGAGCATCGGGTTCTGCCTCTGGCAGACAGGCGCCGCAGAGTGGCTGGCCATCAACTGGCTGACCATGTTCCGTACGGCCCATTGGCTCGTGTTCGTTCTCGGCATCGCATTCTTCGTATTGATCATGACCAACTTCATCATGAACGTGGCGGCGATCGCCATTTCTCTTCCCGTCGCGCTGGTTATCGCTCCTTATCTCAACGTCGCTGGAGAGGTCATTCTTTTCTCCGCCCTGACCACCGCAGGCATGCCTTTCCTCCTTCTCGTGGGAGCGGCACCCAACGCCATCGCTTACGATTCCAAACAATTTACCCCGGGAGAATTTTTCATGTACGGAGTTCCCGCCAGCATCATTTTGATGGTTGTTATCGCATTTGCCGTTTATATTCTTTGGCCGCTGATGGGTATGCCGACTTTCCTGGGTTCCTAATCTGTCCCGACGCATTTCGATTTGGAAAGAACGGACAATTTTCTCAAACGAGGCCTTGGCTCGTTCCAAGGCCTCGTTCATTTTCGGCATTGCGCTATTAAGTCCGCCGCGATGTAATTTCCTTAATTCTCGCCTCGATGATTTTTTCCTCGTGACGTCGTTTTTTTGTCGCGGCCTCGTCCACCTTTTTAATCAACACATCCATCTCGCAAGGTTTCATGAGGTAATCGAACGCGCCCAATTTCATTCCTTCCAGTCCGGTCTCGACCGTGGCATGGCCCGTAAGCATGATCACCTCCACGAGCGGATGTTCGC
Organism: uncultured Desulfobacteraceae bacterium; assembly: GCA_964575975.1. Taxonomy (GTDB): domain Bacteria; phylum Desulfobacterota; class Desulfobacteria; order Desulfobacterales; family SKZT01. Next base: position 12,621 of record CAZNTU010000043.1, read on the forward strand.
TTTTTATCCGCCTGAGCGTTTCGATTCCGTCCATCTCGGGCATTTTCACATCCAGGATGACAACCTCGATAGTGCTGTTTTCATTTAGTTTTTTCAGAGCTTCGGCGCCGCCGAAAGCGTTGAAAATTTCAAGATCGCGCTTGACCAGCCTTTTGGTCATGGTTTCCACGAAGCCGACCTCGTCGTCCACCAATAATACCGTCGCTAACGTCATTGTCATACCTCCGAAATTCATTTCGAAACACACTCTCGGGCAAATTTTTTTTTGCCCAGTTTCTCGAAATAGTTAATAGAAAAAGAGCAAGTGCCGTGCCAGATTCCCGAAAATTTATTTTTACAGCAACTCCTTGAATTTCCAGCTTTTTGATCGATTCCGCCCGTAAATTGCGGGACAAGGCGCCAATAGAAAATGTCAGTTTTTTTAACACCCTGTAAAATCCCTGCGATCGTCAAGCACATTTTTGTCCCCGATGCCTTGTGAACAATCAAAGCTTTTTACGTTAACCGTTAAAGGCCGGTCAAGTCAATCGGAATTTGGATCCACGAGTTTATTGGGCAAAGGTAATAAAGGAATCCGGATGTTTGAGATTGAATTCAGTGGCGTTCTGTCGGTATTCGGGGTCGAAGCCCTCCGATCGTATCGATTGGATAAGCCGTCCGAATTCCGCGGTTTCCTTGACTCTCGTGGAGTAGGCCTCGCGTTTGTTCAACGGATAGTCCGAAACGATTCGCGCCCCCATCAACGTCCCGGGCGCATTGTCCGTTTCATGGGTATAGTACTGGGACAGGACCAGGATTCTTGTTCCCAGGAAAACGGCCTCCTCCAAATCGTGCGTGACGAAAAAGATCGTCATTTCGTGCTTTTCCCACAACTCTAGAATCAACATCTGCATGGCTTCTCTAGTGCCGGGGTCGAGGGCGCCGAAAGGTTCGTCCATCAAAAGGACCTTGGGCTTCATGATCAGCGCCTGGGCTATGGCAACCCGTTGTCGCATGCCGCCGGACAGCTCGTGGGGATACTTGTCCGAGTGCCCGTCCAGCCTAACGCTTTTCAAATAGTAAGCGGCTTCCTCCCTGTTCGCCTTTTTCCGGGAAAAGCTTTTCCAAACAGGTACGGAAAGGCTCTTGCCGATCATGATGTTCTCCAAGATTGTCAGATGGGGAAACAGGGAGTATTTCTGGTAGACGATTCCCCTGTCGGGACCCGGAAATTTTATGGGCGAACCCCCCATGAGGATTTTTCCGCCCGATGGCCGCTCCTGGCCCAGGATCAGCCGAAGAAGGGTGGATTTGCCGCAGCCGCTGGGACCCACCACCGTACAGAATTCCCCTTCTCGCACGGCAAGGTCGATATCGTTCAAAACGGCTTTGGGCCCGTACCGCTTGGATATGTTTTCCAGCAACAGCAGGTGTTCTTTTTTGTGCGTCATTCGGATTTCCGCATTCGGATCTATTTTTAACGTTCGCGGTTTACTGTTCTCCGCTCGCTTCTTGCTTCGGTCATCCCTGCTTCGATTCGTACCAGGGATAGCGCCAGGAAACAAACGTCCTGAGAACGAAATCCATTCCATACGCTATGATTGTGATCCATGCCACATATACGATGATGACGTCCATGGACAGATACCTTCTGACAAGAAAAATTCGATACCCGAGGCCGTCCTGTGACGCGATGGCCTCGGACGCGATCAGAAAGAGCCAGGCCGCGCCCAATGAAAGTCTCACGGTATCGATCAGTCTTGGCACCACCTGCGGCAAAATCACCCGGTAGACTACCCCTGCCTGGGAAGCCCCTAGAGTAAAGGCCTTGACCACCGTTTCCCTGGGTATGCTTTTTGCCGCGAGGTAGATGTCCCTGGCGATCAGCGGAAAAATTCCAAGGAAAATCAGCATGACTTTTCCAAGCTCGTCCACGCCGAAGCTGATGAACAGTATAGGCAGGATTGCCAAGGGCGGAATGTTCGAAACAAACGTGACGAAAGTGAGGGTCAAGCCTCTTATTCCCGGAAGCAGCCCCATGTTCAAGCCGAAGATGAAACCCAGGCAGGCTGCGGCGCCGATTCCGACCAAGAGCCGTTTCAGGCTGGCAACCGTGTCCTTCCACAAAAGTATGTCGCCGGACCGCTTGTCTGGAGATATCGCCACTTTGTCAATGGCCGCCCCGAGCTTGGAGATCGTGGGAAGCAGCTTGTCCTGGGGGTTTTCCTTGTGTCTAACGTCCGATGCGACCAAGTATACCGAGATCATCAGAACGAACGGCAACAGCGCGAGGAAAATTTCGAGACCCCTGGGTGGAGTCGCGTGAATGCCCAGGAATTTCGGATATCGGTCGTTCACGAGGAAGGGCCTTACAGTTTTCCGTCGGCCGCCATTTGCATGAACGACGAGTCGAACCTTAGCTTGACGTTGGATTCGTCGCCCATGGCGGAGCCGTCCGGAAAGCGCATCCCGACGAAATCCTTGGATCCCGCGTCCCCGTAAAGCCCCCGGTCGAAGCAAAAGGTCCTCACGTATTCCATGGTTTCCTTGATTTTGTTTCCGGAGGCGAACGCGGCGGCCTCCGAGGCGTTGTAGAACATTGCCGTAGTTCGCAGCTGCGCGCGAAACTCCGCTTCGGTCCCGCCTGCGGTCTCGGCCATGTATTCGATGGCCTCCCGGCCCTGTTTGCCTTTGGAAGACATGGCGGCCATGGTCTCGTACCATGCTCCCGCGAGGGCTTTTTTCAGGGAATCGGGAGAGTCTGTCCGCACGACGGTCATGTCGATGATTTCTCCGGGGATCTTGCTCGAGTCGAATACGAGGGTCGCGCCTTTGACATTGCGACACTGCATCAGGGGCGGGTTCCATGTAACGACGGCGCCGTTCTCGTCGGCGGCGAAGATGGCCGCGATATCGGCGTCGGACGTGTTGACCAGGGAGAGGTCCGATTCTTTCATGCCGTTCATGCCCAGCGCTCTCGCCAGAAGGTAATGGGAAACCGAAAGCTCCACCAGCTTTACTTGGCGTCCTTTCAGATCGGAGACGGCCGAGCCGTTCTTGACGACAATGCCGTCGTTGCCGTTGGAAAAGTCCCCTATTATCAATGCGGTGGAATCCACGCCGCCCAGCGCAGGAATGGTAAGCGCGTCCATGTTCGTCATCACGCAGCCGTGATAGGCCCCCCCGGTATATAGGTTGATGCTCTCGATATAGTCGTTGATCAGATCCAACTGGATTGCGACGCCGTATTTCTTGCCCCATTTTTCCAGAATTCCGGCGTGGCGGGCGTATTCCCACGGCTCCCACCCTGTGTAGTGGGACCATGCGATTTTATAGGTTTCGGCGGTCGAAGTTCGAGCTAACAGGAGCGAAAACAACGCGAAGACACATCCGACGATCAAAGCGCTTTTCCTTGACATGGCTTTTCCCCTTCCATTGGTTAAAAGTTTTACGATCTTTATCCGATTTGCGAGAATGTTTGTCAAGACTCCGCTGGTTCTCCGGGAGTGCCAAGGCTTCTCGGATATGAGGCTTGACTTTTCGCAACCGTATCCCTAAACTGTCATTCTTCGCGGCTTGGAAAGAACAGGCGCGTCCCAAAAATGGATGCGACAGTTTCGAATAAAAAAAGGAGTCGATTCATGAAAACCAAACGATTTGCCGTACTCGCGTTTTTTGTTCTTTTGCTTGCCGTCGTGGGGACGGCCATTGCCGAAAAGACCGACCCCGGCAAGGCGCCCAAGGCTTTTTTTCCGGAAAATATCCATAAATTCGAAACGGTGGTGGACGGCGCGGAGGTCACCCATGGTTTTACAATCGAAAACAAGGGCGCAGCGCCCCTCGAGGTGCAAAAAGTAAACACCGGCTGAGGCTGCGCGGCGGTCTCGTACACGAGACTCATCCCTCCCGGCGAGGAGGGAAAAATAACGATCAAGGTAAACACGAAAGGATTTGGAGGAAGAGAACTTCAAAAAACCGCGACCGTCACGACAAACGATCCGGAAAACCCGATCCAGATTCTAACCATTCAAGGAAACGTAGAGGCTTTCGCGACCATCGAACCCTCGTACCTTCGGCTTAACGGGACAGTGGGGCAAAAGCTTTCGGGAAAGGTCTCGATCGTTCCCGCCGAAAAATACGCATTTAAAATCGTCGAGGCGAAACCCGTTACAGGAACGAATATAAGCGTAAAGCTGGAAGAAAGCGCCGAAAATGGCAAACCCGGCTATATTTTGACGGTGGAAAACCTCATGGAGCAACAGGGACGCTATTACGACTCGATTCATCTCAGAACGGACAGCAAAATCCAGCCCGCGCTCACGGTGAAAGTCTATGGAAACGTCAACGACCGCCCCCAACGCCCCGAGAAAGTCGAACAACCCGATGCCGACTCGCAAAAGCAATAACATCCAAGTTGTCGCGTTCGATTGCGACGGGGTAATGTTCGATTCGACGGAGGCAAACAAAGCCTATTACAACCATATTCTGACCAGTTTCGGAAAGCCGGAAATGGACGAAAGACAGTTCGCTTTCACCCATATGCATACCGCCGACGTCTCGATGGCTTTCCTGTTCGAGGACGAAGAAAGCCTAGCCCAAGCCCAGGCTTTCAGAAAAAAGATGACCTACATGCCGTTCATACGTCTCATGCGGATGGAGCCGCACTTGAGGGATTTGCTGAACAAGCTGAGGACGAAGTACAAGACGGCCGTGGCCTCCAACAGAACGGACACCATGAACCGGGTCCTGGAAATTCATGGTTTGGAGAATCTTTTCGACCTTGTCGTGAGCGCTTTGGATGTCGCGCGTCCCAAACCCTATCCGGACGAACTGCTGAAGGTTCTTGACCATTTCGACGCGGCCCCGGAAGAGGTTGTATACGTGGGAGATTCTTCCGTTGACGAAGCGGCAGCCAAGGCGGCTGGGATACCTCTTATCGCGTACGGCGCCCCCGGTCTCGACGCCACCTGGCATATCCGGTCTTTGAAGGAAATCGAGGAAATTCTTTTGTGAAAACGCGCTGCCCTTGAAATGTCCGATGTTAAAATGATGTGCTTTGACGACCGCGCGGAGGAGCCGGAGGAACGTTGAATCGATTTTCGATCGGCATTTTCGATTCCGGATACGGCGGACTGACCGTCATGAAGGAAATCGTAAGTCGTCTTCCCGAATACGATTACATCTATCTCGGCGACAATGCTCGCGCGCCTTACGGAACAAGGTCCTTCGAAACGGTATACAAGTACGCGCTGGAAGCCGTGAAATGGCTGTTTTCCAATGGATGCCGCCTGATCGTTCTCGCATGCAACACCGCTTCGGCAAAAGCGCTCAGAAACATTCAGCAGAAAGACCTCCCTTGGTTGTACCCGGGTCGCAGAGTGCTGGGGGTTATCAGGCCCGTGACCGAGATCGCCGGAAATTTGACCCAAACAGGCCATATCGGGCTTTTCGGGACAACAGGCACTGTCCGGTCGGGGTCTTACAAAATCGAGATCGAAAAATTCTTTCCCGGCATATGCCTTGCCCAGGAAGCCTGCCCCATGTGGGTCCCCCTCATAGAAAACAACGAATTCGCCTGCGACGGCGCGCTTTATTTCATCAGAAAAAACGTCGAATCGCTCTTGAGCAAAGATCCACTCATCGACGCCATTATTCTCGGATGCACCCATTATTCCATAATGAACGAGCAAATCGGAAAATGCCTCCCGGACCGTATTTCTCTGGTCAGCCAGGGAAAAATAGTCGCGCGGGCTCTCGAGGCTTATTTGGCAAGACACCCCGAGATCGACGAAAAGTTGAGCGTGAAAAGCCGGCGCATGTTCTTCACGACCGACTCGGCCGAGGATTTCGACAGGTTGGGCGCGCTTTTTTACGGCACGGAAATCGTTTCCCGGCGGATCGAGTTGGTGTGATCTGGAATGATGAAATATCACTCTTTTCGACGTTTCTTTCCTTTGTTTGTACCGGTTTGTCGGGCGTCTACCTTTTCAAGGCCAAAAGGAAAAAAAACGCGGCCGATGCCCACATGACGGTTTGAGCAGCGTCGCCTTGCGCACGTTCGGGGTAAAAAAGTCCAGACAGGAAAAGGGTCGCGGAAACGATTATCCATCCTACTCGCCGAACAGCGTTTTCCAGTCCCTGTATCCGTTTTTCCGCCTCCGGCGCCAACGAATTGCGAACGACGAATTTGCCCCTCCCAGCCAAATCCAGCGTCCGGTCTATTCTTCCCGGAAGATTCAAAATCTGATGAGAGAGCGTCTCTATTTCCTTTTGCCATTCCGTCCACCCTTGTCTCAAGCGTGCTTTCGCGAAGCGTTCGGCGTAAGGAATGGTTTTGGCCCAAGGGTCGAATTCAGGATCCAGATGCGTGGCAAGTCCCGACAAGATGCCGACGGAGCGGACGACGAAAAGCATGTCCGCTTGAAACTGAAAAGGAGCGTCGTAGATTACGTCGCGGAATTCCTTCAGAAAATACCTCGCTTCCGAAACGGCAAGGGAGCGAAACTGTCCGACCCTGACTCCCCACAGCCGCTCGAAAAGGGCTTCGTGGGCCTGTTCCAGCCTGTCCGTGTTTTCGGATGCGGGAAACGCTCCGGCGCTTATGTAGGCTTGCACAATTTTCCGCGCGTCCCTGGTTCCGACCCCGATGGCATATTCCCTGAGCGCCGTTCGCAATCTTTCCGGTATTTCAACCGCCATGCCGAAATCCACGAACACGATTTTGAAAGACCTGTCATGCTTGTAAGGGACCGGGTCGCCCGGCAGGAAATCGCGGACTCCCGCTTCGAGTTCCTCCTTTGCGGGCAAAGGCTTGATAAAAAGATTTCCCGGGTGCGGGTCCACATGAACGAAAAAAGTTTCGAACACCTGTCGCATATATACGGCGTAGAGCTTGTCCGCCGCTTTCACGCTGGAAATACCCGCCGCGCCGATGGCCGCAAGGTCGGTAATCTTGATATAGTCGACCTTCTCCATGGTCAAGGTGCGCGGTCCGCAATAGTCCCAATATATTTTCGGAATGTAAACATCCGGACTGTCGTTGAAATCGCCTGCCAGCCTTTCGGCGTTCTTGCCCTCGGAGAAAAGGTCGAGTTCCCTCCTGGTGACGGATGCGAATTCGTCGGCGAGCCAATCCAGATCGACTCGGGCACGGACTCTCTTGTACAGCTTCAGCCATCTGAAAGCCATTCCGATGGCCGCAAGGTCGGTCTCCACCAAGACGTGGATACGAGGGCGGAGGATTTTCGCCACGGCCGGTTCGCCGGATTTCAGAACGACATGGTGCGCTTGGGCAAGAGAAGCCGCTCCCAGCGGTTCGAAGGAAAAACGGGAAAAGATTTCCCCCAGCGGCCTGCCGAAGTCCGTTTCGATCTGCTTTTTAACCGCGTCGGGGCCTTCCGGCGGGACCGAGTCCTGAAGCCCGGCCAGCTCTCGGGTTACCTCGGGAGGGAGTATGTCTACGCGAATGCTCAAAAACTGCCCCAGTTTAATCAGCACGCCTCCCATTTCCAAGGATAGCGAACGGAACTTGGCCGCGATTTTTCTCCACCTCGGCACGGGATCGGTGCGGAAAATCCGCAAAACCGGATATGACAGAAGGATGTCCATGAACAGAACATGCAAAAAAGCTTTAGCGAAAAACCATCTGACTTTTCGAAATCTCTTTCTCTCGATTTCAAACACACGAGGCTTCTCATATCCCTGATCGACGCCTTCTTCAGGCGAGGCGCCATTGCCTTGCTTGCTATGGGACATATGGCCAAATTGCGAATTGCGAATCATGATCTCGCCTTGTTGTGCGATTTTCCCCCCACATGTTACATGGGATCGATTACGATACTAAAAAGGTGCGTCCGAATTGTCAATACAGCAGAGGCTTGCTTAAGCTCTTCGGAAACAACGGGTATTTTCCTTGACAAACGCGACCGCATCAACGTAAATTTTCGATTCCGGTTGGAAAAACCGATTCCGCGGAATGCAGAGAACTTGACGAATTCAGCGATTTGGAGAATTCAACGAAAAAAGGTTTTCCATGGATAAAGTGTTGCTTGTCGATGATAACGTGGATGTTTTGGACAGCCTGTCGGAAGGGCTCGGAATCTACAGCAGTCAGTTCGAAATCGTGACCGCGTCGGATGGCGCCGGAGCGATTATAATTCTGGGACAACAACGCATATCCCTTCTGGTCACCGATCTCATGATGCCCCGCGTGGGGGGACTTCAACTGATCGCATATATGACGAAAAATTTTCCGGCGACACCGGTTATCGTCATGACCGGTTACGGCATTGCCGATATCCGCGACAACCTGATCGATGCAGGAATCTTACGGTTTATCGAAAAACCTTTCCACTTGAAGGAACTTGCCTCAGCCATTATCGAAGGGCTCGACATGCTTGACGAGGGTTCGTCCCATAAGGGGGTGGCAGCCGGCAGCTTTCTTCCGCTGATCGAAATGGAACGAGCCACTTGCCTTTTGCAAATAAGATCCGCCATCGAGGGAAGCGGGCTTTTCTATTTCGAAAAAGGCGTTCTCTTCGACGCTTCCTTCAAAAGAATGAAACCCGAATCGGCGGCGATCGAAATGCTCGGATGGGAAAAAGTGGAAATCAGTTTCTTGTCGCCTCCCAAAAAGACGATCGAGCAGCGAATATTTTCCGATCTTATGACCTTGACCTCCGAAGCAAGGCGCAGAAAAGAAAACGCAAAAGCCCTTGAACCAAAAGAGTCCTCGCGCGAACAGGACCGGCTTGTTCCAGAGTTCGATCTCGACCGGCGGACGGATGCCGTCCAGGAATTGGAACATGTGGGTATAGAAGTTATCATCCAGGACGATTCCGATGTGGAGATCGAGCAGGATGTCTTTATAGAAATAAAACCCGACCGGAAAACGAGCGTCGATGAAAAATTAAGCAAATTCAGGGACATGAAAGGGTTCATCTCTGCCTCTGTCTTTTCCTCCGGTGGAGAAATGGTCGCCAGTGTCTACAACATTCCAGTTAAATCGGACAGAATAGGCGATTATATTTTCGATATTATAAGAAAAGCCAGAAAATCCCTGAAAATCGCGGGACTGGGCGAATGCGATGTAATCGACATAAGAGCGACGGGCGGCGAACACTTTCTATTCCGAAGCTACAACCAGGGCGAAATTGAATTCGTGGTCCTGCTGATTTGTTCGTCGCAAGCGGAATTGGGGTTGTTCAAGCACCTTATGGGCGTTATCGCGCCGACCCTGGCCGAGGATCTAAAAATCAGATGACGTGCGCGTCGCGTCCATTCGGCGACACCCGATTTCATGGTGTTTTTTCGCCGGAAGGGAGGGGGGATGGATGAAAATAATCGCATGGAGCTTTGCCTTGTACGTTTCCTATTGCGGTTTTCTCTATTTTTTTCAACGCATGATTCTTTTTTCCCGGAGTCAGGCGACGCCCGTTCCCGATGCGGCGGACAGAATTCCGGGGTTGGAAAAAATCCGCCTCGACCTGCCGTTCGGCCAAGTGGAAAGTTGGTTCCTTCCGCCGAAGTCCATTGAAAAGCCGAGTCCTGTTTTGTTGTTCGCTCATGGAAACGCCGAGCTGATCGACCATTGGCCTGCGTTCTTGCATCCCCTGACGCAATTCGGCATCGGCGTTTTGCTCGTCGAGTATCCCGGCTATGGCCGCTCGGAGGGATCTCCGTCCCAGGAATCCGTCACCGCCACCTTCGTCATGGTCTACGACCAAATAGTCGAACGAAAAGACGTCGATCCGACCAAAATCGTGTTCGCGGGACGAAGCATCGGAGGAGGCGCGGTATGCGCCTTGGCTGAAAAAAGAAAACCGGCGGCCCTTATCCTGATGTCCACGTTTGAAAGCGTCAGGAGTATGGCCGTTAAATTCGGGGTTCCCGGTTGTTTTGTCCGCGACGCGTTTGACAATTTGAATGCCGTTCGTTCGTATGACGGGCCCGTGCTGGTCACGCACGGCAGACACGACGACATTATTCCGTACGCTCACGGACGGAAGCTGTCCCAAGCCAGTCCAAACGGCCGTTTAATAACCTACGAGTGCGCGCACAACGATTGTCCGCCGTCTTGGGACGTCTTTTACGAGGATATCGTGAAATTTTTATCGGACACGGGGATTTTGAAAGAGGAAACCCCGAAAAACAATGCATTCCATTTTTTAAAACACAATGCCGTCGAATAAAAACGGGCATCCTGCGGGATGCCCGTTTTTTGTTGCTCGACTAATGGAGGGAGGGTGTTACATTAGCCTACTTCGAGTTCACGGCGGTCGGCCATGTCGAGGAGTACTCTTTCGCGAGCCTTGTCGATGCCGAGAGCCTTCCGTTTCTTGTCAATATGGGCGATCATGAGCTTTGCGATGTCGTACGGTTCGACGGCGAATCCCCATTTGCCCATTCCCTGCTGCTCGAGACCTTCGAACAAAAGTTTATGGAATTTGGTGTTCTCCACGATCGGGAACGTCGCTCCGAATACGGTGAAAACGCCGGAAGCTACGAAATACTGTCCGATGCTGATCGCTTTTTCGCTCATCCATTCGGGAGCGCAACCTGCGGCCGGAAGGTCGGCAATGCTGTTGCCCAAGCCACCGGCGCGAACCATCGCGGAGGCGGCGATCAGGATACGGCTGTTGTCTACGCAGGAACCGCAGCCCAGTACCGGCGGAATACCGACCGTTTCGCAAACTTCCCCTAAACCGGGACCGGCCAGATGGGACGCTTCCGGAGTCAAAAGTCCAGCCTTCGCAAGCGCGATTTGCGAACAACCCGTCTGAAGAACCAGAACGTCGTTCTTGATGAGTTCCTTCACCAGTTCCACATGGACGTAATCCTGCTTCACCCTCGGGTTGGTGCATCCGACAACGCCGGCAACGCCCCGGATTCTACCGTTGATAATGTTGTCGTTCAGCGGCGTGTAGGAAGCACGGAAAGTTCCGCCCAGCATGTAGTTGATGTACTCGTGGGAGAACCCGTGGATGCCTATGTTCGCGATTTTCGGAATCTCGACCGGGAGTTTTCTGTTCTTGAAACGGCTGATCGCCTTGATCACGATCTCGTCCGTGCAGTCTCTCGGGTCGTGCTCGTGCAATTCGATATGGGTGGCGCCTTCGATCTTGCACCTGGGATTGGTGGTGAAAATCGGGGTGTTATAGCACTCGCCGACTTTGACAAGGCCCTGCTTGATGCACTGTACATCGACCGTCATGGCGTCTACCGCGCCGGTTACAATGATCGCCTCGGTGGACATGAAGTTGCCCGCGTGGGGAATTCCGTGGCGGGAAAGCATTTCGGCGCCGGAACAGCACATTCCCACGAGGTTGATTCCCTTGGCGCCCGCGGCTTTGGCGGCTTCCACCAGGGTCGGCTCGTTTACGGACATGAGCATGGATTCGAACAGGTTGGGCTCGTGGCCATGAACGATGATATTGACCATGTTCTCCTTCAGGACGCCCATGTTGACCTCCGCCGCTTGCGGAGTGGGGGTTCCGAAAAGAATATCGGAAATTTCGGTGGCTACCATGGAGCCGCCCCATCCGTCTGAAAGCGCGGTCCTGCTGCACTGCTTCACGATATTATTGTAATCCTGGTCCACGCCCATGTGGGTGCGATGCATCATCTCCATAATCTCGCGCATGGCCCCCCTGGGAACGATTCCGGCTTTTCTCCAAGTTTCCAGCGTTTTTTCCGGGACTCTCGCGGCAAAGGGAATCTCGCCCTCCACCTGGGTGTAGGTACGCTCCAACTCCCTGTACAGATCCATGGCGATGTCCTCCATGGGCCGATCCTCGGTCTCGATGCCGACGGAGCGGGCGACCTCTTCCAGTTTGATGGTGTCTTTGATCTTGTAGTCGGAAATGTTTCCTTTCACGACCTCTCGGAAAACATCCAGCATGGCCATCCCGTGGTCGGTGTGGGCCGCCGCGCCCGAGGCCACCATGCGGGCGAAGTTTCTCGCCATGATGGTATCGATGGTTGCGCCGCAAACTCCGACTTTGGAGTACGGATCTTTGGAATTAAGACGGCAGGGACCCATCGAGCAATGCTTGCAACACGCCGAGTCGGCGCCGATGGGGCAGGCTTTCATGCTCACCGCGCGGTCGAACGCGGTCTCGACGCCGTCACGTCTGGCTTTTTCCAGCATCTGGATGGTTGCGTCGCAAGTGGTGAGATCTCTGTAGTTAATCTCTTTTTCCTTCTTGGAAACGATTTTTTTCTCTTCCATGGTTTTCCATTCCCTCCTTGGGTGGTTTGTTTTTCGAAAAGACACTTTATTAGTAACCGTTACTGTTTAGATACAGAAAAACGGGTTGCCTGTCAAGAAATTTTCATAAAAAATTTCGATCTGGCCCAAAGACAAACCGGGTTTGCCATGCGCGGACGGAATTGATATGTATGGAGGCATTGTCGCACATGAAAGGCTTGGCTTCAATGTCGGCCATGTTTCCCGACGCCGGTCGGCATCGAATCCAAGCCCCAAACAAAAAAACTTTCCGGTTCGGGAGAAAATCAATGAAAAAGCGTTTTTCCGTTATCTTTTCGACGTGCTTGATAATTATCAGCGCGGTTTCGTGTTCGACGGCCGACGTCAAAGGCGGCGACGAAACAAACGGGGACTTTTCGAAAACGGGAGAAATGATTCGCGAAGGGGCGGGCATCTTGAATGTGACGTTTCCCGCACCCGAGCGGCAAGCGCAAAGAGACTATTTGGGCGTGGACGAAAACCGGCCCTTCATGGTGTCCGACATAGACGCCGACCTTGTGATCGTGGAAATATTCAGCATGTATTGTCCGCATTGCCAGCGCGAAGCGCCCTTGGTCAACGAATTGTACGAACAGGCGAAAAGGGCCGAAGGCCGAGTGAAGATCATTGGAATCGGCGTTGGCAACTCCGACTACGAGGTCGATTTGTTCCGCAAATCCTACGAGATCGAATTTCCGTTGTTTCCGGACGGCGACTTCGTCGCGCACAAGAAGATCGGTGCCTCGCGCACGCCGACGTTCATCGGAGTGAAAAACCGGACCGGCGGAAAATCGGAAATTGTCAGTTTTCATGTGGGCGGCATCGAAGACGCGGACAGTTTTTTGAAAAAGACAATGGAAGAAGCCGGCATGTAACGATTTGAACCTGAAAGGAGACACGAGATGAAACTACACTTCATATATATGATAGGTATGGCGATATTGGCGTCGCAGTTTTCGGCTCCGGCGGTTTACGGAGTTTCGGACGTCTACGGCGACAAAATTTACGATCCCGGTCATTTGAAGCCGGTGGACAGTCGGCTGAAGGTGCGGGAGGGAGAGAAAGCCCCGGATTTCAGCTTGCCTTCGGTTTCGGGGGAAAAGGTGGCGCTGAGCGACTACCAAGGGGCAAAGAACGTCGTGATATCGTTCGTGCCCGCCGCGTGGACCCCTGTCTGCTCCGACCAATGGCCGGGATACAACTTGGCGGAAAAGCTGTTCGAAAAGCACGACGCCGTGCTCGTCGGGATTGCGGTCGACAATATTCCGACGCTTTACGCGTGGACCAGGGAAATGGGAGAACTGTGGTTTCCAGTGCTCTCGGATTTCTGGCCCCACGGCGAAGTCGCCGACAGATACGGGGTCTTGAGGTCCGACGGAGTTTCGGAGCGGGCCTTGTTCGTTATCGACAAGCAAGGAACAATCCGTCTCTCGCACGTTTCTGACATCAACCGACGCCCGGATTTGAAAGTAATCGTCGAAGCATTGGAAAAGCTGGAATAATGCAAATGCGGCAGAGCATTCCGAAAACGACGAATTCGAAGAAAAATTGCGTGCTGCTGTTCGTTCGCGCGCCGGAGAAGGGAAAGGTCAAGACGCGGCTTGCCCGCGTCTTGGGCGACGAATCCGCGCTGGAATATTACAAGGATTTTGTGGAGAAAGAACTCGAGATGCTTCGCCGGGGAAATTTCGACACTGTCGTTTGTTATTGTCCCTCGGAATCCAAAGCCGCCGTCGAAAAATGGCTGGGCAAAGAGCGCGAACTGATTCCACAGTCGGGCAGGGACTTGGGGGAAAGAATGTCGGGGGCTTTTGCAAGCGCTTTTTTCATGGGATACGAAAAGGCGTTGTTGATCGGAAGCGACTTGCCCGATTTGCCCATTGCCATTATCGGCGAGGCTTTCGAGAAGTTGGAGTGCGCGAACGCGGTAATCGGTCCCGCACTGGACGGAGGATATTACCTGATCGGTTTTTGCGACGGCTCTTATTCGAAAAGCGTTTTTTCGAATATTCCTTGGGGAGAAAGCCAAGTATTTGAAAAAACCATTAGAAGATTCCGGGAGGAGTCTCTCCGGCATCATATATTGCCGGCGTGGCGGGACATCGACGACTACGACGACCTGCTTTCTTATTTGAGAAAAACCGATTCCCAAAATTTCATTGAACATGACAATGGAATGTATTAGGTTGATTGGACCGATTGTCGAAGCAAGATGGCTTAACTTGGAAACAGACCCACGAAAGGATTAAATCCATGGATAAACCAAACGTAAAAATTTTTTCTTTGAGCACTTGCAGCCATTGCAAATCCACCAAAAAATTCTTGAACGAATGCACCGTCAAATACGAGTTCGTTGATGTGGATCTTTTAGACGGGGACGAAAGAAGGGCCATTTTGGAAGATGTCAAAAAATTCAATCCCCGGTGTTCCTTTCCGACCATAGTGATTGGCGACAAGGTTATCGTGGGATACAAGGAAGACGAAATCAAGGAGGCATTGGGATTGTAATGGACGCGCAACAACTATACGAAGCCTTGAGAAAGGTTCAGGAGCCCAAGGGCTATTATTTCAACAAGGACAAGGAGAGGGTCTTCGACCTTCTGAACGCGCTTTTGACGAACAAGCAGCGTTACGGATACATGGCCTGCCCGTGCCGGCTTGCATCCGGGGACCGGGAAAGCGACAAGGACATCGTTTGTCCCTGCGTTTATCGCGCGCCGGACGTCGAGGAGTTCGGAAGCTGTTATTGCAACCTTTACGTTTCGCAAGAATGGAACGAGGAAAAAATTCCCCGCGAGTTCGTTCCCGAGCGCCGTCCGCCGGAAAAAATGTTTTTTTAGCACGGCCGAATCGAAACCGACCTTCGAATCGGCGCCGTTCCTTGTTTCGCGGCGCCGATTCGAGCAAAACCGAATCAAGACGACGCGTCCGGTCTTCTGCAGTAAAAATGGAGATTGAAAGAATCCTCGGGAATCCGAAGCACCCGGACGTCTTCGAATCCCGCCTCCCTGAGCATTTCGACGGCTTTTTGCCTTCCCCACATCATTCCCAGCCCGGCGCCGTTTTCCGCCAGGCCCACCGGCATGCAATGCATCAGGCTCACCGTGTACAGAAACGTTCCCATGGGATGGGCGATGTTCGCGGAAAGGCTGCTGTCGGCGGCGATATCGATCATCGAAAAGAATCCGCCCGGTTTCAAAATCCAGCGGACGCCTCTGAGGGCCTCCATCGGCCGGGTCTGATCGTGGATGGCATCGAAGGCGGTCACATAGTCGAACGACGCGGCAAATCTTTCGTCGCCTTCCAATCGAGCCGCGTCCAAGCAGAAAAATTCGACGTTTTCAAGCATCTTCCTCTTGGCTGCGGCGCGCGCCACGCCTACGACTTCCCCCGAAATGTCGAATCCCGCGAAACGGCTTCGGGGAAAAGCCTCGGCCATGAGCAGCAACGCGACTCCTTCGGCGCACCCCAAATCGCAAACCCGAATGCCCTCGCGCATTTTCTCGACAATGCGGCCGTCATCGACGGAGGGCAGAAATTTATCTACCAGAACTTGTTCGTGTTTGGAGTCGGCGAGCTGGGACATGAAGCCCTGAAAATCGGGATAGTTTTCGTAAGCCACGCCGTCGCCGGTTTTAAAGCCCTCGATTACCGGTTTCATCGCGCACGACGCAAGAAGAGGGATTTCCTGCGCATAGACTCCAAGGTTGTTGTTTCCGGCCCTTTTCGCCAGATAATCGCCGTGTTCCGGAGGAAGGAAGAACAGTTCTTCGCCGGCCGGACCTCTGGAAAGCTCCACGATGCCTCCGCAGCACATCACGCCGAGCCATTCTTTCACGTACCTGACGGACAGTCCGGCCGCTTCGGCGAATCTTTCCGCGGTCTCGGGCTCGTCGAAACCGTCCATCGCGTCGAACAATCCCGTTTTATATCCGATTCCCATAGCCAAGTTCAGGGCGCCGTAATTTAAAATGTCCGTCATTTTTCGCCCGAACAACGCTCTCTTATCTTTCATATTCATATTCTCTCGCCTCGTCTGCGAGACTACACCTGCCGGGCTTGCCGCTGGACGATATCCACGACTTTTTCCTCGCCCTCCCGGTCGTCCTCGTATTTGAACGTGGCGCTTTCGATATCGTCGGTGAACCTTCTCATGCGTCTTTCCATTTCGCTGAAAGGCTTCAAATGTTCGCCGATCAGTTCCTGCATTCTTTCCTTGTTTTCCCGCTTGAGCGCGAATTCGTTGTCCACGCCGTCCTTGACGATCTTTTCCAGGCGAGGGAACACGTATTTGATCAAAATGTCGTTGAGTTGGGATTCGGTCTCGGCGAGATTGTCCCTCACGAAGAGCCATGATTGTTCGTTAAGCTCGTTGACTGCCTGTTCCATGTGCTTTTTGTAGACCCCGCTCAAGAATTCGTTGAACGCCTTGGCCTTCTGGTCCCAAATCTCGCTGTCTTTGATATCCTTGGGGACCAGCTTCGCGATCTTAGTCAGCTGAAGAGCGGGATCCGCCTCGTTCGGGAACGAATAATGCAACAGCTTCTCGATCTTGTCGTAGGAGCTGGCGAACTCGCCCAATTCCCTTTTCAAATTGGAAACCACGCTTTCCAGCTGGGTCTTTTTATTGGTGATGTTCTTTTTGTGGGTCAAGCCGATGAACGTCTTTTGCGTGGAAAGATCGGACAGCTCCCTGATGCAGTTTTTCATCTCCTCGATGCCGTTTCTCAAGCGAGTCATAGCGATTTTGTTTTCGGACAAAAGCTCCTCGGTCGAGTCGATCTCGAGACGTTTGAACAGTTCGTTTTCCGAAATGTCGGTCCAGACCATCAGGCTGTCGAGACGCGATATCAAGGCGCTGGCGTACATCTCGAAGCCGTCCCGGACCTTTCTCTTGTTTTCCCGGATGATTTTGTCCTTGAAATCGCGGTCCAACGCGCTGACATACTCGCCCCTCAACTCTTCCGAAATGTACCTCGAAAAACCCTCCAGCAAAATCTCGTACTCGTCGAACACACGCCCGATGCCTTCCTTGAGCACCTTGACGAACTTGTCCTTGACCAGTTCGTTTATGCTGGTCAGTACGTTGGTCTCGATCTCGAAGTACAGGGGCGACTTTCTCCCGAGGATTTTCATGACCCGGCGGAACTCGCCCTGCAAATTGATGTTGTTGCTGTAGGTGCTTTCGATATGCTCCCACAGCTCCGCGTTTCGGGTGGCCTCGATCTCGTCCTGTTCGTCCACGACCTTGTCGAGCATTTTGCGAAGCGTGTCCTTGGCCTCCAGGGTAAGACGGTTCCTCTTCTCCTCGATGTATTCCTCTTCCCGGTATTTTTTCTCGCTGTCGAGCATTTCGGAAAGATAGTGCCGGTGCTCCTCCTGCTCCTTCCGCAGGATCGTGCAGATGCGCTTGCACTTGACCAGAATGCCTTCGGCCATCTCCTTGAGCGTGGTTTTCTTGATTTCGGAGTTGAGATAGCCGAACACGTCCTTTCGAATCCTGTCCACCTGCGACAACTTGTATGCGAGATTATGGTCGTTGTTGTACCTGTGCATCAAATTCTCTTCGTAGGTCTGCATATGCTGCAAAAGCCGCTCGTTGGTTTCGATTTTCGAGCGGTTGTGGAGGCACAGCCAGGCGAGAAGACCGTCGCGGGCGGAAGTTCGATAGGAGCGGATATAGTTGATGTTCAAGTCGGAACACATTTCCTCGAAATCGGCTTCGACGTCCTTCTTGTCCAAATCGGTGACCAAGTCCCATTGGTTGATTACCCAGAAGAATTTGTTCTGGATATTGACGTTGGAGCCCATGAAGCCTTTGAGGATGAGGTTTTCATCCTTGTCGAGGATTCTTTTCGCGCTAAGCACCAGCACGATGGCGTGGGCGCTGCGCTTGATGAATTCGAGGGTGACTTCCCGGTGGCGAGGATTGTGGACCGAAACGCCGGGCAAATCCACGATGACGACATCCTCGGGAACGTCGAGGCTCTTGAGGCGAATCTCGATCTTTTCGATGAAGGCGGCCTCGAGTTCGTCCTTGATGAGCATGAAGGCTTTTTCCTTGTTGCATTGGACGAGGATCGGGGTTTCCCCGATCTTGTCCCGCATGTTTTTCTCGTGCAAAAGGACCTTCTTGTAGTGCTCGAGCAGTTTGACGTCCAAATGGCTGGTCATTCCCTCGTCGCGGGAGAATTTGATCCGTTTTTCGAACTCGTCGATCAGCCCTTCGTCTCCGAGGTTGACGGCGGAAGAGTCTCCCAAGTCCTCGGCCAGGGCCGTGCGGTAAAGCCGCTTAACCCGGAAAACTTCGTCCTTGCTCAAGTAATGGACGATGAATTCGTCCTCCTGCGAGACGCTCCTTTTTATGTACGTGGGAACGGCGGTAAGGGCCTTGCTGGCTTCGGGGAGAAAATAGTCGCCCAACATGGCGTTGATCAGCGTGCTTTTGCCGGAGTTGAATCCGCCCACGAACGCGATGCGGTATTCTTTTTTCTCGAGATCGACAACCTTCGTTTGCAGCTCGCGCTTGGTTTCGAGGTAGAGGTCCTTCGCCTCCGCCGCAGGGATCTCTCCCTCCACCAAATATTGAAGGTTCGAAAGCAGGCTTTTGAAATACCCGATCAATTTGTTGTGGAAATATTTGTATTGATTCTCTTTTTCTGTCATAGTTCAGTTTCTCTCAGTTGTTTCTCGGAATAAACGATTTTTTCTCCTGTGATTTTCTTCGGCCTTGCCCGAAAGCGGCCTTGGCGACATGGTCCGATGGAAGCAGACGTCCCCTCGAAACCAAAACCATCGTAGCATATTGGAATCTTTGCGCTTGGTCAAGGATAAAAAGGCCGAAAAACCCGCCGCCTCATCCGAGAAGACAGCTGCAAAGGAACTTGAGAAAGTCTTCCGAACCCCGGACCGGGCGACGAGGCGTGGGCGCAAGACCGACGTCCGGGAGAAACCCGAGACGCGGCGCCGGTCCTTCCGGGACCGGCCTGCTCGAAGTCCTACAGCGACGAAAGGTACATTTCGAATTCCTCGAGGCTTCCCGCCGCAACCGCCTTCATCTGGATAGCCTCAAGGACGTCGGCGTCGCGGACGGCCTTCAGCTTTTCGACCGCAGCCTCCGGGACGAGGCGGAAGCGAAGCCGAAGGGTGGCGAATATCAACCTGAGCATCCCTTCGCGCTTTCCCTCGAGCATCCCTTCGCGCTTTCCCTCGCGCTTTCCCTCGAGCATTCCTTCCCGCCTCGCCGCGTTCAGCTCGGAGACTTCGTCCTTGAGCGCCCTCTCCCTCGTCTCGGCCC
>CAZNTU010000044.1:0-32079 GCA_964575975.1 uncultured Desulfobacteraceae bacterium
CGGAACCCTAACAGACGAGCGAACTTTTTACTATTATTTTCAGTTGGATGGAAATGTTATCGTATCTGACGGATGGGAGTCGGGGAGCGAGGAAAAGCCTCCTAAAACAGCTTATATCCCGCTAGGCCGGAGGTCCTTAAGCAACTCCTTCGATTTCGATCCGGACCTTGTTCGAGCGATTTCAAACTCGAAAGACGACGCCTACCGAGGCAACAACACGTTTGCGGCCGCTTCTCCGATCGAAACCGGAGCGTATTCCCTGGTAGCTCTGGATTCCGATTTCTTCAAGATATATCTCGAACCCTCCGACTTTCTGAGAATAAAAGCGACACCGGAAATTCCGGAATCCCTGGCAATTCAAATCTTCAATCCCGAACTGAAGCAGGCGACCTATCGCACCGAAGACGAATTCATACTTTTCGAATCCTCCGAGGCCGGGTACCACTACCTGAAAATCGATCCGGCCGTTCCCGGCGAAAGTATGGCGTATATGCTACACATCCTTCAGGTCCTGCACCATCAGACGGTTTTTCCTCTGGATCCTACGGGCGCCTGGGTCAACGCCATGTCCATCCAAAGGAGGATTCTGGAAGAGAACGGGAGGGTCGTCCTCTCCAGGATCGACAAGAACGGACTTCCAGTCGAAGGGAGTAATCTCGATTCGAACATGAAGCGCTACGAAGGAGCTGTCGAATCCTTCTTTCGGTCCGCTCCGAAAGGGGGATATCTAAGAGTCGATTCCGATTCGCCCGTGTTTGGAATGCAGACTGTCTCGAGCGGAAAATACCAAATGAAGGGCTGCAACGCCATTTCGTCCGAGAATGCTTCAGCCGAACTTTTTTTCCCGCATTTGACGGCGTCTCTTCTCGGAGGGTGGAAGACTTTTATAGGTCTGATAAACATAGGAGACGGAAAGGAGGATATAATATTGCAAGGATACGATTCGAATGGATCGGTAGTCGCCTCAAGCACGATCGTCCTTGCAGCGGGAGAAAAAAAGGAATACGACATTTACAATTCTTTTTTGTCCAATTCCGAAAGCATGAGGGCATACGCGACCAACGGAGAACCGATTCTTCTGGGTTATTTGGAATATTTCAACACCGCCAATACCGGTGTCGCCGTCGACACGGTAACGGCGGCATCGACCGAACTCAGAGGACCTTTGTTGACGATGCCTCACACTCCCTGGAACGAGTATTGGTATTCCGGGTTGGCGCTAATGAATACCGGAGGCGATGCAACAAACGCGATTTTTTCCGCTTACGACAAGAAAGGTAAACTTTGCTCGAAAATTTCTCGCGTTCTGAAGCCCAAACAAAAATTGGTTCGAACCGTATACTCTCTTTTTCCCGATATTCAAGCCAACGATATATCTTCCATTCGCATTGAATCGGAAAACTGCCAAGATCTTACAGGATTGGCCTTGTATGGGGCCAATTCGGGAATGCAGCTTGCCGGAATGCCTTTACTGCCCCCTTTGGGAGACAAAGCATTTCTTCCTCATGCTGCGGAAAGCTCCGATTGGAGCACGGGACTATGCGTGACCAATGCGGGCGACCGCCCCACGACGCTTTCTCTCTTTCTTTTCGACGATAGCGGAGAGCTTTTGAAAACCGCGGAAAAAAGTCTTGAACCAGGAGAGCAGCTTGTTTCCACCCTTCGCGCTCTTTTCTCGTCCGAACCGATCGACCGGTTCGGGTATTTTGCAGTTGCGAGCACCGGTAAAAGTCCGTTGAGCGCCATGTACGTCATTGGTTCCAAGGATGGAACAAAACTCATGGGAGATACGCTTCTTCCATGATGAACCGAATCGAACGCTCAAGAAGAAAACATCCGATTTCAAATTAAAATACTTGGGAAGGGAAAATGAATTCTAAACGAAAAGTCGTGATTTGTTTGTCCGGTTTATTCTTTGTGCTTTTACTATGCGTAAATATTCATGCCGAGGAAAATCGAAGCTTGACGGTTTTGTTTACCGGAGACCTGATGGGGTGGGCAACGCCGGTTCCCGCCTGAGGCGGCAAAAACTCGGGCGGGCTTGCCCGAGCACTGACGAAAATAAAGGAAGTCGAGAAAACTGATGAAAACGTATTGCTGCTCGACGCGGGCGGATCTTTCCCGACTACTGGATACAGCAGGCATACTGCGGGAATCATAGCCAAAATCGTTTTCGAAAGCATGGATCACATGAATTACCATGCGGTGAATCTGAGCTGGCGCGACCTGCTGTCCGGTCTCGATAAGACAAACGAGATTCGATCGACAATTTCCGTTCCGATGATTACATCCAACCTCGATTACGCGAGTTCCCGCTCGAATTTCGGCAAAAAGTACGTGATAAGAAATGTCGGAGGAATTCGTGCGGGCATACTCGGAATCATGTCCGAAGAACGTTTCGGCAACATTTTGGACGAAAGTATTCGGGAATCGTTGACGATCTCGTCTCCGGAAAAGGTGGTGGCCGAACTCGTTCCGGAAATTCGCAAAAGCTCGGACGTAGTGATTTTGCTTTCCAGTATGGGATATAGTGAAACCTCTCGATTGCTCGAAAAGGTATCCGGAATCGATTTGGCGATTTCAAGCGGCAACGACTCCGAAGAATTGACCCAATGCGGAAAAAGCGAGGAGTACCAATCCGTTTCGGAAAAATTGAATGGAACTTTGCTTTTGCCGGCGCGCAAGCTTGGAAATGCACTCGGCTACGTCAAAATCGACCTCGGTCCGTCCGGAGGTTCCGTGTTGAAAATGGAAAACAAAGAGATCGAACTCGCGATGGATGTCGCGCTCGACCCCGAATTGGAAAGAATTAGCGGAGCTGATGTATATTTAAGCGCCACTAAAGAAATCGAAAAATATGTCGAAGAGGCAAGAAGAAAAATGGAACAGAATATTTCGACGGTTAAGAACATGACCCCGGAAGAATATCTTAAGCATTTATCGATGGAGAAAGAACAGTCAGGGAAAGGTATCCGACAGGAAAGGAAAAATAATTAGACATGTGGAAATCCCGTATCAAGAGTCTGTCATTTATGGTATTGTTTTTAATGTTTTTTTCGTGCGGAGAGATCAGGCATGCCAGCGATGAAGATCACCTCCGCAATAGAGTGGAAAAATACTGGAAGGCGAAAATGGAAGGGGACAATGAAACGGTCTATAATATGACGGTAAAATCCTACAGGGAAAAAGTCGCGCTAAAGAGTTTCTTGAAAACTCCTCTTTTGGATATTTCCGGTTTCTCTATCAAGGAAATAGAAATGGATTTTCCCAAAGCGCTGGTTGCTGTCGATTACCGATTCAGCCACCATGGTTTCGATTTCAATCCTGTCATCAAGCGGACCTGGATTTTTGAAAACGGGGACTGGTTTGTGGAAATGGAACCGGCCAGTATGCCTTTTGGGGCAACCCCCGATCAATAAGTACTGCAACCCTAAGGAATCTTCGGGAAGAAAGGTGTTTGCCGCATGAATTGCGTGGTGTTCGGCGGGGCGGGATTTATAGGTTCCCACTTGGTGGACGCGCTCGTCTTTAGAGGACATCGAGTTCGGGTTTTCGACATTCCCAACATCGAAAAGGATAATCTTGCAAAAAGTATCGACCGCATCGAGATTATTCAGGGGAATTTTCTGAATGTCGACGATGTGTCGAACGCCTTGGACGGAATGGACGTGGCGGTCAACTTTGTCTGTTCGACCCTTCCCGATTCTTCCAACAAAAACCCCGCCTACGATGTGGAAAGCAACGTCATCGGAAATATCGTGCTTCTGGAGAAAGCTTTGGAAAAGGGACTCGGAAAAATGGTGTTTGTTTCTTCCGGCGGAGCCGTTTACGGCGTACCTGAAAAGGTTCCGATTTCAGAACACCATAGGACCGAGCCTCTTTGTTCCTACGGAATAACCAAGTTGGCCGTTGAAAAGTATCTGCATCTTTTCAATCGTCTCCATGGATTGGATTACACGGTTTTGCGGCTCGGAAACCCCTACGGGGAGCGACAGAGAATCACTGGGGCGCAAGGAGCGGTAGCCGTTTTTCTGGGAAAGATCTGGAACGATTCCCCCATCCATGTTTGGGGGGATGGATCCGTGGCCAGGGATTTCATGTACATCGAAGATACGGTGGAGGCGTTCGTCGCCGTAGTCGAAAGGGACACCCCTTCGAAAATTTACAATATCGGAAGCGGGCAGTCCTGCTCGATCAAAAATTTGCTGGAATTGATGGCGGAAGTCACTGGCAAGAGGCCGCGAATCGAATATGGGCAGTCCAGGAAATTCGATGTTCCGGAGATCGCGCTGGATGTTCGAAGAGCGGAAAGGGAACTGGAATGGAGACCAAAAACGTCTTTGAAGGATGGAATAGCAAAAACGTGGGAATGGATCGTTCGGACGCAGGGGCGAGGAGTTGACGCTTGTCCTTGAAAACCATTTTTTCCGGAATAAAGGGAATTTTCCACGACCTTTATTGGTCTTCGGCTCCGTTGCGCAGGCGGGAATACGAAAAAAGCTTCAAAATGTCCCTTCGGACATGGCTCTTGAGACACCAGAAGGAAATCGTATTCGACAAAGTGACCTGGATGGGGAAACCTATCTGGAAGAACGTGATGGACGCCTGGATCTACCAGGAAATCGTTTTCGAAACAAAGCCGGACGTCGTCGTGGAAATAGGGAGCAAATTCGGTGGCAGCACCCGGTACTTCGCCGATCTTTTGCAGCTAATCGGCGCGGGATTCGTGGTTTCGATCGATCTGGACCGTTCCGAGTTCGACCTTGTACACGACCGGGTATTCGTCTTGACAGGAAACAGCTCCGACCTTGGACTTCTTAAAAGGGTGGAGGAGCTTTGTCAAGGAAAAAACGCCATGGTGGTCCAAGACGGCGCCCATTACAAAAAACAAGTTCTGGAGGACCTTGAAAACTATTCGAAATTCGTCGGTCCGGGAAGCTATTTTATTGTCGAGGACGGAATCGTCGATCTTTACCACGAGGGCGACGGTCTTGGTTTTTCCGGACCTGGACCGCTTGCGGCCGTCGAGGAGTTTCTGGAAAAGCATCCCGAATTCGAGTCGGACCTTTCCAGAGAAAGGTATCTCCTGACTTACAATCCAAAGGGATTTTTGAAAAGAAAGCCGTAGATGCCGTCTTCCAGACCGGTGTTGCATTCTTTGACCTCTTTGAGGTTTTTCGCCGCGTCGCTGATTGTCCTTCACCATTCGAAAGGGCTTTTCGGCGTAGATGGCGATCTGAGCGAGATCTTCCCGACATACCAGGCCGTTTCTTTCTTTTTCGTATTGTCGGGCTTTATTCTAACATATGTCTATCCGTCTTTTCGGACGAATGGAAGCCTGAAAAAATTCTATTTGTCGCGTTTAGCCAGGGTGTGGCCGCTTCACGCGGCAACGCTGGTTCTGGCGATCGTTTTTTTTTCCGAACATTATCGGTATCTTGCCACCAACAACAGTCGGACGGCCCTTCTCTTCTACACCTCGTTCGCATCCAACATATTCCTCGTTCATGGATGGATACCGATCAAAGACTATCACTGGTCGTTCAATGCGGTTTCTTGGAGTATATCCACGGAGTTTGCTTTTTATTTGCTGTTTCCTCTTCTGGTCGCGAACCTGAACAAAACTTGGAAAATCAAATTGGCAGGCACTTTCGCCGTCTCGGTGATAGCGGTCCTGGCGATGCGTTTTTTCGATCTTTCCACGGTGGAGAACGCAGAATCCAGATTGATAGGAGTGATCAATGTCAACCCTTTGTCCCGTCTGTTCGAGTTTTCCATGGGAATGACCGCGGCCGTTTTTTACGAGAGGGTAAAAGATTGTTACAGGCCTGGGATGTTCAAGGGAACGGCTGTCGAATTTGTCCTGTTGGCGGCTGTCTTCGCGGGAATGTCTTTGAATGGTTTTTACAAATCGGTCTTCGAAAGCGTTTTGGGACCAGCCGGAGCTTCATGGGTAGACAACGGCGTTCTCAATTCGCTGTGGTTCGCGATGCTGATTCTGTGCTTTTCGGTCCATCGGGGGGCGATCTCGAAATGTCTTTCCGCCAGATTTTTCGTATTGTTAGGGGAAATCAGTTTTTCGATATACCTTCTGCATCAGATCATGGTCAGGATTTACATCGCACGAGTCGAGCCACTTGACTCCTTTTCGCCGGTTTTTTCGTTCGTGTATTTCTGGGCGATTCTCCTGGTCGGATCATATGTTTTCTGGCATACAGTGGAAATCCCTGCCAGGAGAGCGATTCTTATGATTGCCGGAAAACGCCGACCCGACGACGGGGGGGAGTGGAAACCGTTCGACGGCGGCCTATGGAAAACGACTTGCACCCTGGCGATTTTTGCGGTTCTGGTTACTCCGGTAGTCGCGTTCGTAAAAAACACCCCGGCTATCCGGGAAATCGAACAGCCCGAGGCCGAAGCCATTGTGCGCGGCATCCCCGAGCAATATAGAAACGTCGGATTCGGGGAAAACTTTGTTCTCGTCGGAGCGGACTTCGTCGAAACCGATGGAAAGCGTTTCTTGAGACTGGTTTGGAAAGCCGCGCGAGACGCGGTCCTTGAAAAAAAGGTCGCGGTACACTTTATCGACCGGGAAGGGACCATTGTCGGCAATGGCGATTATTTCCAATCCAGGAAAGAGAATATTTCGACTCCGGTGTCCCGGAACACGATCTGGGTCGATGAAATATCCGTTCCTGAAAAGATCCAGGGAAGAATTCGAAGGGTGGGCGTTTGCATCTACGAGAACGACGAGTTGCTGAAAATCGAAAAGGGGCCGAGGGACTGGAACGAAAGACGTTTTCTCGTGGATTTTCCATTTTCTTCGCAAGGGAACGGGGATACGGGGTGAAGCGCTGAAAATGCAAGCAAGTTCGATATAATCGGAAGATTGGAAAACAAATGGATTTCGGGGAGGTAGATTGGGGGAGCGGTTGCGCGCTGCCTTTGGAAAAGTGGTCGTGGTTGAACCGTCGAGGCTGTTTCGAGGATGAAAATCTTGCCGAATTCGTTGCTCCGTTTCCTCCGGTTCGATCAATGTTAAAACACGAAGGCATTCCGACAAAGGAGCTTTTTGCGAGAAACGGGGCGGACATATTCGAGGCGCTCCATGATGCAAGTCCCCGGGAGTTGGGGAGCTTCGAAAGAATTCTGGTCGTCAATTGCGGTTTGGGCAGACTTCTCCGCATGTTTCGGGGATGCGAGGCGACAATTTGCGCTTGCGACTTCAAAGCGGAAAACGTTCGATGGATTCGAAATTCGCTTCCATTCGTCGATTCCCGGGAATTTCCCGCGAATTGGAAGCTTCCGTTCGAAGACGGCTTGTTCGACGCCGTGATAGCTGTTTCCTATTTCACATCCTTGCGGCCCGAGGCGCAGTTGCTGTTATTGTCGGAAATTCGACGCGTCGCTTCGGAGGACGGGCTGGTTTTTGTTTCCGTCCATGGCCGACGCGCGTTGCAGCGTGTCGAACAAGAGCCCGAGTTGAGAAAAATGCTTTTTATTGATGAAAGCGACGTCGGAAAAACGGCGGCGAAGTTCGAAAAAAACGGAGCTGCCTTTGTATCCAGAGGAGCCGGAGACAATTCCAAGGACAAATTAAAAAGGTGGATCGCCGATTTATTGCGCCGCGAAAAAGGCTTGTTCGCACCGGGATCGTCGTTCGTTTCGAAATCCTGGGTGTACGAACACTGGGGACGATGGTTCAACGTGGTCGATGTTCGCGAGGGCGCCATACACGATTTTCAGGACATCGTCGTCTTGGATTCCGACAAGAAGGGGAGAGGATTTTTTTCCGGAAATACCGTCGACTGGCCCGGAAACGGCAAGGAGCCCGTGATTGCAGAAACAGAAGCCCTCGTTCGCATTCGTTCGATACGAACATTCCGAACCGAGACGGAAAAAATTTGCGAGTTCGGTCTCGAGAATCCCGCTGTTTGCGGGGACGTCTCCACAAAGCCGTTCGGTTTTTCAGGTTGGATTATGGGAAAAGGCTTCCGGATCGATGCGGTGGAAATCCACGCCGGAGGCGTCTTGGTTTCGACCATCCCGCTGGACATCGAGCGTCCCGACGTGGCGGAGCATTTCAAGATCGAGGCCGGAGACAATCGGTTCGGCTTTTCCGCCTATTTCAATCCGTTCTGTCTTTCCGCCGATTTCGAAGTCGAGGGGTTCGCGCGGTCGTCCGAAGCCGGAAAGACCAAAATATTCGCCGTCGTCGGAGATCGGACGCGATTCGACCGGGGTTTTCGGATGGAAATCAAGCCGATAGTCATAAACACCTTGGGCAGAACGGGAAGCACCTATTTGTTGAGCCTCCTGGGAGCGCATCCGCAAATTGCGGCATACAAACCGTTTCAAGTGGAGGCACGATACGCCTCCTACTGGACGCAGATGTTTCTGAGCATAAGCCATCCCAAAAGCTGGGTCTTTCCGATCGCTTCCTACAATATCGAGGATCCCGCTTGGATATTCGGCGACGACAAAGAAAAAGATTTGCATTGCGCCATGTATCCGGAAATGACGACTTGGTTCAACGGGACTTACACTCGCCAGGCGTTCGGCTTTTGCATGGGAAGCCTTCAGATGCACTATCGGCGGATCGCGGAAATTCAAAAGAAGGAAAAAGCCCTCTTCTTCGCGGAAAAGTTTTTGCCCAACCCTTTTACCGACGCCGTGGTCGCCTTGGTTCCCGGAGTCAAGGAAATCGTTCTGGCACGGGATTTTCGGGACATGTTTTGCTCCATCTACGCATTCAACCAAAAAAGGGGGTTTCTGGCGTTTGGAAGGGAGAATTACGAAACCGACGAGGAGTACGTGAAAGATAGATTGGCGCCCGGTATCGAGGCGCTATGCCATTCTTGGCGAAGAAGACGTTCCTCGTGCTCTCTGGTCCGGTACGAAGACATCGTTCTCCAACCCGAGTCTAGTTTGGCTGGGGTTTTCGAATATCTCGGGGTAGATTCTTCCCCGTCGACGGTGGACGACGTTTTGCGCCAAGTGGCAAGAATGAATCCGAAAAGCCAGAAACATCACAAGACCACGTCCAAGGCCAAGGATTCCCTGCGAAGGTTTCGCAGGGAGATGTCGCCGGAACTGCTGGAATTGTGCAACGATGCGTTCGGAAAGAATCTGAAGGTCTTCGGCTACGATGTGTGAACTTGGAAGTTGACTCAAATGGCCGATCTTGGTATATTGTCTGATTTGCTTGAAACCCGTAGCTAAACAAGGAGAATATCCGTCGGTGTTTGACGTATGGCGAATACGAACGATTCTTTGAAAACAATATTGAATCCCGTTTGGATCGGCAGGAGGTTCTGGGTATACCGGGAGCTTATCCGGCAGCTGACTTGGCGGGAAGTGGTGATTCACTACAAAGGATCTTTCCTCGGGGTCGGATGGAGCTTCGTGCAACCTTTGCTGATGCTTTGCGTCTATACGTTCGTCTTTTCCGTCGTATTCAATGCGAGGTGGGGAATGCGGACGGAGGAGACGCGCATCGCTTTCGCGCTGGCATTGTTCATGGGAATTGTTACGTTCAATCTTTTTGCGGAAATGTTGAACGCTTCGCCTACTATCATTCTTCGCCGGGTCAATCTGGTCAAGAAGATCGTTTTTCCATTGGATGTTCTGCCGCTGGTCCAGTTTTTAAGCGTTTTGGTCAATTCGCTTTTCAGTCTCGCCGTTCTGGTTGCCGGGGTGTTGCTAGTGTACGGATCGATTCCATGGACGGCTGTATTTCTTCCTCTGGTGTGGCTTCCGATGATGATGCTTTCATTGGGATGCGGTTATTTCATGGCCTCCCTCGGGGTTTTCGTGCGCGATTGCAGCGCAGTTGTCCGGGTGCTAAGCATGATGCTGTTTTTCTTGTCGCCCATATTCTATCCGATTTCCGCAGTTCCCCCGGATTTTCAGATTTTCATCAAATTGAACCCTGTCGCCATATTCGTGGAAAATGCCCGCAGGGTTTTCATTTGGGGAATGACTCCGGAGTGGAATTGGTTTATCGGAGGGGCTGTTTTTTCATTTTTTGCGATGGCTGCGGGATATGGTTGGTTCATGAAGAGCAAAAAAGCGTTCGTGGACGTGATTTAGAAAGATTATGGGCGAAACTGCGATCGAAGTTCGAAATATCGGAAAGTGCTACCAGGTTTACGCTCGGCCCATCGACCGTCTGAAGCAGTCGTTGTGGCGGAACAAGAAACGATTCTACCGGGAATTCTGGGCGCTTCGGGACGTTTCGCTACGCGTGGAGAGAGGGGAAACGTTGGGAATCGTGGGCTCGAACGGCTCGGGCAAGACCACGTTTCTTCAATTGGTGTGCGGCATATTGAGCCCGACCAAAGGCTGCCTCCAAGTCAACGGCCGCATTGCCGGGCTTTTGGAACTGGGGGCGGGGTTCAACCCGGAGTTCACCGGACGGGAGAACGTTTTCATGAACGGGGCGGTCATGGGGCTTTCTCGCCGGGAAATCGAAGCCGTTTACGAAAAAATCGCGGAATTCGCCAATATAGGGGAATTCATCGACCAACCGGTCAAAGTGTATTCGAGCGGCATGTATTTGCGGCTGGCTTTTGCCTCCGCAGTGCATGTGGCCCCGGATATTCTCGTGATCGACGAAGCCCTTTCCGTAGGAGACGCCCGGTTTCAGCAGAAATGCATGGCGAAGATCAGGGATTTCTGTCGAAACGGCACCGTGCTTTTCGTTACCCACAACAGCAATTCGGTGGTGGAATTGTGTTCCCGCGCGGTTTGGATCGAAAGCGGAGAAGTCAGGATGGACGATTCCCCTAAATTGGTGATGGAAAAGTATCTTCAGTTCATGTATGAAGGGGAGAATGCCTTTTCGAAAGAAAAACGGACCCCTGCGCTCCAAAACGTCGAAAATGCGATCGACGAGTCGGAATTCGCCCGAATCGAAGACGGCTTTCGTCAGTTCGGCGACTATCGAGTCAGAATAAAAGGGGTGAGGTTGGCATCGGGAGGTCGAAACAACAGCCTGGTTTTTTCCGGCAGGCCTTGCGAAGTATCGATTCTCCTTCGGGCCGAGGACACCATTCGCAATCCCATCGTCGGCTTTATGGTCAAGGATCGTCTCGGAAGGCAGGTATTGGCGGACAACACTGCATTTATGCATTGCGAGTTCCCTTTGTTGGAGGCCGGAGGGGATTACATCGTGTCGTTTTCCATCGGCGCTTGGCCCAACTTGAGGGAGGACGATTACTCTCTGACTGTCGCGGTGGCCGACGGGGATGTCGGAGAGCATAGCCAGTGCCATTACGTGAACGACGGAATCGTTTTCACAAGCGTTCCGGTGAGAAACCCGCCAGCGCTTTTCTCCGTGATCGACACGACATTTTCCTGGAAAAGATTAGGGTAGGGCAGGGCGAGGAATGCACCAGAGTTCGCTCGACAATATGAAAAAGTTCCGCGACAAGTATCTTCGAGGAAGGGAAGGGGAGTGCCTGCTGATTTTCGACTTGGGAAGCTTCGATGTCAACGGTTCGTACAAACCGTTTTTCGACGAGCCCCAATGGACCTATCGTGGCTTGGACTTGCAAAAGGGACCCAATGTCGACGTGATTTTGCGCGATCCTTATAAATTCGAGGGGATTGGATCTGGAACGGCGGACGTTTTCATATCCGGACAGGCATTCGAACATATCGAATATTTTTGGTTCAGCATGCTGGAAATCGCGCGGGTTTTGAAAACGGGGGGGATTTGTTGCATCATTGCGCCTTCCGGAGGCTACGAACATCGATACCCTGTGGATTGTTGGAGGTTCTACGCCGACGGGTTCGCCGCGTTGTCCAAATTTGCCGGGTTGGAACTCAGGGAAGTCTACGTAGGCAATGAGCCGGAAGGTCGCTACACGGACGAGAGCGATGTATGGAAAGACGCAGTCCTGGTTTGCGAAAAGCCGAAATGGGGCTGGCGTACGCGACTCTGCCTCGTTCTGCTTCAGTGGGTTATGAATCGATGGGTTCGCATGCGAGGACCGAGTCCGACGGCGAATCGTCCATAGACGCTTTTGCAAATAGAGTTTTTTAAAAATGCCGACTTTTTTTCATAATAGAAACGAATCCGAACTGTGGCGGGCAATATCGCTGGTTTTCGACAAACCGGTTCGAACGACGGACATTCGGTCTTGGCACGGACATATCCCGTTCGCCTTTTTTCTGATTTCGATGTTGAAACCTCGTCTGTTCGTCGAGTTAGGAACGCACAAGGGAGATTCCTACAGCGCGTTCTGCCAGGCGGCGGACACCCTCGGCCTCGATTGCCGATGCGTCGCGGTAGACACCTGGAAAGGCGACGACCAGGCAGGCTACTACGGCGAAGAAGTTTACGAAGAATTGCGAAAATTCAACGAAACTCGCCATGGCTCGTTTTCCGAACTGTTGCGTTCGAGTTTCGATGAAGCTTTGCCGAGATTTTCGGACGAATCGATCGATCTTCTTCATATCGACGGTCGTCACGGATATAGCGATGTCAGGAGGGATTTCGAATCCTGGCTTCCCAAGATGAGCGAAAAGGGCGTCGTGCTGTTGCACGACATCGAGGAGCGCGCTCCCGGATTCGGCGTCTGGAAACTCTGGGAAGAGCTGTCGCGGAAATATCCGAGTTTCGGATTTCGCCATTCGCACGGCCTTGGCGTTTTGCGCGTGGGGCGTTCTGTTCCGGAGGCCATGGGCCCCTTGTTCGATTGCGAAGAAAGGGAAAAGAGACTGATTTCGGATTTTTTTGCGGCCATCGGTGAAAAAATCTTGCTCGACAACCAAGTTGCAAGCTTGAAAGAATCCTTGAAAATGCTACAGACGATGGCGGAAACCCATCGAAAAATGATCGAACACAAGGATGCCAGGATCGAGACCCTCGAAAAGCGGATGGCCGCCGAACTCCAGAAATAAAAGAAGGGAAGTTTGACTTGAATCCAACGGCGTCCGAAAAAGACAACGAACGGAAAGAGGGAAAGACGCCTCGCGTCAGCGTGATCGTTCCTGCGTACAACCATGAACGGTATGTGGGCGAGGCCATCGAGAGCGTACTGGGGCAAAGCTTCGGGGACTTCGAATTGATCGTCGTGGACGACGGTTCCACCGACGGAACTCGAAAAGTCGTGGAAAATTACCGAGACGACCCTCGTCTCAGGGTTTTCTCGCAGAAGAATCGCGGCACTGCCCATACCCTAAACCGGGGAATCGAGTTGGCGCGAGGCGAATTTATCTCCATCCTCAATTCCGACGACAGGTATCGCGTCGACCGTCTCGCCCGGTTCTTATCCTTGATGGACGATAGGCCCGAATGCATGATCGCCGCCAGCCTGATTCGTCCCATCGACGATTCCGGTTCTGCTATAGAGCCGGGTTCGCGCGGAAGCTACTGGCTCGATTGGTACGAGAAGGCTGTGGCTTCCCTGAAAGCCGGGGCCGAGCCTTTCGCCTCCTTGCTGAAGCACAATTTCGTGGCGACGACTTCCAACCTGTTCGTCCGGTCCCGTTTTTTCGAGGACAATCGCCCTTTCGACCCTCTTCTGGCTTATTGCAACGACTACGAATTTTTTCTGAGGGGACTCCGCGCCTATCCTTTCGCCATGATCGACGAGCCCCTTTTGGATTACCGTATCCACGAGCGAAACACCATCAAGGAAAACGAGTTTCTGAAGCATTTGGAAGTCTTGCATGCCGTTTTTTCCAACGTCGATTTGGGGGAACTCCTTGCCAAGCCGTCTCTTCGAGAAAGAATGGCAAGTCCCTTGATCCGGACTTTGTTTGAAAATCCGGAAATCAATCCGGAAAAGTACCATTCCGACTACATTGCCGTTATTCGGAGCAAAGAAGACGAAATCGACAAGATGCGGTCGATGGTGAACAGGCTGAACGGCGAAGTCGAGGAGCGGGAATGCAAACTGCGCGAGGCCGACCTGTGGCTGAAGGATTTGAAGAGAGAAGTGGAGGAGCGGGGCGAAAAGCTGGCCATGGCGGATCAATGGTTGAAAAGTTTCAGGCGGGAAATCGAAGATCGAGACGCCAAACTTTCGAATGCCCAAGATTGGCTGGAAAGATTGAAAGCGGAAGCGGAGGCCTACCGGCGGAAGCTGGGGGAAAAGGAGCGCCACCTGGAAGATATCGGAATCGCCTTGCATGAAAAAAATGCGATTCTGCAGGAAATCTACAATTCCAAGAGCTGGCTTTGGCTGACAAGGTACAGAAACCTGAAATACAGGGCAGGCCATGCCGTCGAGCGGTTGAAAAAACCGTTCACGGGAGAAAAAAGCGGTTCCTGTCGATACCCTGGATTGAAAAGAAAGTTTCAGGACTTTTTGATGAAAGGGTCGTTACGGCTTTTTTTCTATCGAAAAGCGCAGGAGCATTTTAAAGCGCCGCGCGAGCGGACGTGTCGAACAGTCGAAAGAGCCTCTGAAAAAGACGGGGGCGGAACGCAACATATCGAAATCCTCCACCCGATAAAGCCGCAAAGGCCGGTCGTTGTGCATGCGATCGCCAATTTCATGACCGGTGGATCGAGCCGTCTCGTGGCCGATCTTGTCGAGCATCTCGGACACCTCTACGAGCAGGAAGTGGCGACTTTCTACAATCCCGACCCGCCCGCCTTTTCGGGTTTCCCGATTCGCGTGTTTCCCCGATCCGAAGGAGACATACTGTCTTTTCTGAAGGAAAAGAATGCCGCCGTCCTGCACGTGCATTACTGGGGGGAATGCGACGATCCTTGGTATCGCAAGGTCTTCGAAGCTGCGCGTCAAAAGGGATGCGTGGTGGTGGAGAACATCAATACTCCAGTGGAAGCCTATATCGACGAGGTTGTCGATCATTACGTGTATGTCAGCGAATACGCGAGAGCTTTCGGTTCCAAAATTCCCGAGGCCTCTTCGGTGATCTATCCCGGCAGCGATCTGGCGATGTTCCGGAGAAACGGGACTCCCGTGCCGGACGGCGTTATCGGCATGGTTTACCGGCTCGAAAACGACAAATTGAGCGAGGATTCCATAGGGGTTTTCATCGACGTGATAAAGGAGAGGCCGGATACCAAGGCGATCATCGTGGGAGGGGGAACCTTCTTGGAGCCTTACAGGAAGCAGGTCGCCGAGGCCAGCGTTTCTGGAAATTTCCTTTTCACCGACTACGTTCCCTACCGCGACTTGCCCGACTATTACCGTCGATTTTCCGTTTTTGTAGCCCCGGTAAGAAAGGAGAGCTTCGGCCAAGTGTCTCCCTTCGCCATGGGAATGAAGCTGCCCGTGGCGGGATACGACGTCGGGGCCTTGTCGGAGATACTCGACGGCCGGGAATGTCTCGGAACGAACCGGAAGCAACTCGCCGACATCGTCGTGGATCTTCTGAACGACAGGGAGAAACGTTTGGAAATCGGAGAGAAAAATCAAAAGAGGGCCTTCGAACATTTCGCCGTCGAGACCATGATTCATAAATACGACCTTCTATACGAGAGATTGCTGAACAAAAATCGAATGAATAAAGGAAAGAAGCATTGAAAATCCTTCTGCCGGTGCATGTGTTTTTTCCCGAGCATTTCTACGGAACGGAAACTTACACTCTCGAATTGGCCAAGCAACTGATCGCCAAGGGTCACGAACCGTGCGTGCTGACTTCCACGCCTTACGGGGAGGAGGGAACCGGCGAGGAATTGACCCGATACGAGTACCAGGGAGTGCCGGTTTATCGGATGGATTTGAACCTGAAGCCCCACAACCGGTTCAAGCAGACCTATTACCGTACCGACCTTCACGCGCTTTTGAAAAAAATAGTCGTCGAAATCGAGCCCGACCTTGCCCATGTAACCCATCTGATCAATCACACGGCGGCGATTCTGGAGGTGCTTCGCGATCTGAACATCCCGACGGTGGCCACTTTGACGGATTTTTTCGGGATTTGTTTCAACAACAAGCTCGAGAGATACGACGGGCGGTTGTGCGTCGGCCCCAATCCTCGTTCGACGAACTGTCTGGCGTGCTATTTACACGCCGTGAAACCGCAAGGGCTCGCTCCGTTCGTCTCGGCTTCGATCAAGAATAAAAAGCTGATCCGTTTGATGGCCGAACTGTTTTTCTTCCTGGTCCATGTGCCGGGACTGCGAAAAGGGAGGATGGCGGGCCAAGTATTCGATGTCGCGGCGCGAACGCGAACATTGAGATACCTTTACGGCGTTTACCGAAAGATGATCGCCCCCACGGATTTTCTTTACGATGCCTACGTCGACAATCGGTTTTACCCGGAACGGCTGGTCAAGATCAATTTCGGCATCGACCTGGGATCGATTTCGGAATTTTCCATAGCGAAGAAAAAGAAGAAACAGGAAAGTGTCCGGTTCGGCTATATTGGCCAGATCGCGCGCCACAAGGGAGTGGATCTTCTCGTCGAAGCGTTTTCCAAGCTCGAGGGTAACAACAAGAGATCTTTGGCGGTTTACGGTCCTTTCGACCAAGTTCCGGACTATATGGAGGAATTGAGAACGCTTTCCGACGGTGTGGAAAACGTCGAATTCATGGGGACATTTCCGAGGGAAGAGTTGGGACGCCGGTTGTCCGAACTTGATATTGTGGTTATCCCCTCCCGATGGTACGAGAATTCCCCCTTGGTCCTGCTGTATTCGCTGGCCGTGAAAACGCCCGTGATCGTCACCGACGTCAAGGGGCTGAGCGAATTCGTAACCGACGATTTCAACGGCTACACATTTGAAAAGGACGATGTCGAGCAGTTGCGGAAGGTCATGCAAAAGATAATCGACGACCCCTCCTCCGTCGCCAGGCTCTCCGAAAACGCGATCTATGAAAAGGACGTGTCGGATCATGCGGACGAAGTTCTGAAAATCTACGATTCCGTGCTTTCCAAATAGTACCGCAGACGAAAACCACATGAAAATCCTGTATGTGACCCATCAATTCCTTCCCGACTATGTGGCCGGGACCGAGATTCTCGTGCATCGAACCGCCAGGGAGTTCGCCCGTCGCGGGCACGGAACGGAGGTATTCGCGGGATTTCCGTCCGTCGATGCGGCGGAAAACCACGGACGGCTCGATTCGTATGTCTACGAGGGAATACCGGTCTACCGAAGCCATTATCACAGAAGATTTAAAATCGGCGACGGGAACCAGATGCTGGAGGAGTACGACAATCCTTTCGTTCTGGAAAACTTCGTGCGCGCGCTGGAAAAAAGCGAGCCGGACCTTGTACACATCTATCATCTCCATCGCTTGTCGGCGCGCATCGTGGAAGTCTGCAAGGCGTCGGCGATGCCGGTCGTTTTCACCGCAACCGATTACTGGGCGTTTTGTCCGACCTGCCAGTTGTTCGCGAGCGATGGGAGAATATGCCCGGGGCCCGACAGGCACATGGCGAATTGCTTTCGGCACATGGCGGAGTATGCCGGCATGGCGAGATGGTTCGATGTCGTCCCCGACGATGTTTTGGGTTTTTTCATCCGGGCGGGAGCCAGCGGGATCTGGCCGAAAAATACTGTTCGGAACATTTTGCGTGCGCTCTTGGACAGACCTCGCCTGATTCGATCTATGATGGCGATGACGGATGAAGTTCAGGCCCCGACCAGACTCCTGCGTGAGATGCTGGTCCGGTTCGGCCTGGACGAAAGAAAGATCAAGACGGTCCCTTTCGGCGTGGAATATCCCGATGCGGAAATTCGGAGAGGCGAAAGAGAGGGAGGAAAACTGAGAGTAGGCTTCATCGGTTCCTTGCTTTTCCACAAAGGCGCGCACGTTCTTTGCGAAGCCGTTCGCCTCTTGTCCGAAGACACGCCCGTGCAAGTGGATATTTACGGTTCGCCTAAACATCGACCGGATTATGCGAGACTTTTGGAATCCATTGTCGGCGGGGATCCGCGCGTATCTTTCCGAGGAGGATTCCCGCCGGAAAGCCTTTTTCCGATTCTTGGCCGGATGGATGTATTGGCGGTACCGTCCCTGTGGCACGAGAATACGCCCCTGGTCGTGCATTCCGCGCAGGCAGCTTGCTTGCCGGTGATCGCCGCCGACGTGGATGGAATCGGCGAAGTCGTGGCGGACGAAGACAACGGACTCTTGTTCGAAAAGGGGAACGCCGAACAGCTTGCCTCGATCCTGGAAAGATTGTGCCGAAAGCCCGAAATATTGGAGCGACTGTCGAAAAGGGCCAGGAGACCTTTGTCCGTGGAGGCCTACGCCGACGAAATCGAGAAAACCTATTGGGAGTTGGTAGAACCATGATTCCGAAGATCACAGTAGTCGTGTTGAACTGGAACGGCCGAAATTTTGTGGGCAAGGCTCTGGAAGGGCTTCGCGCCCAGACTTGCCGAGACTTCAATGTCGTCGTGGTCGATAACGGTTCCACGGACGGTTCCGTGGAGTACATTCGCCGAACTTTTCCGGAAGTCGAGCTTGTGGCGCTTCCATCCAACCTCGGCTTCTCCGCTGCCAACAATATCGCACTGGAAAGCATAAATGGCGAATACGCGGCTCTTTTGAACAACGATGCCGTTCCGGCGCCCGAGTGGCTTTCCGAATTGTCGAACGCCCTCGATTCCCATCCGGAAGCCGGTTCCGCGGCTTCGAAAATATTGTTGTTCGACGATCCGCGAACGCTCGACAGAGCGGGGGACTCCTACACCGTCGCGGGAGCCGGGGTTTTGAGAGGCAGGGGTATGCTCTCCGAAGAATTCGACGAACCGAAATTCGTCTTCGGAGCCTGTGCGGCGGCCGCGCTTTACAGAATGGATATGTTGCGGGATGTGGGTTTTTTCGACGAAAGCTTTTTCTTGCTCTACGAGGACGTGGATCTGAGCTTTCGAGCCCAATTGGCGGGATACAAATGCATCTACGAACCCAAGGCCGAAGTTTCCCACATGGTCAGCCGAAGCATCGAGAGAGACTCGGAAACCTCGGTGTATTTCGGACACAGAAACTTGGAATGGGTCTACGCGAAAAACATGCCCGACAGTTTGATCCCCGCTACGATCGGGCTGCACCTTATATATATTGCGACCTCGTTCTTTTTTTTCGCCGCGAACGGAAAGTCCCGCGCTTTTGCAAGGGCCAAGATAGATGCTATCCGCGGTTTGCCGGAAGTCTTGAAAAAAAGATCCCGGACTCAAAAGACGAAGCGGGTAGGGGACTCGTATATTTTCGGCCTTTTCGAGAAAGAATTCTTGTTGCCGAGATTTATCGCGAGGAGAACACGGTGGAAAAAGGAATGAGGTTGAAGGTCGCGAACGGTTTCGGCGTGGAAAAACACGGCAGTTTTTTTGAGCAACTGAGGATTTGGTAGTTTTTTTATGATCGATGTCATTATCGTCAATTACAACAGCACCGCCTATCTGGTCGATTGCCTGAAATCCGTGAAGCATCCGTTAAACGGAATGAACGCGCGCATTTTCGTGCAGGACAACGCTTCTTCAGACGGGGTCGAGAGAATTCGCGAAGAATTTCCAGATGTTTTTCTGACTCGAAACCGCAGAAACCTGGGGTTTGCCGCCGCAGCGAACCGAGCGCTGGCGATCGGGAACAACCCATATGCGGTGTTGCTGAATCCAGACGCTGTCGTCGTGGACGATTTCTTCCGAAACAGCGTCGCTTTCATGAAAAAAAATCCGCGGGTTGGAATACTCGGCCCGAAAGTTTTGGAAAAAGACGGCCGGCTTCAGAATTCGGCCAGATCTTTTCCCACGGTTTTAACCGCCTTGTTCGGACGGACTTCCTTGCTCACGAGGCTGTTTCCGGAAAACCGTATTACTCGGAAAAACCTTCCGAGTCTTGTTTCGGACGGAAGCAACCCCATGGAGGTGGATTGGGTTTCCGGCGCTTGCATGGTCGTCAGGCGAAATGCTTTCCTTGACGTGGGAGGTTTGGACGAACGTTTTTTTCTTTACTGGGAGGATGCGGACTGGTGCAGACGAATGTGGAAGGCCGGATGGAAAGTCGTTTATTTTCCGAGGGTCTGCGTGCGTCATTTCACCGGGGCCAGCAGCGGGAAAAAAATCGTCGGTTCGGCATTCGAATTTCACAAAAGCGCTTATCGATTGTACGAAAAATATCGCGGATCGGGATTTGGCGTTTTAAAATGCTTTGTCCTGGCCGGCCTTTTTGCAAGGTTCTCTATGGCAGTCGCGTCGCAATTTGCCAAAAGCATGCGGGAAAATCGCAGAAGGCGATCGCGATAAGAATTTCGTT
The DNA here is from genome assembly GCA_964575975.1 of uncultured Desulfobacteraceae bacterium. Classification (GTDB taxonomy): domain Bacteria; phylum Desulfobacterota; class Desulfobacteria; order Desulfobacterales; family SKZT01. The sequence goes on from CAZNTU010000044.1 coordinate 20,193, forward strand.
TTTCGAAAAAAAGGAAAGCTCCTCCGCGCCGAAATTTGCGGCGTTGGAGGAGCTTTTTGTTTTTTTATGTTCGGTGATTAGTCGCGGTTTACTCCCAGAATGTGAAGCAGGAAGAGGAACATGTTTATAAAGTCCAAGTACAGAGAGAGCGCTCCGATGATCGAGCCTTTGCGGATTACTGCGGCATCCAGATCGTCGGGTTGCGTCAGAGCCATGCTTTTCAGTTTCTGGGTGTCGTAGGCGGTGAGTCCGATGAAGATAAAGACGCCCAGATAGCTGACGATCATCGAGACGGCGGAGCTTCGAACGAAAAGATTGACCAGGGTGGCCAGTATGATTCCGATGAGTCCCATGAACATGAATCCGCCCAGCGAAGTCAGGTCTCGCTTGGTCGTCATGCCGTAAATGCTGCAAGCCACGAAGACCCCCGCGCAAACGAAAAAGGTGGAGGCGATGGACGACGCCGTATAGGCCAGGAAGACGGCCGACAACGTGGCTCCGTTCAATGCGGCGTAGAAAAGGAACATTCCCGTCGCGGTCGATGCCGACATCTTGTGTACCCGAGCGCTGATCGTGAAGACCAGCGCCAACTCGCCGATAATCAATCCGAAAAATATCAGGCTGTTGCCGAAAATAAGCCGCGTCAGGGTCGGGCTGGACGCGATATAAAAGGCGACCAGGCCGGTCAGCCCCAGACCTAAAGCCATCCAGTTGTAGACGCCTTGGATGAACTGGTTTACTCTTGCTTGAGTCCGGGTATCCCTCGTTGAAACATACTGCTGCATAATTTACCTCCGGAAATCGTTTTTTGGATTTGAATCAAAAAATTTAAACGCTTGAGAATTTGATCTTATCCTTTTAAAATTCGAGTTGAATATAACACAAACGAGGGATATTTCAAGAACAATAGGCGTCGACGAGGAAGCCATGCTATGAAACCGGAGCAAATGTACCAGCATTTGAAGGAACTTGCGGAGAAAATGGGGGTAAGCGTATCCGAGCACAGTTTTCGAACTGCGGGGATTCCGGTGAAAAGCGGCGCTTGCACGATAAAGGGCGAAAAGCGTTATATCATGGACAAGAATTTGCCGATTCGGAAGAAGGTTCGGCTTTTAATCGAACACCTTGGCGAGGAGCCGCACGAGGGCATGTATGTTTTGCCCGCGATTCGCGATCTTTTCGGGAAAACCTCCCCGAAATAAAAGTTTACATAATACATATTATGCGACATAAGGCGCCTGAATTTTCAAGGCCGCCTAAAAAGCATTGAACGCCGTTTTCAACTGTGATAGCGTTCCTTTTTCGCTTGGCCGCACTTTCCGCGACTGCGCGAACCGCGCGTTTCGCTTTGCGCGCGCTTTTTTTAGAACCTTTATTCGAATCTTTCTAAAACCCTTGTTCGAATATTGAATGGCCAATGAGAGTTTCGTCCCAGCCCAAATCCGTTTTCGGCGTTTCCGAGCTGACCGCCAAAATTAAAGCGCTGCTTGAAGAAGCGTTTCCATTCGTCTGGATTCGCGGGGAAATTTCGAATCTTCGAAGACCCTCGTCGGGTCATTTTTATTTCACATTGAAGGACGACAAGGCTCAAGTCTCCGCAGTCATGTTTCGGGGCCAGCAAGCGGGCCTTCGGTTCCGTCCCGAGGACGGGCTCGAAATCACCGGGTTCGGTCGAATCGCCCTTTACGAACCCAGAGGCGCCTATCAAATCGTTTTCGAATACATGGAACCCTGCGGAATCGGCGCTCTTCAAAAAGCGTTCGAACAATTGAAAACGCGGTTGTCGGAGGAAGGCTTGTTCGACGCCGGAAAGAAAAAGCCGATTCCGTTCTTGCCGCGAAGAATCGCTGTGATTACATCGCCTACGGGCGCGGTAGTCCACGACGTGCTTACCATTGTCAGTCGGCGGTACGAGAATATCGAGGTTCTGATTCTGCCGGTCAAGGTCCAGGGCGAAGGCGCGGTCGAGCAGATTGTGGAGGCTTTGGAATCCGTCAATGCGCGGAGGGATATCGACACGGCGATTCTCGCCAGGGGCGGAGGTTCTTTGGAGGACTTTCAGGCGTTCAATTCCGAGGAAGTGGCTCGCGCCATTTTCGCGTCGGAGGTTCCGATCGTTTCGGCCACTGGGCATGAAACCGATTTTACGATAGCCGATTTTGCGGCGGACCTTCGGGCACCGACCCCTTCGGCCGCCGCCGAATTGGCGGTTCCGGTGAAAAGCGAGCTGAAAAGGAGCCTCGGGATTCTATCCGATGCCCTCGAGCTAAAAACGATGCGAATCGTCAAAGAGAATCGGGAACGCCTGCGTCGGCGAAGCGCCAGACTGGTTCATCCCGAAAAGCGAATACAGGACTGGCTGCTGAAGATCGACGATCTTGGAGCCCGAATGGCGAGAATCGTCCACGCCGACATTGATCGGCGTCGCGAACGCCTTGGCTGGAAAATCGAAAGGCTCCGGGTTTCCGGTCCTGAAAAGCGGATTGCGAAAGTTCATGACGCACTTGAGCAAAATAAATACAAGTTATTGTCTTTCTTCAGAATACGTTTGGAAAAATACAAGTTTAAAATAGAAAAGTCCGCTGCCGCGCTGACAGCGTTGAATCCGACGGCCATATTGGATAGAGGATACAGCATCACCCGTCTTCTTCCCGAAAGGACGGTCGTCAGGGAAGCCGCCGCCGCGCCTGCGGGCCGCCTGGTGGAGATAACCTTGGCACAAGGGGCGCTGGTATGCCGCGTCGAGGAGAAAAGGAATGAATAGGAAAATGTCGTTCGAGAAGGCGATGCAAAGGCTCGAGGAGATCGTCCAGGCTCTGGAGGCCGGAGAGTTGCCGCTGGAAGATTCCTTGAAAAAGTTCGAGGAGGGAGTGAAACTTTCGAAGTACTGTTCGTGCGTGCTCGACGAAACCGAAAAGAAGGTGGCGCTTCTGTTGAAGGACCGCGACGGCAATCTTTTCGAGAGTCCCTTCGAAGAGGAGGAAAATCCCGGATGACAGGAATCGGCATGGAGACGCCCTTCTCTTTCGATTTGAAGAAGTACCTGGACGAAAAAAGAAAGATTGTGGAAGCCGAGCTGGAGCGGATATTGGGGGAAGTGCCCGCGGAGGGTCGGCTATTGTCCGCGATTCGCCATTCCTTGTTGTCCGGCGGAAAGAGGCTTCGTCCCGTTTTATGCGTCGCGGCCGCCGAGTCGGTTTCGTCCGAGGGGAAGGCCATGGACGACGTTTTGACGGCCGGCTGCTCGCTGGAGATGATTCACGCGTATTCCCTCGTTCACGACGATTTGCCGGCCATGGACGACGACGACCTTCGCAGGGGAAAGCCTGCGTGCCACAAGGCTTTCGACGAGGCGACGGCGATTTTGGCCGGCGACGCCTTGTTGACGATGGCCTTCGAAACGCTGTCCTCGAAAGCGGACAATCCGGGGGCGAATCATTCCAAGTGGCTTCGCGTCGTGAGCATCGTTTCGCGGGCGGCCGGTATAACGGGCATGGCGGGAGGACAGATGGCGGACATTTCGTCCGAAGGCAGTCGCTTGACGCTGGAAGGTTTGCGAAGCATGCACAGGCTCAAAACGGGGGCGTTGATCGAAGCATCCGTTCGTTCGGGGGCCCTGCTGGCGGGCGCCGGCTCGGAAACGATCGGGAAACTCGGCGAATACGCCTCCCATATCGGCCTTGCTTTTCAAGTGGCGGACGACATATTGAACGTCGAGGGAGATCCGGAGCTTTTGGGAAAGGCCGTCGGTTCCGACGCGGAAAGGAACAAGAACACCTACCCCTCCCTGCTGGGGCTTTCCGAGTCCAGGATTTTCGCCCGGGAGCTTGTGGAAAAGGCCTTGGCCTCTCTGGCCGGGTTCGACGAAGGGGCGGAGCCGTTGCGCGCGATCGCTCGCTACGTAATCGAGAGGAAAAGATGAAACCGATGGAGGATTTCAAGAGAGAGTCGGGCGTTTTGGGAAAAGTTCGGAGTCCGAAGGATGTAAAAGGGCTTCAGAGGGGGGAGTTGACGGAACTTGCCGCGGAGATCAGGAAAAGAATCGTGGACGTTGTTTCCAAAACGGGAGGCCACTTGGCGTCCAGCCTTGGCGCCGTCGAATTGGCGATCGCGATTCACTACGTGTTCGACGCTCCGGCGGACAAGATAATTTGGGATGTCGGCCACCAGGCCTACGCCCACAAAATGCTTACGGGGCGAAACGGCAGATTCGACACGTTGCGGCAGTATCGGGGATTATGCGGGTTTACGCGAATGGGCGAAAGTCCGTACGACGCGTTTTCGACCGGGCACAGCAGCACTTCGATCTCTGCGGGATTGGGCATGTCCTGCGGGAAGTTCCTGAAGGGCGAGGAAAACAAGGTGGTCGCCGTCATCGGGGACGGCTCCATGACCGCCGGAATGGCCTACGAGGCGCTTAACCAGGCCGGAGACCTGAAAAAGGAACTCATTGTCGTCCTGAACGACAACGACATGTCCATCGCCAGGAACGTCGGCGCCCTATCCTCTTTTTTAAGCCGCGCGTTTTCGAGAAAACGGCTCCAGGAATTCAGAAAGGAGATCGGCGAATTTTTGAAATCCTTGCCGAAGATCGGCGAGGACGTCTACCAGTTCGCCAAGCGGTCGGAAGAATCCTTCAAGACGTTCGTCACGCCCGGAATGCTTTTCGAGGCTTTCAATTTCGAATATTTCGGACCCATCGACGGCCACAACCTGGATCACCTTATTAATATACTGCGAAACATCAAATATTTGAACGAACCGGTTCTCCTGCATGTTACCACGAGAAAGGGAAAGGGCTACGGGCCGGCCGAGAAAAATCCCACGTATTTCCACGGAGTCGGCTGCTTCGAGGTCAAGACAGGACAGTGCGTAAAAAAAGGCGATACGCCCCCGTCCTATACGGAAACGTTCGGCGATACCTTGGTGGAACTGGCGGAAAAGGACGACAGGATCGTTGCCGTGACCGCCGCCATGCCCGAGGGAACCGGGCTTGCCAAATTTTCCGAAAGGTTTCCGGACCGGTTTTTCGACGTGGGCATAGCGGAGCAGCACGGGGTGACCTTCGCGGCGGGCATTTCCACGGAAGGGTTCAAGCCGGTCGTGGCCATCTATTCCACCTTTTTGCAGCGGGCTTACGACCAGATTCTCCACGATGTCTGCCTGGAGGCGCTTCCCGTGGTGTTCGCGATCGACCGGGGCGGAATCGTCGGAGAGGACGGCGCCACTCATCACGGCCTTTTCGATTTGTCTTACCTGAGGTGTCTGCCCAACATGACGATAATGGCTCCGAAGGACGAGAACGAGCTTAGAAGGATGCTTTTGACCGCTCTTTCGCACGGCGCTCCGGTCGCGGTCAGATATCCCCGCGGAATCGGCGAGGGGGGCGGACTGGACTCCGAAATCGTGCCGCTGACAGTCGGCCAGGCCGAGGTGTTGACGGAAGGCGAGGATGTTCTGATACTTGCGGTGGGCGGTTGCGTGTGCGACGCTCTCCAAGCCCGCCGGGCGCTCGAGGAGCGGAAAATACGCGCGACTGTGGTGAACGCCCGTTTCGTAAAACCGTTGGACTCCGAATTGATCGTCGAATTGGCCGGAAAAATACCGAGAATCGTCACCGTGGAGGAAAATGTATTGGACGGCGGGTTCGGCTCCGCCGTTCTGGAATGCCTTTGCGACAATGGCATGGCCGGTTTGCGGGTCAAGCGAATCGGAATTGGCGACGTTTTCGTGGAACACGGTCCCCGCGCCTTGCTGAAGGAAAAGTACAAGATCGACGCAAATGCGATCGTAGAGGCTGCAGAGAGTCTGATGGCGAAAAAATAGGCGGAGTTTATGGCGAAGATCAAACGCAGGCTGGATTCGTTCCTCGTGGAGAAGAATCTGGCCGGGAGCCGCGAACGGGCGAAGGCCATGATAATGGCGGGGGTGGTTTTCGTGGACGACGTCCTGGTGGACAAGGCGGGGGCGTCGATACCGGAAGGCGCGAGGGTCGAGGTCAGGGGCGAGGATATTCCGTACGTGAGCCGTGGAGGATTGAAGCTCGAGGGGGCTCTGAGGGATTTCGAACTGGATGTGGCCGGCATGGTTTGCCTGGATATCGGAGCTTCCACCGGGGGGTTCGCCGATTGTCTTTTGCAGCATGGAGCGAAAAAGGTTTTCGCCGTGGACGTGGGTTACGGGCAGCTGGCCTGGAAACTTCGGCGGGACAGCCGCGTCGTCGCCTTCGAAAGAACCAATTTCCGTCATATGAAAGAGGACGCCCTCCCCTGCCCCGTCGATTTGGCCGTTATAGACGTTTCGTTCATCAGTCTGAGAATCGTGGTGCCGGCGGCGTCGGTGTTTTTGAAGCCGGAGGGGAAAATACTGGCGCTTGTCAAGCCTCAATTCGAAGTCGGGCGAGGAAAGGTCGGAAAAGGCGGGGTGGTTAGGGATTCGTCGTTGCACCGGGAAGTGATCGACGAGTTGTCCGCGTTTTTCGACCAGGTCGGTTTCGTTTCTCTGGGAGTGCATCCTTCCGGTCTGCTCGGCCCCAAGGGAAACAGGGAGTTTTTCGCGTTGTTGAAGCGAAAATCCCCGTAAGAGCGTTATCCGGGGGATTTAATTGTTGATTTTTTCGGTTTAACCATATAAGAACGTTAAATTCGGATTTTTCAGTTTTTCAGAACTGAAATGGAAATAAATCAGAGAGGAGCCTATTAGATGACTGAAATGGTGGAAAAATTAAGAAATATCGCTCTAATCGCCCATGGAGGGGCGGGAAAGACGTCTTTGGCGGAGGCGATGCTGTACGATGCCGGAGTGACGAAGAGGTTCGGCCGCGTCGACGAAGGCAACGCCGCCTTGGATTTCGAACCCGAGGAATTGAAGCGCAAGACCAGCATCAGTACCGCATTTCACCAATTCCCGTGGAAAAAGCACAAGGTCAACATCATCGACACGCCAGGCGACCAGAACTTTTTCTCCGACACGAGAACTTGCATGCAGGCGGCGGACGCGGCGGTCGTCGTGATCGACGCCATCGACGGGGTCAAAGTGCAGACGGAAATGGGCTGGGATTTCGCCGAGGAATTCGGAATGCCTTGTTTGATTTTCATCAACAAGCTTGACCGTGAAAGAGCGAGTTTCTCCAGGGCTTTCGACGACGCGGCGGAAATTCTCGAGCCGAAGCCGATCGCCTTGCAGCTCCCGATAGGCGAGGAAGACAAGTTCAACGGCATTGTCGATCTCGTGGCGATGAAGGCCTACACGTACGACGAGAGCGGCAAGGGCAAGGAGATCGACATTCCCGGGGACATGGCCGACGACGTCGAGTCCGCAAGGGAAAGTCTCGTGGAAAACGTCGCGGAGGCGGACGACGAGCTTTTGGAGCGATACCTGGAGGGGGAGACCCTGTCGGACGATGAAATCAGGGCCGCGCTCAAGAAAGGGACTCTGACCCGCAAGTTCGCTCCGGCGGTTTGCGGTTCCGCCTTGAAAAACATCGGAATGGATCTTCTCCAGGACTACATTGTTCAGATTTTGCCCTCGCCGTTGGAGGTTGGCGCCCGAAAAGCGTACGACGCGAAGGGCGAAAACGAGATCGAAATAGCTCCCGATCCGAACGGCCCGTTCTCGGCTTATATTTTCAAGACGATAGCCGATCCTTACGCCGGCAGACTTTCCGTCTTCAAAATCGTATCCGGCAGCTTGGGGTCCGACGGAGTTTTCTACAATGTGAACAAGGACGCGAAGGAGCGGTTCTCGCAGTTGCTGAAAATCATGGGCAAGGAACAAAAGCCGGTGGAGGGCGCCGGGCCCGGAGATATCGTGGCGGTCGCGAAGCTCAAGGAGACCACCTCCGGAGAAACTATCTGCGACGAGAAAAACAAAGTCCTGTTCAAGCTGGCCGAACCCATGGCGCCTCTGATTTCCTTTTCCGTCCTGCCCAAAAGCAAGGGAGACGAGGACAAGATTTTCAGCTCTCTCCAGAAACTTTTGGAGGAGGATACCGCCCTCAAAATAGACAGGAACGCCGAGACCAAGGAGATCCTCATTTCCGGATTGGGAAACATCCATATAGAGGTGGCGGTCGAAAAGCTCAAGAGGAAGTTCAACGTGGAGGTCGCGTTGGATACTCCCAAGGTCCCGTACCGCGAAACCATCCGGAAGAAAGTGAGAGTGCAGGGAAAACACAAGAAGCAGACCGGCGGCCACGGTCAGTACGGAGACTGCTGGATACAGATGGAACCTATGGAGCGCGGCGGCGGTTTCGAATTCGTGGACGGAATCGTGGGAGGGGTCATACCCAAGACCTATATACCCGCCGTGGAAAAGGGAATTGTGGAGGCGGCCAAAAAAGGCGTGCTGGCCGGCTTTCCATGCATCGATTTCAAAGCGACGCTGGATTTCGGTTCCTACCATGCAGTGGATTCGTCGGAAATGGCGTTCAAGATCGCGGGCTCCCTGGCCTTTAAAAAAGCATCCCTGGAAGCCCAACCCGTGCTTCTGGAGCCTGTCATGAAGGTCAAGATCACCTGCCCCGACGAGTACATGGGCGATGTCATGGGAGACTTGAACGGCCGCCGGGGTCGAGTTCTCGGAATGGACAACAAGGGCAAGAACCAGATCGTCATTGCGAACGTTCCCATGGCGGAGATGCTGACCTACGCGCCGGATCTGAGATCCATGACCGGCGGCCGCGGCATATTTTCCATGGAATTCTCGCATTACGACGAAGTTCCCGCCCAGATCGCCCAGAAGATAATCGACGAGGCGAACAAGGCCAACGAATAGCGTAAAATCAAGGTTCTTTTTTGATCGGCAGCGCGAACGAAAACGCGCTGCCTTTTCCGGGTTCGCTTTCCACCCATATGTCGCCTTGGTGGTGATCGATTATCCTTTTGGTGATGGTCAGTCCGAGTCCGCTTCCGGTCGGCTTTCCTCTGGAGGCGTCCTTCACCTGCCGGAATTTTTCGAAGACGATTTTTTGATTTTCCTTGCTGATCCCTATTCCGTTGTCGATCACGTCCACTTGCAGATGTGCGTCCGCGACTTTCAGATCTATTTTCACGAGGCCGACTTCCGGGTCGCAGAATTTTGCGGCGTTGGACAGCAGATTCACCATGACCTGCATTAAACGGTCGCGGTCTCCGAGAACCGGCGGAACTTCTTCCGGCGCGTTGAATTCCGTTTTGACCCTTTTGTCCTCCATCAGTTGGTTCACGCACGCCAAGGCGTCTTTCACGACTTCCTTCAGATCGACGTCGCACGTTTGCCAGTCAATCCTTCCGGATTCCATTTTTTGAAAGTCGAGGACCTTGCCGATGAGGCGGGTCAAGCGGTCGGTTTCTTTGATGATTATGCTTGTGAACTGTTTTTTCCGTTCGCGATCGATATCGGGTTTGTCGTGGAGGATTTCGGCGAGCGCCCGCACGGAGGTCAAGGGGGTTCGCAGCTCGTGGGTTACCGTGGAGATGAATTCGTCCTTGAGTATGTCGAGTTCCTTCAGTCTTTCGTTGGCGGCCTGGAGTTCGGACGAGGTCTTTTCCAGTTCGCGGCTGTATTCGATGACTTGGCGGGTTTCGTCCAGAATGTCCATCACTTCTTCTATTCCGAGAGGCTCCTCTTTTACCACCGAAGCCACCATCACGCGGGCCGACGCGGAACCTATGGCGCCCGCGAGCATTTTTTCCGCATGGTTGACGAGGCCGGCATTGGCGGTCGCGGACCGTCTTCGGTCGAGATTGTGCTTTTCCATGTATGCGGAAAGAGCCTCGTCGGCTCGTTGCGTCCCCAAAAATCTTCCCAGGAGCGATCTCAAATCCGGGACCGACGCGGTACCCCGCCAGAAGAACGATTCTCCCGTGCCTTTGGAATATTTGAATACATCGACGAAGAGAGCCGCTTGCGTAGCCTCGATGGCCGACTGTTTCGTAAAGGACGATACGCCGACGTAGGCGCCCACGTTGAGCAGCATGCTCCAGAAGACCGAATGGGCTATTCTGTCGAAACCTTCGAGGCCGAACAATTGAAAAGGTTTCAACAAGGCTATGTCGAAAGGACCTTGAACAACGAAATTCTGCGAAATGATTCCCGCTTGAACGAGAGACGGCAAAAAAAGGGTGTAGACCCAGACCAGAAACCCGGCGACCAATCCTGACAATGCACCCGCCCGACTTCCGCCTTTCCAGAATATTCCTCCGAATATCGCCGGAGCGAATTGCGCCACGGCCGCGAACGAAACCAAGCCGATGGAAACCAGCGGATAGAATTCTCCGATGAATCGGAAATAGGTGTACCCTAGAAGCAGGACGAGAGCGATGCCGCCTCTGCGCACGGTCAGCAGGAAACGGCTCAAGTCCGCGCGACGGTAGAGTTTCATGAAAGGCAATCTAAGGAGAACGGGCATGACGAGGTCGTTGCATATCATGGTGGAAAGGGCGATCGTTTCCACGATGACCATTCCGGTGGCCGCCGACATTCCCCCGATGTACACGAACAAGGCGAGTCCCTGCTGGTTTTCGATCATCGGAAGGGTCAGGACGAACGTATCGGCGTCCACGTCGCCTTCCGGAAAATGCAGCATGCCCCCGAAGGCCACGGGCAGCACGAACAGGTTGATAGCGAGAAGATACAGGGGAAAGAGCCAGATGGCTTTATTGAGATGTTCCTCGTTGACGTTTTCCACGACCGCCACTTGAAATTGCCGGGGCAGCAGAACGACGGCCGTCATGGACAGGAATATGTTGATTCCCCAATCGGCGTAGGAGCCGTCTTCGTCCTCGATGGTAAAGAGTCCGCGCAGATTGGGCGTTTCGTTGGCCTGTCGGACGATATCCCCGAATCCGTCGTAAATGAAATAGGTGACGAATACGCCGACGGCGAGAAAAGCGGCCAGTTTGACGATGGATTCGAAAGCAATGGCGGCGACCAGTCCTTCGTGGCGCTCGGTGGCCTCCAGGTGGCGGGTGCCGAACAGGATGGCGAAGACCGCCAGAAGACAGGCGACGTAGAAAGTGGTGTCTTTGAGGAGGGGAATTTGGGCGAAATAGACCGGCATGACGATGTTCGGATAATGCTGCAACAGCTGGAAGCTGGTGGAAATTGCCTTCAGTTGAAGCGAAATGTAGGGAACGACACCCAGCACGGCCATAATCGTTACCACTCCGGCGAGCGTGGCGCTTTTGCCGTAGCGGGACGCGATGAAGTCGGCAATGGATGTGATGTGATGGACTTTGCTGATGCGGATGATTTTTCGCAGGACGAGCAAGCCGAGAGCGGCCATCAGGGTGGGACCCAGGTAGATGGTCAGAAAACCGGGACCTGTCCGGACGGCCCTTCCGACGCTGCCGTAGAAGGTCCAGGCCGTGCAGAAGACCGCCAGGGAGAGTGCGTAGATATATGAGTTGCTGATGATGCTCCGGCCCAAATCCGCCCTTCTGTCCCCGAAATACGCGATCGCGAACAAAAGTCCCATGTACCCGAAAGAGAAAAAGAAAATCGTCCCTGTTTCCAGCATCATCGGCTTCCTCTCGCCGGACCGTTTTCGAAATACCTTTTCCCGGCCGGTCGTTTGTTTTCGCCGGAATCGGAGGGCGAGGACCCGGGTCTGGCCATGGTTACGCACGCCATGAAAAATACAAGGCCTCCCCAGCCCAGAAAGAGAAAGACATAGAGAAGAGGAATGCCACAAAACAGAACTTCCCTGTTAAACAGGGACAGGATGGGATAGTTGAAAAGAACCCACCCGAGTATGCAAAGTGTCGCGAGCCGTTTGCTCTTGATGCTTCCCGGAGTCATTTCTTTTATTTGCGTCCCTTGCGATTTCGATCGGTTGCCTGACGAATCTCAAACCGACAGGTTGCATTTTTCGGCGGCGCTTCCGTCCAACATGGCCGGAAGTCCG
>CAZNTU010000045.1:0-31897 GCA_964575975.1 uncultured Desulfobacteraceae bacterium
GAGTTCCAGGGCAGGGAAGATTTCCAGGTCAAAATAGGCGGCTACCGGATAGAATGCGGCGAAATCGAAACCGCCTTGAATTCGCATCCGGAAATAAGGAAATCGGTTGTGCATGCGTTGCGCCATCCGTCCAATAGCGAAAAATACCTCGTTGCCTACATCGTGCTTTCGAACGGAGGCAATTTGTCGAAATCCGATTTGAGGAAATTCCTCGAACAGAAAATTCCGGGTTATATGATTCCCGCTTTTTACGAAGTACTCGACCAATTGCCCGTAACCGTCAACGGCAAAATCGACCGCAAACTTCTTCCCGAACCGACGGATATAGTCAAAGGCAAGCCGGATGAAAACGTCGAACTGGCGAACGCGACGGAGCTGGCGGTTCTTGAAATTTTTCGCGAAGTCGCGGAACGCGGGGCAATCGGCGTCAACAGCAATTTTTTCGATTTGGGAATCAATTCCCTTCAATTGGTAAAAGCCCGGTCCCGAATCCTGGAAAAACTGAACAAGGCAATAGAAGTCGTCGATTTGTTCAGGTATTCTACCATTCGCTCTCTGGCGCGGCATTTGACACGCGACGAGAAGGAAACCCTTTCCATGGATCAGGCCGATAGCATCGCCGCGGCCAGAAATGCGAATCGAGGACGCCGCGGACAACCATCGAAAAGAACGCCTGTTCAGGCGTAGAGGGAAAAAATGACCACCATAGACATATCGAACAGGATAGCCGTCATCGGAATGGCCTGTCGTTTTCCCGGAGCCGAGAACATCGACCGATTCTGGGAAAATCTGAAAAACGGAGTCGAGTCCATAACCGAGTTTACAAACGAGGATTTGGAGAAATCCGGTATCGATCCATCCGTCTACAACCGGCCGGACTATGTTAAAAAAGGTTTTGTCATGGACGACGAGGATCTGTTCGACGCCTCTTTTTTCGGTTATTCGCCGCGGGAGGCGGAAACGATGGATCCCCAGCACCGTTTGTTTCTCGAAACGGCATGGAGCGCTCTTGAAGACGGCGGATACCCTCCCGGCGAATACGAAAGGCCGGTGGGGGTCTTTGCGGGATCGAAAATCAGCACCTATTTGCTGAATCTGATGAACGGCCGGGCGACATCCGAAGCAATCTCGGACTATCAGGCCCTGATCGGAAACGACAAGGACTATCTTGCCACCCGTGTCTCTTACAAATTGAATTTAAAAGGCCCTAGCGTGTCCGTTCAGTCCGCTTGCTCCACCTCTCTTGTGGCCGTTCACTTTGCCTGCGAGAATTTGCTGAGCGGAGCATGCGACATGGCTCTGGCGGGAGGGGCGGCCATACTCGTTCCCCAAAGGGCCGGTTATCTGTATCGAGAGGGGATGATGCTTTCGCCGGACGGCCATTGCCGCGCCTTTGACCACAGAGCGAAAGGGATGGCCCCGGGGAACGGCGTCGGCATTGTTCTTTTGAAACGGCTGGAAGATGCGATCAAGGATAACGATTTCATCTACGCGGTCGTGCTGGGGACGGCCGTCAACAACGACGGTTCCCGCAAGACGGGCTATACGACGCCGGGCGTGGAGGGACAGGCAAAAGTCATCAGAGAGGCGATCGCCGTTGCCGGGGTCGATTGCGAATCCATTTCGTATCTTGAAACCCACGGTACAGGAACGGAACTAGGAGATCCCATAGAAATCGAAGCGGCCAATAGTGTTTTCAAGGCCCAAACCGGCAAGACCGGCTTTTGCGCCATAGGCTCGGTGAAGACCAACATCGGGCATCTGGACACGGCGGCGGGCGTCGCCGGATTCATCAAGACGGTCCTTTCCCTGAAAAACGGCCTCCTGCCGCCCAGCCTGAACTACGAGAGGCCCAACCCGAAGATCGACTTCCGGAACTCCCCGTTCTACGTCAACGCCAAGCCCTCGGAATGGAAAACGAACGGTTATCCCCGACGGGCGGGCGTCAGCTCCTTCGGGTTCGGCGGGACCAACGCCCACGTCGTGCTGGAGCAGGCTCCCGAGACGATCCCCAATATCGCATTGGCCGAAGCCCCTCTATATTTCATGACCGTTTCGGCGAAAGACGAGTCCGCGCTGAAAAGACAGGTCGAGAATTACGCGCGCTTTCTCCGGGAGAACCCGGAGGTTTCCTTGGGAGACGTTTGTTTTACGGCAAATGCCGGCAGAACACGTTTCTCGCGCCGTTTTGCCGTGATCGCCAGATCGCGCCAGGATCTTTTGGATCAGCTGGACGCCTTCGAAAACGGCGTGGAGGGCGTCGACGATTCCGACCTGTTCGTCTCGCCCTCCGTCCACGGCCGCGATTTGTCGCCCCAGGCGCTCTCCCGCAACTTCGAGGATCTGAAAGACGCCTATCTCGCAGGAAAGAAAGTCGATTGGGAAGCGGTTTACCAAAACGCTCCCTATCGGAGAATCCCCATGCCCGCCTATCCCTTTTCCCGCAAACGGTATTGGGTGGAAACTCCTTTGCCTTCCGCGAGGGGGACTGTGTTGGAAAATCGGGACGGCAGGGCTTTTCCTTTTAGGGGGAAACAAGTCGCCTGTGCGGCGCCGGTGTACCAGTTCGAAATATCGATTGCCGCCAATCCTTTTTTGAAAGACCATGTCGTCCACGGCAAAACCGTCATGCCTGTGGGCGCCTGCTGGGAAATGGCCTTGGCCGCAGCGCAGGCCCGTTATAAAACCCGGAAAATCGCCTTGAAAGATTATACCCAGCACGAAGCCATGGCGGTCCATGAAGACGAGCCGTATTCGACTGTCCAGGTAGTGTTGGCTTCGGACGCCGCAGACGTTCGGGATAAAAACGACGCGCCGTTCGAAATATTCCGCCGGCAAGAGGCGGCGGGCCTGCCCCCTGGAGAGTGGAGACGATACGTTTCCGGCCGGATTTTCATGGATGCCGACGCCCTTGAAGCAGACGCTTTCGAAAATATCCGGAACAGATGCGACCGGCCGTACGAAGTCGGACATTTCGTTGCCGGCCTGCAAAGGACGGGCAACGTTCTCGCCGCAGGCGACAACGGCTTGTGGAGGTTCGAAGAAATCCTGCTCGGAAACAACGAGGCTCTCGGGAAAATAGCGTTTTCCGACGGCTTCATGGCCGAGGCCGGGGCATGCCGACTCCACCCTTCCATCTTCGAACCGTGTCTTCATACCCTGTTCGCCATCCCGCTCGGCCAGGGCGACAACGCCATAAAAGACAAGATCTTTCTGCCCGTAGGCGTCGACGATGTCCGTTATCTATCGGCTTTGGCCAAGGAGGTCTATTGCCATGCCGCGGTCCGGGAGGGAAAAAACTGGCGGGACTCCGGTTTCGTGGCTGATTTCCAACTGTTCACGTCCTTGGAAGAGCCCATCGCGCGGATAACCGGGGTCTACATGCGCCATGCGTCGGCAGCCGCGTTTTTCCGACATACCGGCCCCTCCTTGTGCTACGGGATTCAATGGCAAGCCAAAGAGAAAGACTATTTCCTTTCCGCACGAGAGCCGTCGGAAAAATCGCCGGACGGTTGCTGGTTTATCCTCGGGGACAACGTGGGAATCGCCGAAAAGCTTGCCCGGTCGATCCAAGCCGACGGGCAAACCGGTATCGTTTTGCATCCCGACGGCGCCCTGACGAAAAACGGAAACGAAATTCCTTTCGACGATACGGCGCTATCAGACGTCGGCTCGGACGAAAAACGTCTTGAATACGTCTTTAAAGAAAAACTGCCCGAACTCGGCCTGCGATGCCAAGGCGTTATTCATTGCTGCGGAATAGAGCCGCAAGGCATCCAATTGCCGACCGAAGAAATCCGGACGGCCCAGGAAACCGAACGGAGTGTTTTTCGCGCCTATTCGACCGCAGTGCATTTGCTTAGGGCCGTGGCCGGCGCCGGGCATCCGGTCGCGCAATTTTGCCTGTTGACCAGAGGGGCGCAGGCCGTCGTGCAGGAAAAGGATACGGTGGACGTTCGGCAAGCCCCCTTGTGGGGTATGCGAAAATGTCTGGCTCAGGAACACCCCGAACTGAACGTCCGTATTTTCGACCTGGACCCGTTCGGCGACGAAAACCAAGTCCAAACCGTTTACGATGTATTGAAACGGAGCGGTTCGGAGAGCGAGATCGCTATTCGAAACGATACGTTTTACGCGCCCCGGCTGGTAGCGCTGCCCGACGAAAGCCGCCCGACGGAATCCGGACCGGCCTTCGATGCCGATGCCACCTATTTGCTTACCGGCGGGCTTGGCGGCGTCGGTCTGGAAACCGCCCAATGGCTGGCGGACAACGGGGCGGGCTGTCTGGTTCTGACAGGCAGGGGAGAGCCGGGGCCGCCGGCGCTGGAAAAAATCGACGCCCTACAAAAAAGCGGGGTCCGGGTGCGGGTCGAAAAAGCCGATGTCACAGACCCCGAAGCGCTCGCGAAAGTCGTTCTAGGAATCCGGGAATCCCTGCCGCCGCTGAAAGGTGCGTTTCACCTGGCCGGCATACCCGGCGAGGGGGACCTGCTTCGCCAAAGCCTGGAAGATGCGGCCAGGATCATGGCGCCCAAGGTACAAGGGGCCTGGAATTTGCACCTCGCCACCCTGGAATCGAACCTCGATTGTTTCGTTCTTTTTTCTTCCATATCGTCCTTATGGGGCGGGCATGGCCTGGGGGCGTATGCCGGGGCCAACGCTTTTCTGGATGCCCTGGCCCACCTTAGAAAATCGCTGGGATTGCCGGCGATCGGCATCAACTGGGGCGCCTTCGCCCGGGTGGGCATGATCGCCCAAGACGAGAAAGGCGCTTCGCTCCGGGAAAAATCCGGCCTGGAATCCTTCCCGCCCAAAGAGGCGCTGAACAATTTCACACGGGTCATGGACCTGCCCCAGGCCTGTATCGTGAAGATGAACTGGAAGCGGTTTTTTAGCCACGCCCATTTAAAAGGCGATCCCTTGTTCTCCTCTCTTGCCGCCGGATACATGGAGAGAGGCAGGGAGATCGAATCGCCGCAGGAGGAAGCCCCCGGTTTCCTGGCAACCCTTCAAGACGTCTCCGAAGACAAGCGCCGAGAACTGCTGGGGTCCTATCTGGGTCGGAAAGTTGCCGAAGCCTTGGGAATGGAGATGGGCGAGATTGCCATGGACGGGGATTTGCTCCGGATGGGCATGGACTCCCTCATATTTCTTACCCTGGCCCAAACCGTCAGCAAAGATTTGCATATCAGAGTCGTCCCGCATAAATTGTTCGAAAACCCGACCGTCGAGGCGCTTGCCAGGGAATTCGCCGCCGAATTGACCTCTGCAAAATCTTCGGCCGAAGCTCCGGTCGAAACCGTATTCGCCGTGCCCCCCGATCCCGCCGGCCGTTACGAACCCTTCGACCTGACCGACATCCAACACGCCTACTGGCTAGGCCGAAACGGCATCGTCGAGTTGGGCGACGTCGCCTGCCACGTCTATTTCGAAATCGAAGCCGAGAACCTGGATCTTGAACGCTACACCATGGCCTGGCAACGCGCCGTCGATCGCCATGACATGCTCAGGGCCGTTATTTTGCCCGACGGGCGTCAACAAATTCTGAAAAACGTACCGCAATTCCGGATAACAACCCTGGATCTGAGGAACCGCTCCCCTCGCGCGATCGAACGGGAAACAGCTTTGATCAGAGAGGAAATGTCCCATCAGGTCAGACCGGCGGACCAGTGGCCCCTGTTCGAAATCCGGGCGACCCTTGTCGGAAAAGACGGCAAATCGCCTGACGATCATAGCCTTACATTGCTGCATATCAGCATTGACGTACTGATCGCGGACGGATTCAGCATTTACACCCTGATGCAGGAAGTATCCCGGCACTATCGAACACCGGATCTCGGCCTTGCCCCAATCGCATGCTCCTTCAGGGATTATGTCCTCGCGGAGAAAAAGTTCAGGGAATCGCCGACATATCGCCATTCCAAAGACTACTGGCTGGCGCGTTTGGAATCGCTGCCGCCGAGTCCCGAACTCCCTTTGGCGCAGGCGCCGTCCGAACTGAAAACCACCCGGTTCAAAAGACGTCAGGCCCGGTTGGATTCGAACACGTGGGAAAGATTGCAAAAACGGGCTTCGCAAGCCGGGCTGACACGATCCAATGCGCTGCTGGCCGCATATTCCGAAGTGTTGGCGACATGGAGCAAATCGCGGCGGTTTACGTTGAATCTCACGTTTTTCCATCGGTTGCAGGGGCATCCTCAAATAAACGAGATCGTCGGAGATTTCACTTCGTTGATACTGCTGCAAGTCGATGCCGTCCAGGATGCGCCGTTTAAAGAGCGAGCGCTGAAACTCCAGAGCCGGTTGTGGAAAGATATGGAGTTTCGCTATTTCAGCGGAGTTCGAGTTTTGCAGGAATTGTCCCGGAAAAACCGGGGACGATCGAGAACCTTCATGCCGGTCGTGTTCACCAGCAACCTGGGATACGAGAATATCAAACGGGAGCGCGCCGGCTTGGCATTGCCCGGCAAGGTCGTATACAGCATAACCCAAACCCCCCAGGTATGGCTCGACAATCAGATTTCCGAGGACAACGACGGATTGACGATCGTCTGGGACGCGGTGGAAGCGCTTTTTCCTCCCGGAATGCTCGACGAGATGTTCGAGGCCTATTGCCGGCTCCTCGGTAAAATGGCCGACGAAAAAGAGGTGTGGGACCAATATCGTTTGGACCTGGCGCCGGATCGTCCCTGCATGTCGCGCTCGAAAACCGAGCCGGAAAAGGAGGTCAAATCCCCGGATATGCTTCATTCCCTGTTTTTCTCCGCGGCGGCTCGAACTCCGGAAAAAGGAGCGGTCGTATCTTCCAGCCGGTCGCTGTCTTACGGAGAATTGTCCCGGTATTCCCGGGAAATCGGCCAATGGCTGAAGAAGGAGGAAATCGCGCCGAATACGCTTGTGGCCGTGGTCATGGAAAAAGGATGGGAACAGATTGCGGCGGTACTCGGCGTTTTATGTTCGGGAGCGGCCTATCTTCCCATAGACCCTTCGGCGCCCGGAAAACGGCTGCGGCATTTGATGCGGGACGGAGAAGTCAGATGCGCGCTCACCCAGTCCTGGCTGGAAAACAAACTGGAATGGCCCGAAGACGTCGTCCGTCTTTCCGTGGACGCCATGGTTTTGCCGGATATAAGCGAACATGTTGCGCCCGAATTCGTTCAGACTCCCGACGATCTGGCGTATGTTATCCACACATCCGGTTCCACTGGACTTCCGAAGGGCGTCATGATAGAGCATCGAGGGGCGGTCAATACCGTTCTGGATATCGACCGGCGATTTGGCGTCGGGCCGGAAGACAAGGTTCTGGCAATTTCCGCCCTGAATTTCGATCTGTCCGTGTACGACATATTCGGAACCCTGGCGGCGGGCGGCGCCATCGTTTTGCCGGATGCGCAAGGAAAGAAAGATCCGGGTCACTGGCTGAACTTGATGAGGCAAGAAAGGGTGACTGTCTGGAACTCGGTCCCGGAAACGATGCGGATGCTCGTGGAGTATGCCGCCGGCAGCCGCGAACGTATCCCCGATTCCCTTCGCCTGGTGCTTCTCAGCGGCGACTGGATACCGCTCGATTTACCGGAAAAAATCAGGGCCGTCGGCGGTCATCCCGAAATCGTCAGCCTGGGAGGAGCCACAGAAGCTTCGATCTGGTCGATCCTATACCCCGTGGGCAAAGTGGATGCCCAGTGGAAAAGCATTCCTTACGGCCGCTCCATGACCCGTCAACAGGTTTATGTCTTGAACGAGAACATGGAAGATTGCCCGGTCTGGACAACCGGCCAGCTGCATATCGGCGGGACGGGCCTTGCCAGGGGATATTGGCGGGACAAGAAGAAGACCGAGGCGAGCTTTGTCCGGCATCCTTCAACCGGTATTCCCCTCTACCGTACCGGCGACCTGGGACGGTTTCTGCCTGACGGAAACATAGAGTTCCTGGGCAGGGAGGATCAACAGGTGAAAATCAACGGGTACCGGATCGAACTGGGCGAGATCGAGTCCACGCTGAAACAACTGGACGGCATTATGGATGCGGTCGTCGTTCCCTTGGAGGATTCACGGGGAAACAAGTATCTCGCCGGCCATCTCGTCCCGCGCAAAGATCGTTCATATTCGGAAAGCGACATAAAGGAAGCTCTCAAACAGTCGCTTCCGGAATATATGATCCCGTCGTTTTATTTCGAATGCGAGTCCTTTCCCGTGACGGCCAACGGAAAAATCGACCGCAAAAAGCTCGCCGACCCCCAAAGAATCTCTTTCGGAAAAACAAACTCCGAATTTGCCGCACCCGAAACGGAGACCGAACAGGCGATTTCGAACTTTGTCAAGGAACTGGTCGGGATTGACAGCGTCGGCGCCATGGACCTTTTTTTCGATATCGGGGCCACGTCCATGCATCTTGTACAATTGCAAAACCGGCTCAACGAAACCTTCGAAAAAAAGGTTTCCGTCGTGGACATATTCGAGTATCCGACCATCCGTTCCCTTGCGGAATTCATCGATAGAAAAGCGAAAGAGTCGGCTTCCATCGACCGTGCCGACAAACGGGGAAAAACCAGGATGGAATCGAAGAGAAGAAGTTATCGAACCGCTTCCCGCAAACCCCACGAGCAAACCGTTTAATCCATATTTTGCGAAAGGAAATACGATCATGAACAATTCGGACGCCATTGCCGTTATCGGTATGGGCTGCCGGTTTCCCGGAGCCGAAAACATCGACCGATTCTGGGACAATTTGAAAAACGGGGTCGAATCCCTCACGGCGTTTTCATACGAGGAAATGGCCGAGTCCGGCGCCAATCCGTCGGATGTGAATCGTCCCGAATATGTAAAGGCGGGATTCGTTCTTGAGGGCGAAGACCTGTTTGACGCTTCGTTTTTCGGTTATTCTCCGAAAGAAGCCGAAATCATGGACCCGCAACAGCGCCTGTTTCTTGAAACGGCATGGGAGGCGCTCGAGGACGGCGGTTATGCCACCGGCCGCTATGACGGGGCGATCGGTGTCTTTGCCGGTTCCAAAATGAGTACCTACCTGACCAATGTCTTGAAGCTGGACGGTTCTCCGGAAAACGCCGCCGGCCTGCATGCGCTTGTCGCCAACGACAAGGACTATCTTACCTCGCGAGTCTCCTTCAAACTCAATTTGAAAGGGCCGAGCATTACCGTTCAATCGGCTTGCTCCACATCCCTTGTGGCAATCCACCTGGCCTGCGACAGTCTTTTGAGCGGGGCCTGCGATATGACTCTCGCCGGAGGCGTATCCCTTGTCGTCCCGCAAAAGAGAGGATACTTGTTTCAGGAAGGATTGATCCTGTCTCCGGACGGACATTGCCGGGCCTTCGACGCCAACGCCAACGGGATGGCGCCGGGAAACGGCGTCGGGGTTGTCCTTTTGAAAAGGCTGAAAGACGCCGTTGCCGACCGTGACAATATTTACGCGGTGATCCTCGGCTCTGCCGTCAACAACGACGGCTCCCAAAAAGCGGGGTACACCACACCGGGTGTCGAGGGACAAGTGGAGGTGGTCCGGGAAGCGCAAATCGTTTCCGGAATCGATCCGGCTTCCGTTTCGTACGTCGAAGCGCACGGAACCGGCACAGCCCTTGGAGATCCGGTGGAAATAGAAGCCTTGAACAGGGTTTTCAAGGCCCAAACCGGCAAGACCGGCTTTTGCGCCATAGGCTCGGTGAAGACCAACATCGGGCATCTGGACACGGCGGCGGGCGTCGCCGGATTCATCAAGACGGTCCTTTCCCTGAAAAACGGCCTCCTGCCGCCCAGCCTGAACTACGAGAGGCCCAACCCGAAGATCGACTTCCGGAACTCCCCGTTCTACGTCAACGCCGAGCCCTCCCCCTGGAAGACGAACGGCCGTCCCCGGCGGGCGGGCGTCAGCTCCTTCGGGTTCGGCGGGACCAACGCCCACGTCGTTCTGGAGCAGGCCCCCGAGCCGCCCCCGCGCGCCGAGCCGACGGACGCCCCCTTGCATCTCATGGCAGTTTCGGCGAAGGACCCGTCCGCGCTGAAGAGGCAGGTCGCGAACTACGCCCGGTTCCTCCGGGAGAATCCCGACGCCCCCTTGGGCGACGTCTGCTTCACGGCGAACGCCGGAAGAGCCCACTTCCCGTGCCGCTTCGCCGCCATCGCCCGGTCGCGCCGAGATCTTCCGGAGCAGCTGGACGCCTTCGAGGAGGGCGTCGAGGTCTCCGAAGGCTCCGGCGCGTTTCCGTCCTCTCCCCTCCCCGGCCGCGATTCGACCCAAGCGCTCTCCCGCTTCCTCGAAGACTTGAAAGGCGCCTATCTCGCCGGAAAGGCCGTCGACTGGGAGGCGGTCTACAGCGGCGGTTCCCATCGCAGAATCCCCATGCCCACCTATCCGTTTTCCCGCAAGCGGTATTGGGCGCAAAGCCGCCAGCCTTCCACGAGGTGGGCCGTCGCGGAGAGCCGCGACGGCGGGACGCTCCCCTTCAAGGGGCAACGGCTCGCCTGCGCGGCGCCGGTGTGCCAGTTCGAAATATCGACCGCAACCGATCCGTTCTTGAAAAGCCATGTCGTCCACGGCAAGACCGTCGTTCCGGTGGGCGCCTGCTGGGAGATGGCCCTGGCCGCATGGCGGGCATGCCGCGGGACCGAAAGAATCGCCTTGAAGGACTACATCCAGCACGAAGCCATGCGGGTCGGCGAAGACGAGCCGTTTTCGACCGTCCAGGTGGTGCTGGGGCCGGACGCCGAAGGAAAAGGGGACGCGCCCTTCGAAATATTCCGCCGGCGGGAGGCGGCGGCTCCGTCCCGTGAGGACTGGAGACGGTGCGCGTCCGGCCGGATTGCCGCGGAGGCCGAAACCGATGAAACGGCCGGTCTCGAGGACATCCGCGCAAGATGCGGCCGCCCGCTCGACATCCGGGAGTTCGTCTCCGGCCTGCGCGCGGCGGACGACGCCTCCGACGGCGGCGACGGCCCGTGGTGGTTCGAGGAAATCCGGACCGGGAAGGGCGAGGCGCTCGGGAAAATAGCGTTCTCCGACGGCTTTCTGGCCGAGGCCGGCGCCTGCCGGCTGCACCCCTCCATCCTCGAGCCCTGCCTCCAGACCCTGTTCGCCGTCCCCGGCCGGGACGGAAGCGCGGACGGGGTTTTCCTGCCCGTGGGCGTCGAGGACGTCCGCTATCTTTCGGCCATGCCGGAGGAGGTCTTCTGCCACGCCGCCGTCCGGGGGGGCGGGAGCCCGAAGGACTCCGGCTTCGTGGTCGATTTCCGGCTGTTCGATCCCCGGACGAAGCCCGTCGCTCAGATACTGGGGGTCTACATGCGCCGCGCGCCGGCGGGCGCGCTTTCCCGGAACGCCGGAGAGCCCGCGAGCTACGGGATTCGATGGAGGACTGCGGATAGGGAGCGTCTTTTTCCCGCGCAAGGGCCTGCGGAAAGGTCGCCGGGCGACTGCTGGTTCGTCCTCGGTGACCGGGTGGGAGTCGCCGAAAGCCTCGCACGCTCGATGGCTGCGGACGACGAAACCGCCGTCGTACTCTATCCCGACGGCCGCCTGCTGAAAAACGGAGACGATATTCGCCTAAACGATACGGTTTTATCCGGCATCGGCCCGAGCGAAAAGGTCTTGGAATACATCTTCAATGAAAAGCTGCCCGATCTCGGTCTGCGCTGCAAAGGCACCATCCATTGCGTAGGGATGGAGCCGCCCGCCGCGCGACCGAGGACGGAAGAAGTCAAAGCAGGCGTTTTCCGCGCCTATTCGAGCGCGGTCCGTCTGCTCCGGGCCGTCGCCGGCACCGGGCGCCCGGTAACGCGATTCTGCCTGTTGACCAGGGGCGCGCAGGCGGTCGCGCCGGAAATGGATACGGTGGACGTTCGGCAGGCCCCCCTGTGGGGAATGCGAAAATGCCTGGCGCAGGAGCACCCCGAACTGAATGTCCGTATATTCGACCTGGACCCCTCCGGCGGCGAAAGCCAGGTCCGGAGCGTCTGGGAATTGATTCGAGGCGGCGGCCCGGAGGGGGAGATCGCCCTCCGCGGCGATACGTTTTATGTTCCCCGGCTGGCCCCGCTTCCCGACGGGGGCCAGCCGGCGCAGGCCGCTCCGCTCTTCCGCGCCGACGCCGCCTATCTCCTCGCCGGAGGGCTCGGCGGCGTCGGCCTGGAGACCGCCGAATGGCTGGCGGACAACGGGGCGGGAAGCCTGGTCCTGACAGGCAGGGGAGAACCAGGTCCTTTGGCGCTGGAGAAGATCGAAGCGCTCGAAAGGAGGGGGGTCCGGGTGCGGGTCGAAAAGGCCGACGTCGTCGATCCCGAGGCTCTCCCGAGGATCGTCCGCGCCGTCGGGAAGTCCATGCCGCCGCTCAAGGGGGTGTTCCACCTGGCCGGCGTGCCCGGCGAGGGGGACGCGCTGCGCCAGAGCCTGGAGGAGGCGGAAAGGATCATGGCCCCCAAGGTGGA
This sequence comes from uncultured Desulfobacteraceae bacterium, assembly GCA_964575975.1. GTDB lineage: Bacteria > Desulfobacterota > Desulfobacteria > Desulfobacterales > SKZT01. Next base: position 12,439 of record CAZNTU010000045.1, read on the forward strand.
GGGGGCATGGAACCTCCACCTCGCCACCCTCGAATCGGACCTCGACCATTTCGTCCTCTTCTCCTCCATATCGTCCCTGTGGGGAGGGCACGGCCTGGCCGCGTACGCCGGGGCAAACGGCTTCCTGGACGCCCTGGCCCGGCACAGGAGATCCCTGGGGCTGCCCGGAACCAGCGTCAACTGGGGCGCCTTCGCGGGGGCGGGGATGATCGCGCAAGACGAGAAGGGCTCCCTGCTCCGGAAAAAGTCCGGCCTGGAATCCTTTTCGCCCGGGGAGGCCCTGGGCTATTTCTCCCGCGTCATGGACCTGCCCCAGGCCTGTATCGCGAAAATGGACTGGAGGCGGTTTTTCGACAACGCGCATCTGAAGGACGCCCCCCTGTTCTCCGACCTCGCCCGCAGGCACGACAAGACGGCGTCCGCGCCGAAGAAGGCTTCGGGCTTCCTGGCGACTCTTGAAGGGGCCTCCGGGGACGGACGGCGCGAACTGCTGGTGGCTTATCTGACGCGGAAAGTTTCCGAAGCCCTCGGCCTGGACGCGGACGGTATCGCTCCGGACGGGGACCTGCTCCAGATGGGCATGGACTCCCTGATATTTCTTACCCTGGCACAAACCGTCGGCGACGACCTGCGGCTCAGGATCGCGCCCCACAAGCTGTTCGAAAACCCGACCGTCGAAGCTCTTGCAAGGGAGTTCGCCGCGGAGCTGGAGTCGGCCGCTCCCGCCCCCGGCGCGCCTGTCGAGACCGCCTTCGCCGTGCCCCCCGATCCCGCCGGCCGGTACGAACCCTTCGACCTGACCGACATTCAGCAGGCATACTGGGTTGGCAGAAACGGCATCACGGGCAAAAACAATGTCGCATGCCACGCCTATTTTGAAATGGACTTCGATGCACTGGATGTGGATCGGTACAATCGAGCGTGGCGGCATGCCATCGATCGGCATGACATGATGCGAATGGTCGTATTGCCGGACGGCAGGCAGAAAATTCTGGAAACGGTTCCCGAGTACGTCATTGCAAGGCTGGATCTGAGCGGCGAAGACGAAAAGGGCGTTCAGTCCGCTCTGAACACAATACGCGACACCATGTCCGCAAAGGTCGCGGACACCTCGCGCTGGCCGCTGTTCGAAGTCAGGGCGTCCTGTCTCCCCGAAGGACACGTGGTTCTCCACTTCAGCATCGACTTGCTGTTCGCCGACGTTCACAGCATCGGCCTGATCGTTTACGAAGCATGGCAGAGCTACACAGACAATGCCGACAAGATGTCGCCCCTTGAAATCACCTTCAGGGATTATGTTCTGGGAGAACAAAAATACAGGGAATCGACATCGTACAAGAAGTCGAAAGAATACTGGACGAACCGTCTGGCCGAATTTCCATCCCCGCCCTCCCTTCCGACGATTAAAAGCCTGAATGCGATAGAGCGGCCCGAATTTGTCCGAAGAAGCCGGCGGTTCGAGGCCGAGGCGTGGTCGATACTCAAAAACCGCGCCTCCAAGGTCGGCCTTACGCCCTCCGGTCTTCTCATGGCGGTTTACGCGGAGATCCTGTCCCGGTGGAGCAAAGACAAAGACTATGCGATCAATGTCAGTCTCTTTAACCGATTGCCGGTGCATCCGCAGGTCAACGATATCGTCGGAGATTTCACCTCTATTCTGTGCCTGGAAATACGCCATTGTCCGGAACTCTCTTTCAAGGCCAGGGCGGAAAAACTGCAAAAACAGTTCTGGCGGGACATGGAATTCCGCTCGTTCAGCGGCGTGCAGGTTCTAAGGGAACTTGCGAGAAGGAAAAACGCAGAATACAGGGACCCGATGTATACGGTGTTCACCAGCAACCTGATATATACGGAACACGACCATCAGGGGGACAACGTCTTCGGAACGCCGGGCCGAATCGTCAATGGCGTAAGCCAGACACCGCAGGTGTCCATCGATCTGCAAGTTTCCGAATTGAACGGCAGCCTGGCCATATTCTGGGATGCCGTGGAAGCCGTTTTCCCGCCGGGGGTTTTGGACGACATGTTCAATGCCTTTTGCGATCTGCTGATCTCCCTTTCCGGAGAGGAAGCCATATGGCATCGGACAACCCACGACCTTCTGCCGGCATATCAGATTGAAGCCCATGTCGCCTTGAACGCCACAAAGGCGCCGGTTCCATCCAAATTGCTTCATTCCCTTTTCTTCGAACATGCCGCTAAAACGCCGGAGCGAACGGCGGTGATTTCCTCCGGACGGACTCTGAGCTATGGCGAATTGGCGAATTATGCCTGCCGGATCGCCGACGAAATAGAAAACAAGGTATTGCCCAATACATTGGTTGCCGTGGCAATGGAGAAGGGATGGGAGCAGGTGGCCGCAGTGCTGGGCATCCTATCCGCCGGCGCAGCCTATCTGCCCGTCGATCCGGATCTGCCCGAGGAGCGGTTCCGGCACATTCTGGAAGATGCGAAGGCGAAGGTCGTACTCGGCCAGTCGCGGCTTAGGGATAGAATCAACGTTCCCGATTCGGTCGATATTCATTACGTCGATCTTCTGGAACCGCATAAAGGACGCGAAAACGATTGGAAACATATAGAGAGCGCTTCGATCCCCGACGACTTGGCATACGTGATATACACCTCCGGTTCCACCGGGCGACCAAAAGGGGTTATGATCGATCATCGGGGGGCCGTCAACACCGTGCTGGATATCGGCAAAAGGTATCGAATCGAGCCGGAAGACAGAGTCTTTTCCCTGTCCAACCTCAACTTCGATCTGTCCGTGTTCGATATTTTCGGGGCCTTGTCCGCCGGGGCGGCCATCGTCATGCCCGATCCCTCCGGTATCAAGGATCCGGCCCATTGGCTTGACATGATGAAAAGCAACAAGGTTTCCGTATGGAATTCCGTGCCGGCCCTGATGGAGATGCTGGTCGAATTCGTCGCCAGAGAAACCTCTTCCGAATTGGACGCCCTACGGCTGGCCCTGTTGAGCGGCGACTGGATACCCTTGGATTTGCCGGAAAGAATCGAGGCGCTGGGCTCCGGAATACAGGTTGTCAGTCTGGGCGGCGCGACCGAGGCCTCCATTTGGTCCGTTCTTTATCCCGTCGCGGACGTCGCCCCCCATTGGAAGAGCATTCCGTATGGTCGTCCAATGGCCAACCAGCGGATATATGTACTGAATGCCTCGATGGAAGAATGCCCGGACTGGGTGCCGGGCCAGCTCTATATTGGCGGGACGGGTCTTGCCAAAGGGTATTGGCGGGACGATGAAAAAACCGGCAATGCATTCGTCCGTCATCCTCGAACCGGGGAGAGGCTCTACCGGACCGGAGATCTGGGGAGGTATGCGCCGGAAGGCCATATCGAATTTCTGGGCAGGGAAGACTTTCAAGTCAAGATCGGCGGGTATCGTATCGAATTGGGCGAAATCGAGGCAAACCTGATGAAACATCCCCGGGTAAGCAGAGCGGCGGTCTCCGTCTCGACCCATGGAAGACACAAGAAACTTACGGGGTACGTGGTGTTGACGCCGGGGCCCGTCCTGGAACGGAATGCGCTGGAAACCTATCTGGAAGAAAAACTCCCGGCTTATATGGTTCCCCGCTCCCATGTGTTTCTGGACGAACTGCCGTTGACGGACAACGGCAAGATCGACCGCAAGGCGCTTTCCGAAACGAATGTTTCCGACCCGGTTTCGGGAAAGGAATCCACGCTTCCTCGAAGCAAAACGGAAAGCGATGTCGCTGGTATCTGGCGCGAAATCCTCGAAACGAAATCTCACGGCGTCCATGACGATTTTTTCCAGTCGGGCGGCGATTCCCTGCTTGCCACCCGGGCGGTTCTCAACTTGAAGAAGCATTTTTCGGTCGAAATGCCCCTGCCGAAATTCTTCGAGTTGCCGACCATTGCCGAACAGGCCAAGTACATCGACAAGGCGAAAACCAACCCGGCCATGCCGGCGGATGCGACGACGATTCGGGATCTTGCGAGGGAGGCGGACGAACTCCTCGATTCGGGCGTATTGCCGGGAAAGATGGAGTATTCCGCCATAGACGAACCGGAGCATATCTTTCTTACGGGAGCCACCGGGTTTTTGGGAAGCTTTTTGCTGGAACAGTTGCTGGAGCAGACCCGGGCCAAAATCTACTGCCTGGTTCGTTCGAAAGACGAAAACGAGGGAGCGAAAAGGCTTCGACAGAGCCAGGCCCGATACGAACTGTCCGTGAAGCATTCGGATCTTCGGCGGGTGATACCGATTTCCGGCGATTTGTCGAAACCATTTTTCGGTCTTGCCCGAGAATCGTTCCAACGTCTGTCCGACAGGATCGATGCCATCTACCATAATGGCGCCCAAACCCGGTTTTCATACGCATATGAAAATCTCAAACCCGTCAATGTCATGGGAACTCTTGAAGTTCTCAAACTGGCCACTCGGGGAAAAATCAAGCCGGTCCACCATATTTCCACCACCTCCGTCTTTTTCGTCATGGGCGACCATGGGGCGAAAACCGTTTTCGAATCGGACGGACTTCCCGAGGAAGGCATTCTGCCCGGCGGCTATCCCCAAAGCAAATGGGTGGCGGAAAAGCTTGTCCGGAGGGCAATGTCCCGGGGGCTTCCCGGTATCGTTTACAGGCCCGGCATGATCGCCGGGCACAGCCGAACCGGACGGTCCAACCTGGACGACATGGTTTGCCGAACGATAAAAAGCTGCATCCAGACGGGCTTGGCGCCCCGGGTCCATGCGGCGGTGGATGTCCTGCCGGTGGATTTTGCTAGCCGGTGCATCGTATGGCTGTCGTGCGAACAAAAATGCGACGGACGGGTTTTTCATTTGACAAATCCGAACAGAGTAGGAATCGACCGAATCGCCGATTGGATTCGAAACTTTGGTTTCGATCTGAAGACCGTCCCCTATGAAAAATGGCTGGAGACTTTAACGAAAGACGCCGACGATTCCCGCGAAAACGCCCTCTATCCTTTGTTGCCCCTGTTGCCCGGCAGCTTGCCCGACGGACTGGAGGACCTTTCTTCGACAAGGTTCGATGTCGCGAACACCCGTGCCGCAATTGCAGGCAGCGGAATGGAATTCCCTCTCCTGGACGAGGAATTGTCGGCGACCTGTCTCTCCTGTTTTGTTCGTTCAGGATATATCAAACCGCCCTTAAGATAAAAAAGAAAGGAAAAATCGATGAGCAAAAACCAAACCTGGCACGCGCGATGGATTGATACCTTTGCCAGAGCAACCCTGAAATTCAGGTGGCTGTCTCTTTTTTGCCTGATTCTTTTCACCGTTTTTTTCATGAAACAGTCCCAGGGGCTTGAGTTCGACGGCGCTTTCGAGTCCTGGTTCGTCGATGGCGATCCGGTGACGGCACGGCTTGACAAATTCAAGCAAAACTTCGGCAACAAACATTTCGTCTATATCCTTATTGAAACCGACGACTTTTTCAAGCCCGGAATCCTGGACCAGGCCGACAGGCTCGCCCGCGACCTGGAAAAAGGGGTTCCTTATCTGAGAGACGCGACTTGGGTGGGAAACGCCGAATATATTCAGCAGGCGGGGGACGGCATTGAAATTGTCGAACTGTTCGAAAATATACCCGCCGACCCGAAGGAATTGGAAACGCGAAAGAGAAAAGCCTTGTCGGACCCGGATTTTCTGGACCGTTATATCTCGCAGGACGGCAAAACCGGCGCCATTCTTCTGGAGATGTCTCCCTATCCTCAGGACAGGACCGCACCGGCTTCCGAGGTCGCCAAAACCGTCTTCGATATCGTGAATCTTCCGGCTTATAAAAATTTGGACACGTATATCGTGGGCGATCCCGTTTTCGAATACAGCTACAACAAGATCGCGGAAAAAGAAACGCCCATGTTTCTGCTCATTTGTCTCCTGGTGCAGATTGTTCTTCTGGCATCCATGTCCCGGAGCGTCAAAGGCGTTATTGTTCCCCTGGGGGTGGTATTCATAGGGATCGTATGGACCTTCGGGGCCATCAAAATCATCGGCTACGACTTGAATCTGATGGTCATGGGGCTTCCGGTACTGCTTTTGTGCGTCGGGATTGCCGATGCCATGCATCTGGTCGCGGCTTTCAACAACTACATGGGCGAAGGGGAAAACAAGAGGGACGCCATCGTAAAAAGCATGAAACGGCTGGCCCTGCCCTGCGTCTTTACCACCTTGACAACGGCGGCCGGTTTTTTGAGCTTTGCGACGGCCCCTATAGCGCCGTTTCGGGAAATGGCAGTATGCATGGGCGTTGGAGTGGTCTTTGTTCTGCTGATTACTTTTCTGACCTTTCCTTTCTTCTATTCTTTCGGAAAAGATTTTTCGAAAAAGAAGAAAGACCGGGAACAAAGAAACGACCTTTTCGACCGGGTCCTGAATTGGATTTATCGGACGAATGTCCGGCACCCCAAAAAGATCCTGTCCGTTTTTCTGGTTCTGTTCGTATTGTTTGCCGCAGGAACGCCCCTGCTGCGAATCGAAACCAATACCTCCAAACTTCTGACGGAAAGATCCCCTGTGCGACGGGCCATCGATAATGTGGACGCCAAGATGGGCGGTTCCATGGCCCTGGAAATCATGGTGGACACGCAAAAGGAAAACGGAACCCAAAATCTGGAGTTCCTTCGCAAGTTGGATGAACTCGAAACCTATGCAAAGGGGCATCCTTTGGCCATGGACACCTTCAGTATCCTCGATCTTTTGAAAAAAATGAGGCAAGCGCTCCATCGAGGCGACATATCCTATTACGCCCTGCCCGAATCGGATGCCGCCCTGGCCGAATACCTCTTGACCTACGAGATATCCGGGGGCAATCAAATGGACAAGGTGTTGAGTTTCGACAGCAGCATGGTCCGGCTCAACATCCGCACCCGGTCCATGGATACCCTCGATGCCCGTCGGATTATTTCGGACATGGAAGAAAAAGCGAAACGGATTTTCGACGATTCCGCGAAGGTCGAAATCACCGGTTCCATCGAATTGTCGGCAGCCTTGACAGACAATATGGCGGAATGCCAGAAGGTGGGATTCATATCCGCCTTTTGCGTCATTGCGCTGTTGCTCAGTTTGGTTCTCCGGTCTTTCAAACTGGGATTGATCAGCATGATTCCCAATATTTTCCCGGCGGTGAGCGTGCTTGGGCTGATGGGGTTTACGGGGCTGTACATGGATCCCATCATCATGAGCATCAGCGCCATCATTATTGGCGTGGGCGTGGACGACACCGTCCATTTCTTTGTCCGGTTTCGCCGTGAATTCGATCTTTCCGGCGATTATGAAATAGCGTTGGGCAAAACGCTGCGGGAAGCGGGAAGACCGATTCTTTTCACAACAATTATCTTGGTTCTCGGTTTTTCCTGCTTCATGTTTTCCGTTATGAACGGATGGATCCGTTTCGGGCTTTTGAGCGGATTTGCATTCTCTCTGACCTTTTTGGCCGATGTTTTCGTTTCCCCTGCCATTTTTCTGCTGTTCAAGCCGTTGGGAGCGAAAATTACGCCTTCCGAAGAAAGTTCGCTCGTTTCACGAAAACCGGAGGAAAAAAGCTATGCATAAAAGTACGATAACCCAGAACGGGATTTGTTGCTTGGCGTTTATCCTGTTTTGCGTTTGTGGATGGCCCGGCCGGGTACAAGGGGAGGTAAACGGTCGGGACGTCGCGGTGAAGATGGACGAGGTCGACACAAGCGCCGACAGGAAAATGTATACGACCATGGTGATCGAACGCCGGGGGCAGAAACTGATCCGGGAAATGCTGTCGTTTCAGAAAAAGTACGGCAAGGACGAACGTCAGTTGATCCGGTTTGTCGAACCGCCGGATGTCCGGGACACCATGTATCTGACCTGGAACTACGCGGACTTCGATGCGGACGACGACATGTGGGTGTATATGTCGAGCGAAAACCTGGTCCGGCGAATCGGCGGCGGCGGCAAGAAGAACGCCTTCATGAGAAGCGATCTGGCTCTGGAAGACGTCTCTCCCCGAGAAGTGGACGACGACGAACACCGGCTCGTAGGGTCCGAATCCCTTTTCGGGGCCGACTGCTACAAAGTCGAAATGAAGGCAAGGAAACAGAATGACACCGGGTATTCGAAACGTGTCGTGTGGGTCAGAAAAGATATCTGGCTGCCGGTAAGGATCGAATACTACAACAAACGAGATCGACTCTTCAAAACAGCCTTGTACGGCGGATTCAAGCAGATAGACGGTATCTGGTGCATTACTCGCGGCGTGATCGAAACACCCGAAAAAGACTCCAAAACGACCGTCACATACAAAGATATCCAGCATAATACCGGCCTTGAGGATTCGATGTTCGACCAGAGCAATCTCAAACGATAAACGAAGAACCAACCAACTACTGTCTACAGAAAGGAGACCGACCGATGGCAAGAAAAATTTGGATAAACGTATCGAATTCGTTCATATTGCACACCTGCGAATTTGAAAACCCGCCAAAGCATTTTAATGTTTCTCTAGCCGCAGGGCATGTTCTTCCGATGGACGATTTTATAATGAGCAGGGATCTTGCGCTTCCTCTGGAAACCTACGAATTGATCGATCCGGATCTGCGCAGAACCGATCTTCCCATGCCCCGCCCTTCATACGGAGAGTTGATTGCGACCCTTTCCGGCCTGACGGTGGAAAGCGGCGACGTGGCGGCCCAAAAAATACGCGTCCATCCCGAAACGAAATCCGGAACCTACCAGGTCGCGGTCGCCACCAAGGAACTGATTGCGGATCTCCCGGGGATGAACGGCAAAACGATCAGATCGAAAATCAGGTATTTCGCCAAATCATTTTTGACCGTAAACGAATGGACTCCACCGACTCCCCTTGGCCATGAACTGGAATTGATGCCGCTCGACGACCTGAGCAACATCCATATAGGAGACTGGGTATCGTTCGAAGCGAAATTTCTGGGAAAACCCTTTACCTGCAACTCGCAAGGCGATCTCGAATATTTGCTGGCCAAAAGCAACACCTTTGGCGGCGAAGCGGGGGGCGAGCTGGAAGGCTTTTTTCTGGGGGCCTATCTCGTGAATGGCAGGGCACGTTTTCGTATGCCCTCGGCCGGCCAATGGATGATCGTCGCTTTCAATTTCAAAGATATCGGCCCGGAAAGCGAATACAAGGAATTCGCGGGGGATTGTTCCAAACTCTATTACCACAGCACCCTTACGTTCAACGTCAGGGCTTGAATGAAGACGAATGCTTTCGCCCATCCCGTCCTCGTCGCCGTGCTGTCTTTTCTTCTCCTTCATGCAAGCCATGCATTGGCGGAACTGGACGGAGATCCTTTCGGGAACGACGACGTTTCCCAATGCGCCGAAGAAGCGCAGGAGAAAGGAAAAAAAGACTGCTACGCCGGAGGGTATCTGGAAAGCCGGAATCAACTCCGATCGGCCGATTTCGGCGATCCAGTGTCGTTGCGGCAGAGACTTTGGCTGGAGGCGAGCTTCGACAGGAATCATGTCAGTGGATTCGGCAGTTGCACTGCAGATTACGATCCGGCCGTGAAGATGGAAGACGGACAAAACAGGCATGCCTTTGACATCGATCTTCATCATGCCTTTCTGACGTTGAAAATGGAAAAGGCCGCCCTGATCGTCGGAAAAACCATCGTAAGATGGGGGACCGGCGACGGGGTCAATCCCATGGATCTGATCAATCCCGTCGATCTTGACGATCCTGTAAGCGGCGCCAGATCCGATTCGCGGCGATCCGTCTGGCTTTTGAACTGGATGCAGGATATCCGGAATCTTCATTTCGATTTGATATGGCTTCCCAAAGGCGAGGTGTCTGGCGTTCCGGAACCCGACAGCCCGTGGGAAGGACGATTCCGGAGCCTGAATACGGCCGCCGAAAACGGCGAACTCGTCCTGGATACCGGAAACGAGCCGGATCGCTGGGTCGGCGACAGCGAGGCGGCCGCCAGGATTATGACCAACCTGGCCGGCGTCGATCTGTCGTTGATCTATTTCAATGGCTTTTCCGATTCTCCTTTCCTGAAAATGGAAGAGACGAACTCGAATCCGAAAGCGACAGCCGAATATCCAAGGTTCTGGGCGATCGGCCTTGCCTTCGCCAATGGATTCGGGAAAAGCACCGTGCGGGGAGAGCTGGCGCTGAAACACGATTTGCATTATGCGCTTCAAGACGGTTCCGGGCCGGAGGAAAGAGATCTTTACGAAGGGGTTTTCGGCTGGGATTATACCTCCAACGACAACACCTATTTCAACTTTCAATGCTTTGGTTCCATCCTCGAAAACGGAGCCGAGGATCTGCAATGCCGGAAATATTCCCACGGATTCACCTACGAGATCAACCGCCTGTTCCTGGACGACGATCTCAAGGCAGGGCTGAGAGGAACGGTTTACACCAGCGACGAGGGAGCCGCCACGGAAATTTTCGGCGAATACAAAATAGGAGACAAAATCATGCTCGAGTTAGGTTTCATCTTCTTTGAAGGTCCATCCCATTCAATCTTGGGACAATATGACGACAACGATATGCTTTACTTGAAAACGAGATTTTACTTTTAATTGCCCGACCATTGCAAGGATCGGGAAAAATACAATCATGAATCCTATCGGAAAAACGCTCTTTTCGAACAGGTCGAGGGAAAGGAATTTGAGATGAGTGCAAAGAACTTGAAAAACAGGATACGATTTCTGACGGATACGTCCATTCGGATCGGAGTTGCTTTTATCCTGTGCCTGGCCATGGCCGTTGTCGGCAATGCCGACGATCGAAATGTAGAACCGGACCAGGAGAATTTCGGAGTTCAGGAAATAGAAGCCGTTGTGGTGACGGCGCAAAAGCGGGAAGAAAACGTACAAAAGGTTCCCATAAGTATGGAGGTTTTTTCGGATATCGAGCTGGAAAATGCCGGCATCGACAATATCAAAGAACTGACGTATTTCACGCCCAATCTTTACTCAAAGCAAAATACCAACCAGAACATGGTCTTCATCAGGGGGATTTCTTCCCATAATGTGATTCTCAACACCTCCGTCGGGCTTTTCGTGGACGATATCAATTATCCCATGTCTTTCATGCAAAACCCCGATCTCGTCGACATAGAACGGGTGGAGATTCTCAGGGGACCCCAGGGTACGCTTTACGGTCGGAATACCGAGACAGGGGCCATTAAAATCGTCACCAAACAGCCGGATAACTCCTTTGAGGGGAAAGTGTTCGCCGAGACGGGAATCTACGATACCCCCGACGACAACCCGCTTTTTATCAAATCGGGCGCCGGGATTAGCGGTCCTGTCATCGAGGATAAATTGTATCTGGGAGGCGCTTTCCAAATCACGGAATCGGACGGCTACACGAAAAACGAATACGATGGAGACGACGAGGCCGGGAAAATCAGCCATAAAACCGGCAAAGCCACCCTCAGGTGGACCCCGAACGATCAGACGGACATCTCTATTAACGCCAATGGATATGAAAACGACGACGGATACGGCTATGTTCGATACATTGAAGGGCCAGGACGGACGGATCGCTACCGCATCAACTGGGACGGAGGTAACCGATGGGAAGACAAAAACTACGGCCAGGCTCTTAAGGCAAAGTACTCGGGAACGTCCTTCGACTTGATTTCCATCACTACCCACAATGAGTTCGAAACCGATTTCCTAAATGACGGCGAGTTCGGGCCATTCACTTTTCCGGACCAGCATTTTGTATTTGAAAACCGGACCGTGGGTCAGGAAATCCGGATTCTTTCGCCTGAAGAACACCGAAGAGTAAAATGGCTCTTCGGCGTCTACGGATTCCGCGACGACAACGAAGCGAAAGCCGAATTTTTCGGCATGAGCCGGGACACGGATTTCGACAACGAGGGATATGCGCTTTTCGGCCAGACCACCTTTACCTTTTTCGACCGCGTGCATCTGACCGCAGGACTCAGGTACGATCATCAGAAATCCGACGGAAAGCAGAAAAACAATATGCTTCCCGATCCCTATTCGGCCGATTTCGAACACAATGAATTACTGCCGAAAGCCACCGTGTCCGTTGATTTGACAAATACGACCATGGGATATGTCACCGTTGCCAGGGGAATGATGGCAGGCGGGTTCGATTACGCGTTTGCCAGCAGTTCCGACAATCTGGCCTTCGATCCGGAATTCACCTGGAATTACGAGGCCGGAGCGAAGACCTCCTGGCTCGACAACCGCCTACAGGTCAATGCAGCCCTGTATTATATCGATGTCAAGGACAAACAGGTGCAGGAATACCTGGCGGGTCCGGCTGTAAGAAGCATTACCAATGCGGCCAAGGCTTACTCGCGCGGCATGGAACTGGATGTACAGGCCCGTCCGTTGCCGGGCCTGACCTTGTCCGGCGGCCTGGGGATCAGCGATGCAAAGATCGACGAATGGGTGTCCGACGAAGAGACCGGCGGACAATACGATTACGAAGACAATTACCTTACTTTTGCCCCGAAATACACTTTCAACATAGGAATAAGCTATACCCTTCCATCCGGATATTTCGCCAGAACAGATCTTCTGGGCGTAGGCGACTTCTACACGGACGCCAAAAACATCCACAAAATCGACTCGTACGAAATCGTGAACCTGTCCGTTGGATACCAAGGCGACTCCTTTGGCGTCAGCCTTTGGTGCAAAAACCTTTTCGACGAAGAATACCTGACCAACAAATCCGAATACGTGGGCGGATACACCATTGTGGAAGACGGGAAACCAAGAACCATCGGTACCACGATCACCTATCGGTTTTAGAAGTCCTTTATTAACGAATGAATGAAATGAGTGAAAGGAGAAATCATGAAGAAAATCAAATTGACAGCAATGGCGGTGTTTGTTTCTCTGGCGTTGGCCGCGCCGGCAATGGCCCATACCATGTGGATCAACCTGTTCCGGTCCTCCGATCATTTGCCCGGCCATGCGCTGGTTACCCTGGGATGGGGACATTCCTTGCCCCTCGACGATCTTTTGGCTTCTCCGCACGCCGTATTGAAGCTCGCAAAGTACGAGCTTGTCGATCCGGATGCGGTCAGAACCGATTTGTCCATGCCTGTGGTCGAAATGGACGAGGGAAAGGCCGTCCCGTCCGGGATCGTCGTTCAAAGCGGGGATCTGGGAGTCCGAAAGCTGGTCATGGGAGACGGAACAAAACCGGGAACGTACCAGGTTGCGGCATCGTCGAAGGAAACATATTTCACCTCCTACATCGATAAAAACGGGAAAAGGAAAATGGACCCCATACCTATCGACGAGATCGAAAAGCCCCAAAAGATCATGATCGGCATGAAATTCAACGCCTATGCCAAAAGCTATACGACGGTGAAAGAATGGACAACGCCCAAACCCTTGGGATTCGATCTGGAAATCATGCCGAAAACGGATCTGACCCGTGTGCGAGTGGGCGATATAGTTCCTTTCGAGGTTACCTTTCTAGGCAAACCTGTCAATCGGTTCGAAGGGGACGCCATTCAGTACATTACCGCAACCAGCAGCGGATTCGGCGGTCCGGACGGTTTTTTCCTCAGTTCCTACCTCACCGACGGAAAGGGGCAGTTCAGAATGCCGGCTGCCGGCCAGTGGATGGTCAATGTCTACTTCAAGGAAGAAGTGAACGGAAACGAACGGCTCAAGGCCTTTGCCGACAAATGCACCGTTGTCTATTGCGCGGCGACCGTGAGCTTTAACGTAAACCCCTGACCCTAACGGGAAAACCATTTGAGACAGGCAGGGGGCGCCGGGAGCAAAACCCGCTCCCCCAGGCCCGTCCTTGGCGCCGCAACAGCTTGGTACTTTGAAAAAAATGAAAAATTCGACATATTTATCGTTGCAGAGCATTGTCGGAGAAGATTTCGTCTCCGACAATACGGAAGAGCTTTTTCTCTATTCGCGGGATATGGGCTCCGGCAAATCCGGACGGGTCGACTATCTGGTACTGCCTGGAACAGTCGAGCAGGTTCGAAAGGTAGTCGAGACGGCCGGCCAAAAAAACATTCCGATAACCCCCGTCGGGGGCGGCTTGAATCTTTCCGGCCTGACGATCCCCATGCGAGGCGGCATTGCAATGGATATGAAACGGATGGACGCCATTGTCGAGGTGAACGAAGACAGCCGCTACGCGGTAGTCGAAGCCGGAGTCACCCTTGGCGGACTGATCGCCTATCTGAAGAAAAACCATCCGGGATTGCGATTCTCCGTGCCCGACGCACCGCCGACGGCCACGATCACGGCAAATGCGATATTCAACGGATCGGGCCATCTTTCCAAATACGGGGTCCATCCCGATATGATCAACGGGCTCGAAGTCGTATTGCCCGGCGCGGAAATATGCCGCTTGGGTTCATGCTCTATATCGCCTTATTGGTTCGGCAGAAGTCCATTGCCCGACCTGATCGGATTGTTCGTCAACTGGTTCGGTACGACCGGCATTGTGACCAAAATGTCTTTGAAACTATATCCCAGGCACAAAATCAGGGAAATGCTTTTTTTCGCCCTGCCGGATTCCACTGCGATTCCCCATGCCTTGTCGAGCCTGACATCGACGGAACTAATGGAGGATATTCTCGTGCTGGTTTACCAAATGCCCCGACGAAGGCGTCTTACCAACCTGCTGGTCTTGTATGTAACGGCAAGCACGCAAACCGAGTTCGACCTCAAGGCGTCGCTTTTCAAGGAGCTGCTCGCAAGCCGGCACGAGGGAAACGATAGAATCGTCAACATCCCGAAGGAGATGTTTCCCCCTGAATTTATACGCGATTACCTGGCGGAGCCCAAATATGGAATGGAAATCGCCGACCGGAAAAAAGGAGGCGGATTCGAATACCTGGGAGTCAATTTTCCTCTCGAACTGATACCGAAGGCATATCGGGAAGGCTGCGCTATCGCCGAAAAATACGATTTCGACAGTCCTGTTTTCACCATTCGGAATATCGGGGTGGGACAAAGCGTGATTTTCACGTTCATGTACCCTTTCAACCGCGCGGACGAGAAAAGCTTGGACAATTGCAGGAACGCCCTGGTCGAAACCACAAGGATGGCGCTCGATATCGGAGGAGTGCCATGGAAGCCTTCAATGGAAGAACAGCAGATGATCCTGGAAAAGATGAATCCCGGAACGGCGAGCCTGATGAAAAAAGTCAAAAAGGTTCTCGATCCGAATGGAATTATGAATCCCGGACACTGGGAGATACGGTAAATGCCCCTCGAAGCATACGGAAATCTTTTGCACAGATGTTTTCGATGCGGCTATTGCAAGCTGCCGTCGGAATACTGCGCTTTCAACTGTCCTTCGTACAACCGATACCGGATGGAAACATATTCCCCCGGCGGTCGGCTGTGGCTGATCCGGGCTGTCGCGAACAAAACGATCCCGCCTTCCCGGAATTACGCCGCAATTCTCTATTCGTGCACCATGTGCGGCAATTGCACGGAGCATTGCTGCCTCGAGTTCAAGGATGAAATCCTGAACATAATGACGGCCGCCAGAGAGCGATTGGTAGACGAATCGATACTGCCCCCAGGAGTTCAAAAATATCTCGAAAACGTCTATGCCTTCGGGAACCCCTGGAAAAAACCGCAAAGGAAAAGAGGAGACTGGGCCAATGGAACCGGCATTCGTCTTTATGACGGCAACGACGAATATTTGTACTACGTGGGGGATGTGGGCTCCTATCACCCCCGGGCCGGCGCGGCCAGCCGCGCCATCGGCCGGCTTCTGCTGCAGTCCGGAATTTCCTTCGGAATATTGGGACGCGAGGAAGTCTCGCACGGAAACGAGGCCCGGGGCATGGGAGAGACAGCTCTTTTCGAGTATCTTATGGATAAAAACCTCGAGTTGTTCAGAAAAAAGGAAGTGAAAAAAATCGTCGCGTATTCCCCACATGCGTACAATGCAATGAAAAACGGCTATCGGGAAATGTCGGGTTGTCCTTCGGTGTTCCATTATTTGGACATAATGAAACAGATTCTTTCCGAAGGCCGTATCGATGTGTCCGGAGGAAAAGCTTCGATCAAAGTGACGTACCACGATTCGTGCTTTCTGGGAAGATGGAACAAAAAATACGATCTGCCCAGGGAGATCCTCGGTCGAATCCCGATGGTCGAATTGGTGGAAATGCAACGAAACAGGGAAAACGCGTTTTGTTGCGGCGGCGGCAACGGCAATGTTTTCACGGATATGCTCGGAGGAAGCGAACACAGCCCCGGGAGAGTAAGAGTACGGGAAGCCCTTTCCTGCGGAGCCGAAGTTATAGCCGTGTCGTGTCCGGCTTGCCTGGTAATGCTGGACGATGCCGTTGCGAGCGAAGGGGTCGAGCATCTTGTAAAAGTGCTGGATATAGCCGAAATCATAGAAGCGGCTACGAAACAATGAAATCCGAAAAAAAGGAGCGCCCGGCCATGTGCCATGAAAACCCGAAATACGGCAACGTTCTCGATTGCATAGGAAACACGCCCTTGGTTCCCATCGCCCGAATCAATCCCAACAAGCGCGTTCGCCTGCTGGCCAAACTCGAGCAGGCCAATCCCGGCGGTTCCATCAAGGACCGGCCGGCGCTGGCTATGATCGAGGCCGCGGAGAGCGGCGGCGCGCTGACAAAGCGAAAGACCGTCCTGGAGGCCACCAGCGGCAACACGGGCATCGGCCTCTCCATGATCTGCGCCCTGAAGGGTTACCGGTTGCTTCTGGCCATGTCCGAATCCACGAGCGCGGAACGGCGGCAGCGGCTGGAGGCCTTCGGCGCCCGGCTGAAGCTGACTCCCGGACAAAAGGGATCGGACGGCGCCATCGAGTACGTCTACGAACTGGCCCGGAGGGAGCCGGACCGCTACTTCCTCGTGGACCAGTACAACAACGACGACAACTGGCGCGCCCACTGCTCGGGAACGGCTCCCGAGATATGGGAGCAAACCGGCGGCCAAGTCACGGCGGTGGTGGTCGCCTTGGGCACGGGCGGCACGGCCATGGGAATCGGCAGGGGACTGAGGAAATTCTCTTCCAGCGTTCGGATAATCGGCGTGGAACCGCATCCCGGCCACCATATCCAGGGACTAAAGAACATGAAGGAATCCTACACGCCCGGCATTTTCGACAAAAGCCTGCTGGACGGATGCCTGTCGGTCGACGATGCGGAGGCCTTCGCCCTGGTTCGCCGTCTGGCCCTCGAAGAAGGCCTGTTTGCGGGAATGAGTTCCGGCGCCGCTTTGGCCGGGGCGCTCCGCGTCGCCCGCGACCTGTCGGAGGGCACCGTGGTGGCGATATTCCCGGACGGCGGGGATCGCTATCTGAGCACGGGGGTGTTCGACGGCAGGCCGCAATCCAAGGAACGGAAAAAGAAGACGGGTCTTTTTCTCTACAACACGCTGACCAGGCAGACGGAACCCTTTCGCGCCAGGCAGGCGGGCAGGGTCTCGATGTACACGTGCGGGCCCACGGCGGACGGGGAACTCAACTTGGCGCTGGGCCGCCGGTTCGTTGTCGCCGACTTGCTGAAACGCCACCTGGCCGCCAAAGGCTTCGAGATCGACCACATCGTCAACATCACCGATCTGGACGACCGCATCATCCGGGGAGCCGAAAGGCGGGGCCTGCCGCCCGAGACGTTCGTCGCACCATACATCGAGGCCATGTTCCGCGACCTGGACCGCTTGGGCATCCAAAGGGCGTCCCGCTACCCCCGCACGACCGAACACGTGGCCGACATGATCGAGCTGACGCGCAATCTGCTGGAAAAGGGCGTCGCCTACGAAAAAAACCGATCCGTATATTTCGACATCGCCCGCTACCGGGACTACGCGCGCTTTTCGGGCGTCGATCTCCGGAAAATCAAACCCGGCGCCACGGTGAGTTTGGACAGCTACGATAAAAACAATCCGAGGGATTTCTCCCTGTTCAAGCGAGCCACCCTCAAGGAGGTGAAACGGGGAATATACTTCGAAACCCCCTGGGGGCTTTGCCGTCCGGGCTGGCACATCCAGTGCGCGGCCATGTCCATGAAATTTTTGGGAGAATGCTTCGACATCCATACCAGCGAATCCCGCCTGACCTTCCCCCACAACGAAAACGAGATCGCCATCGCGGGAGCCGCCACCGGCAAGCCGCTGGCCCGCTACTGGATCACCGGCGCGCCGGTCCTGGCCGACGGCAAGGCCATGCCCGAGCAGTCCGACAACGGCATTGCGCTGCGGAAACTGTTTGAAACGGGGTACACGGGCAGGCAGCTGCGTTTTTTTCTGCTGCGCACCCGTTATCGCAAACCCCTGGCCTACAGCGGTCGCAATCTCGACGACGCCTGCAAGACCCTGCATCGCCTGGACGGTTTCGCGAGAAAAGCATGGCTCGCAGATCCGAGCCCCGCAGGGCCGCCGATCAATTCCCTGGTCGTCGAGCTGGACCACGAGTTCGATTCGGCCCTGAACGACGACCTGAACATTTCCGCGGCCATGGCGGCCTTGTTCGGTTTTATCAAAAAGTTGAATCCCTTCGTGGACGGCGGCAAACTGGACGCCGCCGGCCTCGATCTGCTGCGCGCTGCTTTGCGGCGCGTCAACGCAGTTCTAGGGGTGCTCGATCTGGCGGAAAAAACGTTGGACGCCCGCGCCGAAAACCTGATCCTGTTGCGAAACCAGGCCCGCAAACAAGGCGAGTGGGAGCGGGCCGACGATCTGAGGTCCGGTTTGCTCGACTGCGGAGTCCTGGTTTTCGACGGCCCCGCCGGGGCCATATGGGAACGGATACCGGAGGAAACCGGACAATGAACGGAGAAAACGGCTTTTCGCCTTGGCTCATAAGGAATCGTCGCGACTCGGACGCAAGATTGCGCCTGTTCTGTTTTTCCTACGCCGGCGGAGGCGCGTCGGTCTTTAGATTGTGGGCGGCCGGACTGCCGAAGGGCGTGGAAGTATGCGCGGTTCAGCTGCCCGGGCGGGAAAACCGGATCGCCGAACCGTTGATAAGCTCCATTGACGAACTCACGCCGCTTTTATGCGACGCTCTCCTTCAACATTGCGATTTGCCTTTCGTTTTTTTCGGCCACAGCACCGGAGCGCTGACGGCCTTCGAGCTGAGCCGCGAACTGCGCCGCCGGAAAGCGCCTCTGCCTCTTCGCCTGTTGTATCGGGCAGCCGCGCTCCTCATATTCCGGAGCCGAATCCCCTGCACCGGTTGCCCGAAGAGGATTTTTTGAGGGAACTGCGCCGCTTCGGGGGAACTCCGGAGGCCGTACTCCAGAGCGAGGAACTCATGCGGATTTACATTCCCATCCTCCGCGCCGATCTGGCCCTCGAGGAGGCGTACCGCCATACGGCAGAGCCTCCTTTGGAAATCCCGATTTCGGCGTTCGGCGGAACCATGGACAGGGAGGCGACCCCTGAACTCATCGAACCATGGGCCGAGCATACCGGCCGGGAATTCGCATTGGAGACGATCGAGGGAGACCATTTCTTTCTGAATTC
>CAZNTU010000046.1:0-31858 GCA_964575975.1 uncultured Desulfobacteraceae bacterium
CGTCGAAAAATGCGCTTTTCATCTTCGCCCCTCCTCAATCCGTTTCCGGAAAGAGCAGTTTGGTGCTTCCAACTTTCAAAAGTTTTGTCGCTTCCGTTAAGGTTAAGCTCCTGCCAACCGATTGAATTGCAGATGATGGGGCCAATCGATTTTCAAGGCTTTTTCCGGCGAATCGTGCGCAGTGATCTTTTTGGCGACCCGAGTTTTCCCCTTGGCTATACTAATGTGACCTGTTACGCCGACCAGCTTATTTTTTACATTTGATTTCCCGGATAACGGCAGTTGGTCATTCTCAGATTAAAAATGTAAACTTCAAGTTGGTCAGAGTAATATGCTGATAAACCGGTGTTCATATTTTTCCAGAAAAGTCGCCTTCTTCCAGAATGATTTCCCAATCTCCCGGCAGTATTTCACAAAGCATTCGGCTCCCGTCAATTGTTTGACAATCTGGTCCCAACTGTCTTTTCTTCGTTTGATCTCGACATATAGGATCCGCTTCGCTTCGGTACTCACGATAACGTAATCGGCACGCTTGCACTCGCCGTTCTTTCCGCAAAAGATGCTGTCCGGCGACTGGAAAGCATCGACTTTGATCACGATCACATCCGAGGGCACATTGTGTATCGTTGCGCTGGAATCCAGGGCTTTGGATTCCGCAAGTTCGACGAACGGCTTTCCATAATCGTTCTGAAGAGGTACCCGAGCGGTATCTTTGATCATTTGACAAAGGATTTCAGTGTCGGTCATTATTCGTCTCCACCCCAGACAATTTCTTCCTGAATACGATACGATTCATATCCTCGATAGTGTTATCGAAACTTCTGGCCTCGATGCCCGTTTCGGAATCTATATCGGCGGGAACGAGCGTCAGTCCGCGCGTTTTTCGTTGCGCTCCATCAGCCTTGATCAACGCCTCCTCCGCGATATACATTTTCACTTTTTCAAAATCGAGCAGTTCGTCAATACGGTAGCCTTCGCGCTCGGCTATGGCTTCGAATCTATTACCCTGCCGGTTGAGCATGATAAGCGTATTCAGCTCCTTCACGATGTAGTCGCTATGGGTTGTTACGAAAACTTTTATCCCTATGGTCACCAACCTTGAAAAAAGTCGTGCAACCCGTCTCTGATTTTCCGGGTGCAAGTTAAGCTCCGGCTCGTCGATCATGAGCAAATCGCCTGGTGCGGCCTCGTGCCGCAGATAAAAACCAATATCCAGCAAAGATCTCACGGCGCTCGAGCTTTCATCCATTGTCAGCTTTATGCGTTTCCCGTTTGGAACGAAGTAAAGCTCATCGTTTTTGGTGACAAGATACTTCCCGCCGATGATATTTGCGAAAGCCGACAGAATTTCCGGATGCTCCTTCGCTATGAAACTGTCTTTTTTTGATATCGTTTCCAGTTGTCTCGTAAATTCGACGTTGTATTTTACCGGCAAGGCATAATCCGCATAAACCTTGGAAAGCAATTCGAAAGGATTTATTTCCTTTTCCATCGAACTTATTTCTTCCAGAAGCCGGTTTCGCGCGAAATTGAGTTCTTTCCTGAATATCGCGGCCCCGGTCCGTTCGGCGCTGGCAATGAACGGACGGGGAAAAAGGTGCCCGAAAAGGATGTCTTTCAAAGCATCTCCGACAATCCGATTAATAAGGTCGTGCGGTATTTTTACCTTTTCTTTCTCGACAAGAAGAGAAATCGCGACCAAAGGGGAATCGGCTTTTTTTAAAATGGAAAAAAGCTGGGTTTTGGCGGCCCCCATTGTACGTTCAAAAGCTGGACTTGGCTGTATGTCGATAGAATCCAAGTCGATCCTGAAGTCGCTTTCCGAAAAATGTCTTTCCGAAGACGCGAAGACGTGCGGGAGTTTTTCGGTAAAGGATTTGCATCCATTTTCGAGGATCTTGGGGGCGTCACTGACAAATTGCCGTAAACCCAACTCGATAGTTCCCTCGTTCAACAACTGCCTTACTTCTTTCTCGGGCACCTTGATCGAAAAGGCTTCGCGCCAGAAGGAAAGAAAGCCGAACAACGCATACGTGGCGTACGTCTTTCCAGTGTTGTTAGAACCGCAGATGATCGTCAGTTCGCCAAGCGCAAACTCGGCCTGCTTGAGAGGGCCGAGATTCTTGATTGTTATTTTCATGTCGCCTCCCCCCAAAAAAGAATTCATCGATTCCCCTACTATATGGGCGGTATCCGATTGTCAACCGCTTCACGCCTCAAAACCAGAGGTGAACACGGACACACGCGGTTTTCTTTCCATGGAGCGTCCGGATATTTTTGCTTATCCCCGTCCATCCGCAGTGCCAATAGGAGGCGGCGTGTCTTTTTTCCTCCTGAGCCGAATCTTTTTCCATATGCTCGGTTCCTTGATGCAATCGTATCCCCACCGCAGCCATTTCAGCAACGAAAGAGCAAGCCACAGCGCCCATGCCAGCATGAGGAAGTGATAGACTCCCTGGTGCAGGGTCAACGCCCAAGGCCGGGGCATGAGGCCGTCGATGCGGTCTTGGGTCCAGCGAAGCGAAAAGTCGCCGGACCCGTTTCCCGCCACCCGCATTTGGGGGATTCCCAGCAGGCCTTTTTCGATGGCTGTATAAAGACAGGCGAGGGCCGCGAACGTCAGGAAAATCAGCAGGAGTTGGGTGAAGTTGTAGGGTATCGGTTTCTCGATGGCTCCTCGTTGCTTTCTGAATCCCAGAGCGAGGAGCCATCCTACCACGACCAGGGCGGCCGGGGGAGGAATTTGGGTGAGTCCTAGTCCCAGGAGAAGCCAATGGCCTGTTTTCAAGGGTGTCAATGTTTCGCGGCCCAGTCCGAGCGCGACTGTTACTATCACGATCAGGTAGCTCCAGAAGAGCACAGCAGGCCCCATCCGAGGGCCGCAGGTCCAAAGAATCCATCGATTGGAGGGCATTTGGAAGTTCACCCGAGCGTTTACCGCAGGCAACCATAGGTCCACGCGGGGGGCTTTTAGAAAAACCAGGCCGTCCGCAGGCTGGTTCCATTCCAGTTGGATCGTCTGCTTTCGAGGCTCCAACGGAATCGTCACCTTGTCGCCCTCCTGCCCGATAGGCTGGCTCGTTCCGTCGATCATAACCAGCTGCAGCGCGGCGTCTTCGGGAATGGTTATCTCGCGGCGTCCGCCGCCGCTGGAGCGAACGGTCATGCTTAACGTTGCCTTTGAAAAACGTTGTCCCGGGGTCCACTCCAAAGTGGCGCTGTCGACGGTCACCATGCGGCCTTCGACCGCCTCGGGCCGGGAGACCGCAATGACGGCTTTTTCGCCGGGCCATGGTCGCCATTGCGGACGCCATACGTTTTCCTGGTCCTGGTGGTAAATTACCGGGATTCCCGACAACTCGCAGTGCCAGATCGGACTGGCGTCCAGAGTCCAAGACTCGACCCAAGGCGCTCCGGTGGAAGCGACAAGCGCCAATTCCGTCGTCTTCTCCAATGTGGACAGAAAACCGACGGAACTCTCGTTGGCGGGCATATGGACTACTGCGACTCCGTTTTTCGCGCGCACGCCTTCCGAAGCGACCGATTCGCCGTCGAGCAGCGGAATTTCCAGCACGGACGACACGCCGGGGGAATTGATACTTTTGATTGTGGTTTCGACCTCCCAGGAAAGCCCCAGTCGAAAAACGCGTTCCACGAGGAAAAACGGGGGCAGGGTCCGGGACTCCAAAGCGGAGGGAACTTTTTGGCCCTGTTCCAGGCGGGTCAGTTGAAGCACGCTTTCCACTCCGCCGTCCTGATGCGCTCCGCGCACGTCCCATCCATCGGCGGCTATCTCCGCGCTGGCGGGCTTTAGGGGCAGGGAGAGTCTGACGACATCGAGCGCCTCGACACCTCCGTTCAACTCCAGGCTGTGGACGCCTTGGTCGATCAAAGCCCAGAGGATGCCGTCCTTGTCGCGAAGCAAACCATCGGCCGGACTGCGGTCGATCATGACGGAACGCGGAAGCCAGGAACTGGCGGAACCCGGGAGAGGAACGCCTGTTTTTGTCGCCGCGTGGATTTCCAGCTCGATTCGAATACGGTCCGGCGTCGCGTCCAGTTTCATGTGACCGATTCGGGCGCAATTGGGAAAGCAATCCGGGCCTTTAAGCAACCGTTCCCGCAGTTCCTCCAACAGCGCGGGAGTCGGATAGCCGTTGGACGCGCTTTCCGCCCGAACCTCCGACGCGCCGGACGGCAAAGCCATAGCCATGGCCAAAACAACGGCCGCCGTCGATTTTTTCCCGGCCGTCTTGATCCATTTCATAATGTCCAATGCCCAAAAGATCAGGAGGGCGAGCAGCACGACCCTTGCGAACGACAGGATCGAATTGAAAAGCGGAGGAGTCAGATACAAGCGGATGGCCTGTTTCTTGTCCACCGGACCGTTGAATTTCAATTCGAAGGAACGCCAATTCCAATCCGGAAGACCCGGCCCCGTTTGGATCAAGGCGTCCGGATCCTGATTCAAAAGAGCCATCTGCCGGGCCTTGCCCGGATACGCCTGCTGTCGCGTCTCCGGGACCGTCTCGGACTTCTTTCGGAGCATGTAATCCGGACTCCGTGACAAAGCGTCCAATTCGGCTTCCATCGGGGCGATCGACTTCGAACAGCCGGGCGCGCATCCGCGAAAACCGTAGTATTGATATCCCCCCGGCATCTCCAACTGAGGGTAAACGCCGATCCTGGCCTGCTTTACCATGAAAGGAATCGCGATGATCAGCAGAGCGATGGCCGACGCGGCCCACCATAATGTCGTGAATCGTCTCATCCAGCCGTCGGGAAGCACCTTTAACAGGGCCATGGCCCCCAGGAGAAACAGCCAGACCGCTTTCGGCGAACCGGGTTCGTGGAAAACCGCGACGAGCGCGACCAGACACAGCGCTCCCCATGCGGCGTTTCTCATTTTGAAGACCGCCAACGATATTACCAGGACCAGGAAAAGGTCCAGCAGGGTCCATCTTTGAAACCACGTGCCCTGGACCGAATCGACCCCGCCGACGTGAATCAGCCGCCATCCGGGACCGATGTTCAGATTCGCGGAAACCGACTGGAAATCGTGGTCCCATCCCACGGCGGGAATCGCGGCGCCGGTCCTTGCCATCCGCGAATCGGCGGAAAGCTCCACCACCCCGTGACGGAGCTCCACTCCCGGCTTCCTGTCGTTCCCGGTCTGCGTGACCAGCCTGTCCTTTCCGTTCGTGGAGACCCTTCCCAGTTCGACGGGCGGATTCATGGACAAGGACCAGGATCTGCTCAACGTTCCCGAGATTTCGTCGCGAATCGTATACCCGCCGCCGTCGAAATCGAGCCACAAGCTCCTTTGCAGGGAAAGACGGTCCGGCGCGGGATCGGGATTTCCACGCCGGGTTTGCTCGAACCGGATCGTTTCGCCGGGTTCCATAACGAAGGCGGGATTCTCTTTCCATTCCTCCGGCATCTCCGTCTGCTGGGGATCTACCGGGGACGGACCTTTGATATCCACCATGCGAAGATGGTTTCGGGATTGGAACGACCATATCTCCACGCCATGCGTCCCTTTCACCGGCCCAAGCTCGGCAACGGGTCCCTCGAACCGGGAGGCGATGCGTATTTCCCACCTTCCAGGCCTTGCCTGGATCAAAAAACCGCCGTCGGGATTTATTCTGGCCGGGAGCGGACTTTGCAGTTCCATGGCGACGGCATCCCCGAGCATGACGTCTTTGAATTCGATCTCGCGCCCCCTGCCCGAAACGTCTATCTTCAACAGGCTCTCGATCTTCATGGGAATGGAATCCTCCACGAGCCTGAAAACCCTGATGGACGCTTTGTCCTCGGCCCTCAAAGGCCCCGATCTTTTTTTCAGCCATACGCGGCCGTCGGAATCGATCGCTGGCGACGCTGACGGCTTTCCATCGACCGATATTTCCATCAGCGCGGAATTTGCCGGAACGGCGATGGTCTCGGGCATAGTGTTCCAGACGAAAAGACCTTCGACCAAGTTGGCGCCGGGTTTTGCCAACACGTGGGGAACGCCGTTTCTGTTTAATACGGGGGAGAGTTCGCCGTTCAAGGCTACGGAACGGGGCCAGAGGGAAATCCCGCCTGGCAGGGGTAACCATTTCTCGCAAAAAACCAGCCATCGCTGCTCGAAAGAACCCCCTTGGCCGTCGGCCCGCAGGCTTAAAAAAGTCGGCCATGCGCATTGACGTTCTTCGCCGTCGTCGTACATGGAAGGGCAAAGCTTTTCTTCCATGTCGTAAAGAACCCACGACTCCCACTCTGCCAAACCAGGGGGAATTTGCGGCTTGTCCGACGCCTCGCAAAAACCGGCGCCGGCACAGAAAAAAACAATCGTAAAGAGTGGAAAGATTAGAGATGGACGCATAAAACCTCGGAGGTCTGGCGGCGGAACCCGCCAACTTGGCAAGAGTTTTTTGCTGAATCGAGTCCCCGCTTCTCTTGAAAAACGGGACTTTATCGGATAGAACCTAATCTCCGACGGCGTCTTCGCTCGGCGACTCGACGACAGGTTTCTCCAACAAGGAAATTCCGATCAACAAGCTATCCCCGAATCTGCGGCCGACATCCTCGGAAATATGCGCTATCCTGACGCGCGCAGAGTGCATCGGCTTCTTGGCGAAGGTCGGATAGTATTTCAAGTCGAGAACGTCTCCGACCTTGATTCGCTTTAAAACGTCGCTGTTCCTTTCGGCGACGAAACACATCCCGGCGGGCGAAGCATCGCGGATGAGATATTGCCTCGTCTGCGTCTCGCCCTCGAACGAAAACTCGATCATATAGTATTCATCGATTATGGTGCGCAACGAGCATCTTCTGTCGAATGGATTAATGGATATCGAATCGGGCATATCAAGCGTCTCTCCTTCATTTTTTCGTCCAAGGTCAAAAATGGCCTTAATATGTCGGCGACCTTCTCCGAAAGAATTCCGCAACGATGTCTTTCGGAAAAAGAACAATCGCGTTTCCGACCGGACGCATAACGTTTAGACCATTTTTTCGGTATTTGCAATAAACATCTTAACAAGAAATAATAAGGTATTGTTAAAATCGAGGTTTCTTGTCCCGCATGAATTTTGCAGCCATATTCGTTGACCTCGGATGACGAAGCGTATATGGAACTAAAGATGGGATCAAACGAATTCGAAAGGATTGAAGAATGTTCCAAAACCCGCTGCATACAATATTGTCGCCCGGATCGGTGGTCGTGGCCGGAGCGAGCAACACGCCCGCCAAAATGGGTACCATCATATACTTGAACCTGATCCACGGCGGATTCGACGGCGAGGTTTTCGCCTTGCATCCGACAGAGGAATCGGTTTGGGGACGGAAGGCATACCCATCCGCCGACAGCCTTCCCTGCGCGCCCGACTTGGCCGTGCTGATTGTTCATAGGCGACACGTGCCGGGTCTGCTTGGGGACCTGGGTAAGATCGGAGTCCGGCACGCCGTTGTGGTAACAGCAGGATTCGGTGAAACGGGAGAAGAGGGACTGCTTTTGCAGGAGCAAATGTCTTCGGTATCCAAACAATACGGGATGCGCATACTGGGCCCCAATTGCCTGGGGGTAATCAACCCGTACAGGCCGTTCAACACCACGGCCGTTCCCTTCGCGGACAAGCCCGGAACGTTTTCCCTGGCGTCTCAAAGCGGCTCCAACATCACCCAGACCCTAGGCTACCTGAAAAAAAGAGGAGTACGAATTTCGAAGGCGATCAGCGTCGGAAACGAGATGGATCTGGACCTTTCCGACTGCCTGGAATATTTCGCCGAAGACAAGGACACGAAATGCATCGGACTTTACATCGAAAGCATCAGGGACGCCGGGCGCTTTTTGAAAACGGCGTCGAAAATCGTTCGCGAGAAGCCTATTGTTGCCCAATATGTAGGCGGAACAGCGGCCGGGGCCAGATCGGGCGCAAGCCACACGGGGGCCATGGCCGGACCGGACTTTTTATACGACGGCCTTTTCGCGCAAGCGGGAATCCTGCGGGCGGACACCATGGAAGACCTGTTCGCCATCGGCTCGGCGCTCGCCTTGTCTCCGCCACCGAAGGGGGACAGAATCGGCATACTGACCAACTCGGGAGGTCCGGGGACCGCGATGGCCACCGCATTGGAAAAGAACGGCCTCGAAGTCCCCGAATTTTCCGAAACCCTTCGGGAGGAAATAGAGGCGCACCTGCCCGGACACGCAAGCTCCCGAAACCCGGTGGATCTCACCTTTCACACGGGCATGGAGACGATCGCGCGGACCCTTCCCGAAATCCTCCTCAAATCCGACGAGATCGACGGCCTGTTGATCCATGGGATCATGGATACCGGATTCGCCGAACTGCTCTACCCGGTTTTCAAAAACGCGTTCGATCTTTCTTTCGACGATTTTTCCGAGTTTTTTACGGCGGATCTATCCCTTCTGGTCGAAATGCCGGTAAGATTCGACAAGCCGGTTCTGATTTCCTCGTTTATGGGAGAGGAGGACAAGGCCTTAATGACGTTTCGCGACCGGGGAATTCCGACTTTCGATTCGCCGGAAAGGGTTGCTAGGGCAATGGCGGCTCTTCGCCGGTACGCAAGGATAAAGGCCAACCCTCCCCTTCTTCCTGCCGAGGATTTGCCTCCCGCCCCGCCGGAAGCCATAGCGATAATGGAAAAAATGGAAGGCGAATCCGCAGACGAATACTCGGCCAAACAACTTCTGAAGGCTTACGGCGTTCCGGTCACGTGCGACATACGGGCGAGTTCTTTGGAAGAGACCGTCGCGGCGGCCCGCGAGATCGGGTTTCCAGTTGTGGTAAAGGGCCTCGTTCCCGGCGTCCTGCACAAATCGGAACAAAACCTGGTATATAACGACTGCCGTAGCGAAAAGGACGTCGAAAAGGCTTGCAGAGCGATGTCGAACAACTTTCAAAAGGAACCGCCGTTGTTTCTCGTTTCCGAAAAAGTAGACTCGCGAAGGGAGTTTATCGCCGGAACGATGCGCTTCAATGGCTTCCCGCCGTGTATTCTGTTCGGCCTCGGGGGCGTCTTTTCCGAAGTCATAGGGGATTTCTCGGTACGGCTGGCCCCCTTGGCCACGTCGGCGGCTGCGGACTTGATCTCCTCGACCAGAGCCGCCAAGCTTCTTCGCTCGTATCGCAACTTGCCCGAAGCGAACATCGAGACGATGGCAGAGATTCTTGTCCGTCTTGGACTAGTTGCCTTACATTTTCCTCGAATCAGGGAAATCGATCTCAATCCCATCCTTCTTGACGGCAATAAGCCGAAAGTCGCCGACGCGCTTTTCGTTTTTTGTTGACCGGTTGCGAAAGCGATGTTCCTTGACAGCCAAAGTCATTAATTTTATAAGTAAGCTTCTTGCTAAATTGGATTTTTCTTTGTTTCCTTTGCCAAACAGGAAAAATCGCGGCCGGTTCGAGGACAATGGAGACGTTGCCGTGACAGTATCGCCATGTTGGACCCGAGTACCAATACCAAGCCAGCCTTTATAGCGGAAAGAAAGGTCGTTTGAAAAGATGAATACGGACATGACTGCCCGATGCATTACGCAAGACGAACCCGGCGCGAAAAGCGGGAAAATCGACGGCATCTCGTACGGAGGCAGAACAGACACAGGCCGTAAAAGAACGGAGAACCAAGATTCCTTTCTTTTTTCGGAAAAGGAACAAATAGTTTCGCCCGAAAAAGGTTTTCTTTTTGCCGTGGCCGACGGTATGGGCGGACATCGCGGAGGAGCGGTGGCGTCGAAGTTGGCTTTGGGAATCCTGGTCTCGGAATACTACAAATTGGAGCCGCGAAATATCGCAAAGGCATTGAAGCGGGCGTTCGAAAAGGCGAACGAAGCTGTCTACACGCTTGCCCACGACGACGACAACTACCAGAAAATGGGCACGACCATGACGGCCGCAGTGCTCAAGGATTCCCGCTTGTATTTCGCACACGTGGGCGACAGTCGCGGATACATCGTCTCCAAGAACAAGATCCAACAGTTTACTTCGGACCACTCCTATGTCGCCAGATTAGTGAGAGCGGGCGTCATTACCGAGGAAGAAGCGGTGAATCATCCCGCTGACAACGTCATAACCAGGGCCGTAGGTTTAGCTACGGAAATCCAGGTGGATATTCCCGAAAACGAAATTGTCCTGAAGAAAGGCCAAATCGTTCTCCTGTGTTCGGACGGCCTTTTCAAGGCGGTTCCCGACCACGACATACGGGATACCGTAAGGACCTGGATTACGCCAGACCTCATTTCCAAAAAATTGGTGGAGTTGGCGAACGAAAGGGGCGGCCCCGACAATATTACGGTGGTAACCGCAAGAATTGAAAAAAACGCGAGTCTTCTCGAAAGAATGAAATATTATACACGCTTTAAATAGGATAATCAGGGATTGGAAAGAAGGAGGGCGTTCATCTTGGCCACTTTTGCAATTCATTCGATTGGAACGATTCGGAACGACGAAAAAAATCCCAGGATTGAAATCGACAAGCCCTATTTGGAAGCCATGGACGGTCTCGAATCGTTTTCGCATATCTGCGTGTTCTATTGGTTTCACGAAAACGACAACGAGCAAGGGCGGAATTTTCTGAAGGTCAACCCGTGCAAAAACCCCGAAAACCCTCTCACGGGAGTATTCGCGACGCATTCTCCGCTCAGGCCGAACCTAGTCGGCATGACCCGCTGCCGAATCGTCGGGCTGGACAAAACCGCCGGAGTCATTTTCATCGATGCGATCGACGCCTGGGACGGCAGTCCGTTGATCGACATCAAATGCTATATCCCCCCGGACGACAAGGACGAAAAGTTCAGGTTCCCCGACTGGAAACGGGAAAAGCCGTCTTGAAGAAAATGTGGGGCGGGAGAAAAGCTCTTTAGGGCCGCTCTTGTTTTTTCCCGCCCTTTTTTCCCGACGAATAGTATCTTCTGACTTTTTCCAGGGTCGGACACGACGTTTTCCGGTCGAAGAATTCGCAGTTCTGCTGGTACGCGCACCGCGCGTCCTTCAAAGATTCCAGCCCAGTGAATTCGTCCTCCCAGACATTCAAGTAAAGGACCACCTTCCGGTCCGTCTCCTTGCAGCTTATGGAAGCTTTCGCCATGGTAGAGTCTCCTGTCGTTAAGCTGGATGCTTCAAAACGCTCCCCGCTTCTGTTTCCTCCGCATATAGTAGCTCGGGCAAATATATTTGAACATGGCGGCTATCCGGCGGGTCCTTTCCAGTTGCTCCTCGCTTTCGGCGCGCATCTTTTCCAAGCGGTCGTCGAAGATTTCCGAAAAATATTTCCTGGCGGCTTCCTTTCTCTCCGCCTCCGACATGGACAGGTCGCGTATGGATCGAAGCTCGCCCGCGTCCAGCCAGACTCCCGCGCATTGGGGACACTCGTCGATCTCCACTCGCATGGCCGGGCTTAAAAAATGCCTCATCATGGGCATTTCGCATTTTGGACAGGTTCGTTTCCGTTCATGATCCACCTTCGCGTTCTTGTCCGTCTCCAAGTCTAAAAGAGCTTCTCCGGCGCACTCGTGGAGTTCGTCCAATTTGCCGAGTTCGAATCTGT
Organism: uncultured Desulfobacteraceae bacterium; assembly: GCA_964575975.1. Lineage (GTDB taxonomy): Bacteria > Desulfobacterota > Desulfobacteria > Desulfobacterales > SKZT01. The sequence goes on from CAZNTU010000046.1 coordinate 11,557, forward strand.
CGAACCAGATTCCTCCGCATCCGTTCTTGCAGACGTCCACGGTAACATCCTCAATCGTCGTCGATTGCAAACTGTTGTCGCAGGCAGGGCATTTCATCGGTTTTTCTCCTTTTCCGAATTGTTTTTTCGCCCTTGTTATTACAACACTCCTCTGTAATAGGCAAGTCTTGAAACATGGGGCGCGAACGCTTTTTCCAAAGCGTCGCGTTCAGGTCCATCCATGGGTTCGGCGATTTCGCCCGCGTTCGCCAGCACCCGGACATGCTCCGGGGTCGAACACCCCACGATGACCACCGTGACCGGATAAGACAGAGCGTAGCGAATCAGCTTCTCAGCCGTGATTCCGCCGTCGGGGAATATATAATGCGACGCGCCCAGAACTTTCATGGCGATTACAGCTATTCCCTTGCTCTGCGCCTCCGAAAGCGGCGACAGCAAGAACGCTTCCGGTCGGGTCTTCGCCAAAACGCCCTCTACCGGGTTCACGGGCATCATGACCGAATCCACGGGCCATTCCCGAATGGCGCGTGCCAATATGCCGGGATCGTGGTGTCCGGTCACCCCGATCACCCGCACCCTGCCGGAGCGCTTGGCCTCCACGAACGCCTCCAGTGCGCCGCCGGGTCCCGAGACCAACCGGATATCCTCCGGTGTCCTGACGTCGTGAATCTGCCACAGGTCCAGATAGTCTGTTTTCAGCCTTTCCAGCGATTCTCGCAAATCCCGCAAAGCTCCGTCGCGGTCTCTGCTGGCGGATTTGCTCGCCTGGAATATTTTCTCGCGCTCCGCCGGCCTGCTCCCCCAGATTTCCCCGTAATACAACTCGCTGTCGGAATAAACCCGGGCGCAGTCGAAATAGCTGATTTTATTGGCTATGGCTTCCTCAATGACCCTTGCGGCCTCCCCGGCCCTGCCCTTTGTCCTCAAAACTCCCTCCCCGCCAAGTCCGACGCGGGTGACCTTCTTTATCTTTCCAAAATCGTTTTCGGGTATTTTCGTTTCGCTCATGGTATTCTCCTTAGTATCGCGTTGAAAATATGCTTCAATATAAACACATGCGAACGAACCCGTCAAAAAGAAGGCGGAGGATTGATATTCGGGAATGAAGATTGGATTGGCGGCGGCCGGACCTTTCAGGGCTCGCCTATGTTCAAGTCTTCGAACGCCATTGTCTCGCCCTTTACCCCGAAGATGTCCGGCATCCGCTCCTCCGCGACCGCCTTCGCCTCTTTCACGGTGATCGGACGCGAGGCCTCCAGAGCAAGCGAGGTCATGGAAACGTTCTTTAGTCCGCACGGATTTATCCATCCGTACGGCTCAAGGGATAAATCGACGTTCAACGCGAATCCGTGAAAGGCGATCCCTCTTCTTACGGCTATTCCGACGCTGCCCAGCTTTCGGTCTTCCACCCACGCGCCCCGGTTCAAATCGTTCCGACCGGCCGGAACGTCCCATCTTTTCGCGATTAGGATCATCGTCTCCTCCAGCTTTTCCACGTATTCGAGGACTCCCAGCCCGTTTTGCTTCAGATCGACTATCGGATACCCCACCAGTTGGCCCGGCCCGTGATAGGTCACGTCGCCCCCTCGCTCCACTTCAATCACCCCGATTCCCGCTTCTTCCAATACGCGTCGGGACACCCTCAGATTCTCCGTCCCGCCTCTTCTCCCCAGAGTGAACACCGGGTCGTGCTCCACGAAAAGGACCACGTCCGGATAGGACGCGCCTTTCCTTTTCGCCTCCAAAATTGCATGCTGAACGTCTCTGACCCTTCCGTAGTCGGAGAAAGGGCATTCCACGAAATACCATCTTTTCATTCGAACGTTATTACCTTTTCATGTTAGATTGATCGTCGAAGTTTTATCTTGTCATTTATACCATTTTTTTTCATATTGTAGATCGAATAAACAAAAACCGGAGAACAAGGATGAAAGTGATCTTGCTGATGGCCATCACCCTGGACGGACGAACCGGCAGGGACGAAATGCATTTCGTGGACTGGACCGAAAAGGAAGACAAAAAACTGTTCGTGGAAATCACCAAAAAGGCCGGGGTGATCGTCATGGGTTCCCGGACTTTCGACACCATTGGCGGACCGCTCCCGAACCGGCGAAACATTATCCTGACCCGGGATCCGGAAAGAAAATCCAAATGGGACAACCTCCAATTCGTCGACAAATCGCCGTCCGCGCTTCTGCAAGATCTGGAAAAAGAAGGCTTCTCGGAGGTCGTCTTGGCCGGAGGCCCCACGATCAATTCCCTGTTCGCCCGCGAAAAACTGATCGACGAAGTAATCGTGACCGTCTCTCCTCTTATCTTCGGCTGCGGCACCTCTCTATTCACGGAGGAAATTTCCATGGTGCTGGAACTGGAGGACGCGCAAAAAAGGGGAAGCGACCTCGTGGCTCTGACTTACAAGGTCAAGGAGACGGTTGTCGGACCGACCAAAGACGCGCGGTCGGTAGCGCCGCCTTCCACGGCGGGGCCGTAAACCGGGCGATGACAAACCTCTTGTTTCCGTAGCCGCCGCGCCGCCGTGGAAGGCGGCGCTACCAGCGAGGCCGCGGATCGATCTTGGTCGGCAAGACGCTTGACGGAAACAACGGAACATTGCATGCGCGTTACAGCTATTGACGCCCCGTACTAGGTGCTTACAACTATGGGCGAAATTGGAGTTATTGACATTTACCATTGTTCAAAAGAGGCGAAAAACGATTTCCATGACGATCATAGGGGTAATTTCCGACACTCACGGCATGTTGAGGACGACGGCCGAGAAGGCGTTCGAGGGAGTAGACGCGATCATCCACGCCGGCGACGTGGGTTCGTCCGCCGTTTTGAAGGTGCTGAAAGAATTCGCGCCGGTACACGCCGTCCGGGGCAATATGGACGGAGGCAATTGGGGCGAGGCGCTTCCATCGACCGACGTGGTGGAAATCGACGGAGTCCTTTTCTACGTGCTGCACGACATCGCTCTGCTCGATCTGGACCCGGCCGCGGCGGGCATGTCGGCCGTCATATACGGCCATTCCCACAAGCCGGCTCTCTACCACAAGGACGGTGTGATGTATCTCAATCCCGGAAGCGCCGGCCCCCGGCGATTCAAGCTTCCCATCACCATGGCCGAAATCGTGATCGACGGCTCGGGAAAAGACGCCCGACTGCAAACCCGGTTCATCGACCTGGAAGAGAAATAGCGGGCGCAGTTCGATCGGGAGAGGCAACCGTCGTGGACCCAACCAAATACAGTCTTGAAAAAATCACCGCCTGCACGATGGATTGTCCCGACGCCTGTTCCCTTCTCGTCTCCCGCGCCCCCGACGGCTCCGTCCGAATCGCCGGCAACCCTGACCATGTTTTCACGCGGGGACTGGTATGCGGTAAAATCAAAAGGCACGTCGAACGCCTGAACAGTCCATCCAGGCAAACGCATCCCATGGTCAAAAGAAACGGAAAATGGGAAAAGATTTCCTGGGACGACGCTCTCGCCCTGTGCGCCAAGAAAATCGACGATTTGCGGGATACTCCCGAATGCATCCTCCATATCCACGGAGAGGGAGCCAAAGGGGTGCTCAAGCAGTCAGGCAAGCATTTCTTCGGTATCCTGGGGGCCGCCCGCATGAAAGGCTCCCTTTGCGACGCCGCCGGCATCGTCGCCTTTTCGAAGGATTTCGGCTCCAGGAAAAACCACGATCCAAGGGACCTTCTCAACAGCGCCAAAATAGTGCTGTGGGGCAAGGACCTGTCCCGAAGCTCCATTCACACCGCGAACATTGTCCGCAAAGCCAAGGCCAATGGTACATCGGTCCTGACCCTTTCCCCGGAGGGCGACCACAACAGAACCTTCGCTGACCACCGGATACGGATTCGGCCGGGGACCGACAGGTTCCTGGCGGCGGCCGCCATTCGCCGGATGATCGAACGCGACGCCATCGACGAAAACATCCTTTCCCGAACGAAAAACTGGGAATCGTTCAAACAATCCATAACGAGCCGGTCCATGGACGACCTTCTCGTCTCGTGCGACGTTTCCCCGGATCTTTTGGATCTTCTCCTCGATTACTACATCGGAAACGGCCCATGCGCGACCATCGTCGGCGCCGGAATCCAGCGCTACGAATTCGGCGGGGAAAACATCCGGTTCGTAAACGCCCTCGCCCTGCTTTCGAATAACACAGGACGACCGGGAGGAGGGTCCTACTTTCATCTCAATTCCCTGGGAAACTTCAACCTCGACTGGATGCAAACAGCCGTCGCGAAATCCAGAAGAGCGTTTCGGGCGCCTTTACTGGCAAAGGAGATTCTATCCGCCAATCCTCCCGTGCGCATGATCTGGGTCAACGGCTCCAACATCGTCAACCAAGCCCCGGATATCGGCGGCATGAGAAAGGCCTTCGAAAAGGTCGAGTTGAAAATAGTGGCGGACGCGTTCATGACCGACACGGCCATGCTCGCGGACATATTTCTTCCGGCCGCGCTCATGCTGGAACAAGAGGATGTCGTTGGAAGCTACCTCCACGATTTCATCCACCACGCATCCGCAGTCCTGGACCCGCCGGGGGAGGCAAGAGACGACTTTTGGATTTTCGAAAACCTGGGAAGGATGCTCGAAAGCCCCGTCGAATTGACGGAGAGGGAGGACTTCTTAAAAAATTGTCTGAACTCGAGAGGGATCGACATTTCCCCGGCGGGACTTCGCTCCCAAGGGTACGTCCGGGCCAACCTCGATCCGATCCCCTACGCGGGTCTCCGATTCGATCACGGCGACGGCCTGTACCGTTTCCCGAGAGCGCTTCACGACGAACCCGCTCCGCCGGAGGATTACCCGCTGCGGCTCCTTTCCCTCGTGAGAAGGAACGCCATTCACTCCCAGATTCTCCCGGAAGACCAAAAGGACCTCCCTGCGGTATGGGTTTCACCGGAAACATTGAAATCGGCGAAAATCGATCTTTCCCGAAAAGTTTACTTGGCCTCGACTATCGGCCGGATGGAGGTTTGCGTCAAGGAGTCCGAGGGGCTTTATCCCGGCGCGGTCGTCTACAGGCGTGGCGACTGGTTTTCCTGCGGGGGAGGCGCGAATCGTCTGGTGGAGGCCGCCGCGACGGACATGGGGTCGGGCGCGGCCTATTACAAGCAGTACGTCCGACTGGAGAATTGAAACCGGAATGCATTGTATGAATGAAAAAGGAGAAAGGCCTTGAGCGCTAAACCGAACATTCCCGAAAGCATCGGCCGTCTTTTCGAAACATGGGCGGTCGCTTTGCAGGACATCCGGGACGACCGGGGCCGAATCGAATATTTCCTCGGGGAATTTCCTCGCCTGACGAAAGACTCCGGCTATTTTCGAGACGTTCTGGAAAAGATCGCGGGCGGAAGCCCGTATCCCGACATCCAGCGGAGCGGTCTTTTCGAAAACGAGATCGTTCTCTACACAAACCCGTCGAACCTTTTCTCGCTGCGCATCGCCATATACGAAGCCGGAGAATACACGGTCGTCCACGACCATTCTTCCTGGGGCGTCTTTGGAACCTTGAACGGCCGCTTGGAAGTAGCCGAATACGAACGGCTCGACGACGGTTCTTCGGAATGCGCCGCGAAGCTCGAGGTGAAGCGCCATTCGACCCTGGCCCCGTTCGAACCCGCCTCCACTTTGCCTTTGAACGACGGCATACACTGCATAGGAAACCCCGAAGACGAACTTATAGTCACCGCCAGCGTCTACGGAAAACCGCTCAGAAGGCTTTTCATCAACCGGTTCGATCCGGGACGAGAGCTGGTCGAACGCGTGTATCCCCCGAAAATCAAAAAGAAATTGCAGGCGAGAAAAGCGCTGGAACAATTTGTTTGAAAATGTTTCAATTGTCGAGGCCCCGGTTCGGCCCGTCCGATTGATCCGACCTGTCCGACGCACAGGTCCCGGGATTCACGTTCAAGAGCAATGCGAAAAAACACGAAACCCGATTTGAAACCCCTTAGAAGACGCCATGAAAACACGAGCCGCCGCATTTTTGTCAAAGAAGAAAATACCGTTCGAGGTTGTCGAATACGAACACGAGGAAAAGGGAGCCGAATTCGCGTCCAAGGCGATGGGGTTCCCCTTGGAAAGGACCATAAAAACCCTGGTGGCGGATCTAGGTCCCGACGGATACGCTTTGGCGTTGTTGCCGGGAGGGACGCGCCTTTCCGTGAAAAAACTGGCAAAGGCCTGCTCGGCCAAAAAAGCCGCCATGGCGGACACGGAAACCGCCCAGCGCCTCACCGGCTACTGGGTCGGAGGCATCAGCCCATTCGGGACGACCAGAAAATTGCCCGCCGTCATGGATCAAAGCCTCCTCCGATACGAAAAAGTGGCCATCAATGGCGGCCAACGCGGCGTAATGCTGATAATGGACCCAAAGGACATCCTGAAGGCCTCCGGGGGAAAAGCGGCGGACCTCCTCGTCTGAATGTCCGAATAAAAAACCTCCGAGGTTTTCCAATTCCCGGAGGTTTTTTCGATCAGACACCAGATATCGATTATCGATTATCGATCGCCCGATGGTACTCCTGCAACGATCTCACCTTCGGCGCACCGTTTCTCCTCGCCTCGATCCCCTTTGCCGCCGCGATCGCCGCCGCAGTGGTGGTAATGTAGGGGATCTTGTACTTTATGGCGGCCTTGCGGATGTTCGAGCTGTCCTCCTGGCTTCTTCTTCCGCTGGGGGTGTTGACCAGCAGGGAGACCGCCTTGTTTTTGATCGCGTCCACCAAGTCCGGCCGGCCGTAGCCTAGCTTGCCTACAGGCTCGGTTTCGATGCCCTGCTCCTTTAAAAACGCGTGGGTGCCCTCCGTCGTCAGAATCCGGAACCCCAGGTCCCGGAACCTTCTGACCGGCTCGATGGCCGCCTTCTTGTCCCGGTCCGCGATGGTGAACAGCACTGTTCCCTCCAGCGGAAGCACCGACTGGGTGGCCTCCTGCGCCTTGAAAAAAGCCCGCCCGAAGGAATGCGACAGCCCCAGAACCTCCCCCGTGGACCGCATCTCGGGCCCCAGCACGGGATCGACTTCCGGAAGCATGTTGAACGGAAACACGGACTCCTTCACTCCGTAATGGGGAATGACCCGATTCTTCAGGTTCAAATCGGACAATTTCCTGCCAAGCATGATCCAAGTGGCAAGCCTCGCCATGGAAACCCCGCATACCTTGCTCACGATGGGTACCGTGCGAGATGCCCTCGGGTTGGCTTCCAGCACGTACACCGTGTTGTCGTGGATCGCGTACTGGATGTTCATCAGACCCACCACGTTCATTTCCACCGCGATCTTGCGCGTGTACTCGCTGATGGTGTCGATGTGCTTCGGGGGAATGCTGATGGGCGGAATCACGCACGCCGAATCTCCGGAATGGATTCCCGCCAGCTCGATGTGCTCCATCACCGCAGGCACGAACGCGTCCTTTCCGTCGGAAACGGCGTCGGCCTCCGCTTCGACGGCATTGTCCAAAAATTTGTCGATCAGCACCGGACGCTCGGGCGAAATCTCGGACGCCATCCGGATATAATCCCGAAGCATGGCTTCGTCCTGGACCACCTCCATGCCGCGCCCGCCCAGCACGTAGCTCGGACGGACCATCAGGGGATACCCGATGCGGCCGGCGATCTCCCGAGCCTCCTCCAAGTTGCTCGCCATGCCAGACTCGGCCATGGGAATGCCCAGCTTCCTCATGATCTGACGGAACCGGTCCCGGTCCTCTGCCAAATCGATGGTGTCCGGGGAGGTTCCGATGATATTTACACCCGCGTCGGCCAGTTCCCTGGCGATGTTCAACGGCGTCTGCCCGCCGAACTGGACCACCACGCCCTCGGGCTTCTCCTTTTCGTAGATGCTTAGCACGTCCTCTACCGTCAGAGGCTCGAAATAGAGCTTGTCCGACGTATCGTAGTCGGTGGACACCGTTTCCGGGTTGCAGTTGACCATGATCGCTTCGTAGCCGGCCTCCTTGATGGCCAACGCCGCGTGTACGCAACAATAGTCAAACTCGATGCCCTGCCCGATCCGGTTGGGGCCGCCGCCGATCACCATGATCTTTTTCCGGTCGCTCACGGGCACCTTGTCCGTCGCGTTGTACGTGGAATAATAGTACGCCGCGTCCTCAACCCCGCTGACCGGCACCGGCTCCCACGCCTCTTGCACTCCCAAGGAAAGCCGTTTCTCCCGGATGGTCTTCTCCGACGTCTTGAGAAGCATGGCCAAATAACGGTCGGAAAAACCGTCCTTCTTCGCCTGCACGAGAAGGTCGTCGGGAATAGTCCCGCCCCGGTGCTTCAGAATCCTCTCCTCCAGTTCCACCAGTTCCTTCATCTGCCGGATGAACCAAGGTTTTATGTGGGTGACCCGGTAGAGTTCCTCGATGTCCGCCCCTTTTCTCAACGCCTCGTACATCTGGAACTGCCTCTCGCTATTGGGCGTTCCGACGGCGACCATCAGCTTTTCCAGGGGCCACTGGTTGAAATCCTTGGCGAAGCCCAACCCGTACCGGTTGATTTCCAGTCCCCGGATGGCCTTCTGAAAGGCCTCCTTGTAGTTCTTCCCGATGCTCATCACCTCTCCCACGGCGCGCATCTGGGTCCCAAGGGCGTCCTTGACCCCCGCGAACTTTTCGAAGGCCCACCTGGCGAACTTGACCACCACGTAGTCTCCGGACGGCGTATATTTTTCCAGGGTGCCGTCGCGCCAGTAGGGGATTTCGTCCATGGTCAGCCCGCCCGCCAGGAGGGAGGAAACCCTGGCGATGGGAAAACCGGTTGCTTTGGAGGCCAAGGCCGACGACCGGGACGTCCTCGGGTTGATCTCGATGACCACCACCCTGCCAGTCTTAGGGTCGTGGGCGAACTGGATGTTCGTCCCGCCGATCACTTCGATGGCCTCCACGATGTCGTACGAATATTTCTGGAGCTTTTCCTGTAGCGCCGGGTCGATGGTCAGCATGGGGGCCGTGCAGAAGCTGTCCCCCGTATGCACTCCCATGGCGTCCACGTTTTCGATGAAACAGACGGTGATCTTCCGGTTTTTGGCGTCCCGAACCACTTCCAGCTCGAGTTCCTCCCATCCGAGGACAGATTCCTCCACCAGGACTTGGGTGACCAGACTGGCGGCAAGCCCTCTCGAAGCCACCACGCGAAGTTCCTCCACGTTGTACACCAAGCCGCCGCCCGTGCCCCCCATGGTGTAGGCAGGACGAATCACCACCGGATATCCCAGACTCTCCGCGACCTTCTCCGCGTTCTCCACGGTGGTTACCACCTCGCTCTTGGCCATCTCGATCCCGAGACGGTCCATGGTGGCCTTGAACGCCATGCGATCCTCGCCCCGCTCGATGGCGTCGGCGCTCACGCCGATCAATTGGACCCCGTACTTTTCCAGGACTCCCTGCCTGGAAAGCTCCGAGGACAGATTCAATCCGGACTGCCCCCCCAGGTTGGGCAAAACCGCGTCGGGCCTCTCCCTGGCGATGATTTCGGTCAGAACCGCGACGTTCAGCGGCTCGATGTACGTGTAGTCGGCGCTTCCCGGATCGGTCATGATCGTGGCGGGGTTGGAGTTGACCAGCACGACCTCGTATCCCAGCGATTTCAACGCCTTGCAGGCTTGGGTTCCGGAATAGTCGAATTCGCAGGCCTGCCCGATAATGATCGGACCCGACCCGATGATCAAGATTTTATGGATGTCGTCTCTTTTCGGCATGTGTATCCTTTCGTTCGCGCTCGAAGGCGTGTTTGCGGGAGCATCCGGCGCCCGCCCGATGAATATTTAAGAATTGCTAAAACGATTTTTTTAGGTTAAGTGTGACTGAAAGTCAAGGACCAATCCAGCGCCGCAGACGGCATTCCGAGCACGGACGGGGACGCTGGCAATAAAAACGCACGCCGGAAGTTCGGTTTTTTACGATACTTCCAACCCAATCGGAGGAAAAAATGGGAGGCTTCTTCGGCGTCGTCAAAAAGGACGACTGCGTCAACGATCTCTTTTACGGAACGGACTATCACTCGCACTTGGGCACGCGCCGAGGCGGCATGGCGGTAAAGAACCGACTGGGGTACAGCCGATCTATCCACAACATCGAGAACAACTATTTCCGGTCCAAGTTCGAGCCGGACCTGACCAAGTTCGATGGAAACCTGGGAGTCGGCGTGATCAGCGACACCGATCCCCAACCACTTATCGTGGGTAGCCACCTTGGCACGTTCGCCATCGTCACGGTCGGCAAAATCCACAACATGGAGAAACTGGAGAAGCGCGCGCTGGAAAATCGGCTTCACTTTTCCGAAAAGACGGGCGGAGAAACATGTCCCACGGAATTGGTCGCCATGCTGATCTGCGAGGAGGACAGTTTTCCAAAAGGGCTTGAAAAAGCGCAACGGATCGTGAAGGGTTCGCTGTCGATCCTGCTGTTGACCGAAAACGGCATATACGCGGCCAGGGACAAGCTGGGAAGGACTCCCGTGGTCATTGGAAAAAAGGAGCAGGGCTACGCGGCCGCGTCGGAAAGCTGCGCCTTTTCGAACTTGGGCTACGAGACCGACAAGTTCCTCGGCCCCGGCGAAATCGTTTTCATGACCCCAGAAGGATGCGAGCAGGTAAAAAAACCGGGCGACAAGATGCAGGTCTGCGCTTTTCTGTGGATCTACTATGGGTATCCCGCGTCCGAGTACGAGGGGATAAACGTCGAATACGCCAGGAACTGTTGCGGAGAGGCTCTGGCAGACAACGACGACGTCCAGATCGATTTCGTAAGCGGCATTCCCGACTCTGGAATAGGCCACGCCTTGGGCTACGCCAACCGAAAGGGCGTGCCGTACGCCCGGGCTTTCGTGAAATACACGCCCACGTGGCCCAGGAGCTTCATGCCCCACCAGCAAATCCTTCGGGACCTGGTGGCCAAGATGAAACTGATTCCGGTCAGAAAACTCATCGAGGGAAAGAAAATCCTGTTCTGCGAGGATTCCATCGTCCGGGGCACGCAACTCAAGGGAAACGTGCAGATCCTGTTCGACGTCGGCGCCCGCGAAATCCACATGCGTCCCGCCTGCCCCACCCTGCTCTACCCCTGCGAGTTTTTGAACTTTTCCACTTCCCGCTCCACCCTGGATCTAGCCGGTCGCAAGGCGATCGACAGGCTCGAAGGCGGACGCGACGCCGATATCGCCGAGTACGCCGCGACAGGGACCGAAAAGAATCTCCGTATGATCGACGAAATCAGAAAGCAGCTGAAGCTGACCTCCCTGAAATACCAGAGAATCGAGGATATGGTGAAAGCCATCGGGATTCCCAAGGAACGCTTGTGTACCCACTGCTGGGACGGGTCCAGCTATTTTTGATTTTGGGCGTTCGGGATTGAGATTGATGGATCGGCCTATATTTTATGTGGTTTTGGGGAGGATAGCAGCCGGAGACAGGGTCGAAACTGTTCTCGAAGGTTATCCAGTCATTTCGGCATTACCATTTCCCAATCCGGTAAGGTCGAGACTTTCGGTTTTCTCTTCGGGGTTTTCGATTTGTAGCAAACCTTTTCCTTCTCCACCAGGTTCCACATGGTGAGCTTCAGAGAGTTTCCCGTGGTTTCGTCCGGGTCTCGGACGTTATGTTCCAAGATCATGCTGACGTCGTTTCCTTGCTTGTCCACGAACGACCATTTCCACGCAAGATGCGCGTGAAACGGATCGCCGCGCCATTCCTTCGGCTCTCCGTAGCGCTCTTTCAGACGTTCCAGCATTTCGTCGTAGAACTTTTTCGACGGATTCTCGTACTTCATTTTGATTCGCAAAATCCGGCCCGGTTCCTCGCAATCGCCGATCCACAGCAAACCGTATTCGAAGCCCGGAATGGCGACGGTTTCCACTTCCCGGATAAAGGGGCTGAAACGGACCGGAAGCATCGTGTCCATCCGAATCAGCTCCTTTGCGGATTCGATGTTTTCGCCCAGTTTTATTCCGGCGATTTCCTTGGGGGTTTCCGTTGCCAAAACCGGGAGGCGGTCCCCCAAGGCCAGAAAAATCAGCGCGAGCGCGGAGATTCCGGCCAGGAAAACCGAGACGGCGACAAGTGTCCGAGTCTTTTGCACCAGTTTTGTTCCCCTCGTCGATCGACTGTAAATGTATTATGTGCCGTTACTTGAGCCGAGCTGGATTGTATCGACGGCTTCTTCGAACGGATCGACATATGGGGGCAACGTACAAAGCCCCCCATGCCTGCGTTTCCAAACCGTTTTCAAACGCGTTCCACCTTAGCGTTCCATGCTACGGAGATCCGGGCTTCGGGAATCTGGGGTGATAGGGCGCCTTATCCTTCTCGGACAGCTCCCTCATGCTCTTGTCGCAACATTTCAGATCCTTTCCCTTGCCAGCTTCCATGAAATAGACGATCCTTTTGCAATTATCGCACTTGAATACCCTGTCTTGGTTTTCGGCCATCGTGCCACCTCCTTTCGTCTGCACTTTGCTCTTCGAAATTTCGGAACGACTTTAATTTAACTTTTCCAATGCAGGGCTTCAATGGGGCCTAAGCTTTAAGGTGTCCGGGATTGAACCCCAAATTTCGAGGAACTATTCATAATGGGTCCACATGCGGACGATCTTTACCGTCTTTTCATTGTCGACGATCTGGTAAACTAACCGATGCTGAATATTGATACGTCGTGAATGTGCGCCGGCCAAATCGCCTAAAAGTTTTTCATAGGGGGGTGGAGTTTGATAGGGATTGCCACGCAGGATCTTTATTAATTCTTGGGCTTTGGAACCAAGTCCGGATGCCGACAATTTTTTCGCGTCTTTTTGTGCCTGCTTCGTGAAAACGATTCGCCAACTCACCAATCGATTTCCTCTGTACAATCCTCGATGGGAGTCGCCAAGCCTTCACGAATGGACTCGCGCATACCGGGAATATTCAAAAGATACATGGTCTCTTGAATGGAACGCCAATCATCTTCGGAAATCAGAACCGCATTACCCCGTTTCCCAGTGATTACAATGGGTTCATGGGATTTAGATGCTTGGTCGATAAGGCGGTGCAATTTGGTCCGTGCCTCTGTTGCCGATAAAGTGGGCATGTTTCACCTCCAAATTTTTATAAAATGTACTTCATAGCGTACGCGTTTTCAAGGGCATACTTTAGCGGAACAAGTCGATAGCCGTTTGGAGCGTGCATTTCGTTGAAGCGAATCCCGTTCGTATCCATGGCTGGCCGCGACGAGTTGCTTTGTATAGGGATGCTCGGGCGTTTGTCTCCGCAATGTTTCGACCTTCAACGTTTCTACCGCGACGCCCCCGTTCATTACCGCCAAGCGGTCGCACATATGGGACACGACGGCAAGGTCGTGACTGACCAGGACGCAGGTCAATCCCCGTTTTTGTCGCAGACGGGACAAGAGGTTGAGTATTTCCGCTTGCACCGAAACGTCCAGGGCCGAGGTGGGTTCGTCGAGTAGCAATATTCGCGGCTCCAGGATCAGAGCCCGCGCCAAGGCCACCCTCTGCCGCTGGCCCCCCGAAAGTTGATGAGGATATCGGAAACGGAATTCGGCCCCCAGTCCGACCTCCTCCAATGCCTTGACGATTCGCGTTTCCGGGTTTGCCATGCGGTGAATCGCCACGGGTTCGGACAAAATCCGGTCCACTGTGTGCCGCGGATGCAGCGAGGCGTATGGGTCCTGGAAAACCATCTGAACTTTTTTGTAGAAAGAGCGGGTTCTTTTCGCCGTCTGCGTTTCGCCATCTACTATGATCGTCCCGGTCCAACGGGGGACAAGTCCGCACAAGGCCTTGAGGACCGTCGATTTACCCGAACCCGATTCCCCCACCAGTCCGAATACTTCGCCCTCTCCTACTGAAAAGGAGATGCCGCGAACGGCGAGGACAACCCGGCGGCCCCGGCCGAAAGTCACGGTTAAATCCCGGACGTCGATCATCGATCTTCCCCCAGCCAGGAACGATCCCGTCGCAGAGTCGGCAAGAGAGAGCCGTCGCCGTCGATTCGGGGAAGGCAGTTCAGCAACCCCCTGGTGTAAGGATGGGACGCCTGCCGCAGACGATTGGCTTCGCAGGTTTCCACGATCCTGCCGGAGTACATCACCATGATTCGGTCGCAGAACGAGGCTACGAGATTCAGGTCGTGGGAAATGAAAAGGAGACCCATTCCCCGGCGGGTTACCAAATCGTCCAGAATGGCCAGGAGCCGATGCCGCACCGTGACGTCCAAGGCGGACGTGGGTTCGTCGGCGATCAGCAGGTCAGGGTCGGGCGCCAGCATCATGGCGATCATGATCCTTTGGCCCATGCCGCCGGAAACTTCGTGCGGGTAGGCATGGAATACCCTTTCCGGGTCGCGAATCCGAACGTCCGCAAGCATCTCCATGGCCCGGTCGCGCGCCTCCGCCCCGCTCGCCTTCTTGTGTACCCGGTAGGCCTCCGCGATCTGTTTGCCCACGGTCATGACCGGGTTGAGGGAGTATTTGGGGTCCTGCATCACCATGGAGATTCGTGCTCCCCGTATCTGCCTCCACGTTTTTCGGTCGGCTTTCGTCAAGTCCATTCCGTCGAACATCAGCTTGGTCGCGCGCACCTTTCCCGGAGGACGCACCAAACCCAGAAGGGAGCGTCCGGTCAGGGTCTTTCCGGAGCCGGATTCGCCCACGATTCCCAGCTTTTCCCGATCCATGGCGAAACTTACGTCCCGAACGGCGCGGACCGTTCCTTTGGGCGTGGCGAACTCGACGGACAAGTTTTCGACCTCCAGAAGACGAGTCATGGCGCTATTTCTCCGCCTTTGGGTCGAGCACGTCCCGGAGCCCGTCGCCCAGCAGGTTGAATCCCAGGCTCACCACGAAAATGGCTACGCCGGGCATAGCCGCCACCCACCACTGGTCGAGCATGTAAGCTCGTCCGCTGGATATCATGGCTCCCCATTCCGGAAGCGGCGGTTGCGCTCCCAAGCCCAGAAAACCCAGCCCGGCGGCGGTTAGAATGATACCCGCCATATCCAGAGCGACTCGGACGATCAGCGACGACACGCACAGGGGGATGACATGGCCGAAAACGATTCTGGCCGGGCCGGCCCCTTGCAGCTTGGCGGCCTGGATGAAGTCGGCGTTGCGAATGGTCAACGTCTCGGCCCGGGCGATGCGGGCGTAGGGCGGCCACGCGGTGATCGCTATGGCGATAACGGCGTTTTCGATTCCCGGCCCGAGGGCCGACACGAACGCCAAGGCAAGGATCAGCTTGGGAAAAGCCAGGAAAATATCGGTGATTCGCATAAGCGCCATATCCACAAGACCTCCCGCGAAGCCGGAAACGGTCCCTACGATCAACCCCGCAGGCGCCGCTATGATCGCCACCAAAACCACCACGTAGAGCGTCAGGCGCGACCCGTGGATGATACGGCTCAGGATGTCCCGCCCGAATTCGTCGGTGCCGAGGAGATGACCATCGGACAACGGCGGAGCAAGTCGCGCCTCCATATAAACGGAATCGGGCGGAAAAGGGGATATCGCCGGCGCCAGAGCCGCAGTCGAAAGCAATCCTATAATGACGAGCAGACCGAGAGTCGCCAAGCGGTTCTCCGCGAAGGCGCTCCATCCGAGATAGGCCCGTCCGAGCCTCGCTTGCATTCGGGATTCGGGCGTGGAGGACAGAAGCCACTCGCGGAAATTCGCTGTTCGGAAGACTGGAGGCGTTCGCATGGGGTTATCGCGCCCTCGGGTCAAGCAAGCGGTATAATGCATCGGAGAGCAGGTTGATCCCGATGAAGACGCTACCCACAACGAGAGTCGCTCCCAGAACGGCGTTCATGTCGGCGCTCAGAAGCGATTTCGTCAGATAGAAGCCGAGGCCGGGCCAGGCGAAGACGGTTTCCGTAAGGACGGAACCCTCCAGGAGATGACCGTAGCTCAATGCGACGACGGTCACCAGGGGGACCCGGACATTGCCCAGGGCGTGTACCCAGATCACTCTCCATTCCGCCAAGCCTTTGACCCGCGCGGTGGTGACGTATTCCTGGTTGAGTTGCTCCAGCATGAAACTGCGGGTCATCCGGCTGATGTAGGCCAGGCTGAAGTAGCCGAGGATCGCGGCCGGGAGGACGAGATGGGAGAGGGCGTTTCGGAAGATCTCCCACTCTCCGGCAAGCGCGCAGTCGATTAGAACCACGCCGGTTGCGGACTCCACGATGCCTTCGTAGAAGACATCCAGGCGTCCCGGCCCCGGAGCCCAGTCCAGTTTGCCGTAAAACAGCATAAGCGCCATCAATCCGAGCCAAAACACCGGCACGGAGTAGCCGAAAAGCCCGGCCACCCGGAACAGGCTGTCGGGCCATCGTCCCTGGTGGACTGCGGCGATCACGCCCATCGGCACCCCGATGACCACCCCGATGAGGGTGGCCGCCGTGGCGAGTTCCAAGGTCGCGGGAAAGACCCGCAGGATGTCCGAGGCGACCGGATTGGCGGTCAGGACCGACTTGCCCAGGTCTCCCCGAAACACCTGGGAAAGATATAGCAAGAACTGCTCATACAGCGGCAGGTGCAGACCAAGCTCGGTTCGGACCCGCTCGTAGACGTCGGCCGGGGCTCGGTCCCCGACCGCCGCCAGAACAGGATCGATGGGCACTACCCGCCCGATGAAGAACGTGACGAAGAGCAGGCCCAAAAAGGTGAGGGCGACGGCCAGCAGCCCACTTGGAAGCTTGATTAAAATCCGGAAAACCCGGCGGTCGGCAAGTGTGTCGAGTCGGTCAAACATGCAACCTCTTATTTGGTCGTAAACCGATAGAAGTTGCTGTCGAAGGAAGGGCCTAAAACGAAATTCTTCACGTTCGTCCGCTCCGCCGCCCTTTCGATGTCCTGGAACATGATCACGAAGGGAGATTGCGCCTGGTGTTCCCTTTGCAGCTCCAAGTAAATTCGGGCTCGTTTTTCCGGGTCCTGCTCCATCACGGCGGCCCGGGTTTTGCGGGTCGTCTCCGGAATGTCCCAGGCGTTGCGCCAAGCAAGGGGCTTGGCTGCTGCGTCGTCGGAGTTGTCCGGATTGCCCGCGAAGGTGTCGGCGTTGGTATGGGGATCCTGGTAGTCCGGTCCCCACCGGCCGATGTGAATCTCGTGGTTCCGGGCGCGATACTTGGTCAGGGCCTGCTTGCCGTCCATGGGCAGGATCTCGAGCTTCACGCCTCCCTGGGCGAAACTCGATTGAATGGCCTGGGCCATGTCGAGAGTGGGAAAGTTGTTCCGTGTGTCCATGGAGAC
Organism: uncultured Desulfobacteraceae bacterium; assembly: GCA_964575975.1. Lineage (GTDB taxonomy): Bacteria > Desulfobacterota > Desulfobacteria > Desulfobacterales > SKZT01. Next base: position 28,823 of record CAZNTU010000046.1, read on the forward strand.
GGTGAAACCGTCGGAATGGCCGGCCTCGGCCAGCAGCTTTTTGGCCTTTTCGGGATCGAACGAGAAAGGCGTTTCCGGCAAGGCGCCCAAAAATCCTTTGGGCAGAAAGGCCTGATGAACCACCACGCTCCCCTTGAGAATGTGATCGGCCATGGAACGATAGTCCACCAAATATTTGAGAGCCTGTCTCACCTGGGGCTTGCTCAATATCGGATGCTTCTGATTGAGGCCCAGGTAGAAAATGCCTCCTTTGGGAGCGGAATGGATTTTGACGTCGTGGTTTCCCTTTAGCCCTTCGATTTGGTCGGGGCCCAGATTGCGGGCAATGTCGATATCCCCTTTTTCCAGCAGCAGCCGTTGGGTGGCGGGTTCGGGAATATGCCGTACAATCACCCTTTTCATGGCCGGCGCGCCGTCCCAGTATCTCGGATTGGCCTCCAGCATAATCAACTCGCTGGCCTTCCATGTTTTTAGAATGAAAGGACCCGACCCGGCGTAGTTCGTCCGAAGCCAGGCGTGGCCCAGATCACCTTTCTTTTCGCGGGATAGAACGGTTTTCTTGTCGACTACCGACCCGACGGTGGAGGTGAGACAATACAGAAGAAAGCTCGGAGCGTAGGCCTTGTCGGTCTCCAAAACCAGCGTGTAGTCGTCGAGGGTTCGGATTTTGTCCCGGATGTTGTCGGCTGTAAAGCCGAACTGGGTCAGTATGAAACTGGGTGTCTTGGATAGAAGGACGGTTCGTTGCAGGGAAAAGGCGACATCCTCCGCCGTGACGGAATTGCCGGAGGCGAAGGTCATTCCTTTCCTGATTTTGAAAGTGTACGTCTTGCCGTCTTCGCCGACCTCCCAGCTTTCGGCTACGACTCCGTAAATCTCCGCCACGTTTTCCACGTTGTACCCGATGAGCCGGTCGTAGGCGTTCCCGGCGAGTTCGGCCCCTGAGAATTCGAATATTTCGGCGGGGTCCAGCGTGATGATGTCGTCGAACTGCCAGGCCATTACCAGAACGTCTTTGGGTGTGGCTGCCGGGGCGGCGCTTGCGCTTGCGATGAGAAGAATGGCTGCGGCAAGCAGGATCTCGAGACGTCGCTTCATTGGGTCCTCCTTACGGATAGGTGGCGAATTCGTAGAAAGCCGGACGCTCGCGGCGTTCGATGGCTTCGCCGGCAAATACGGTTTCTTTATGCCGTTTTCTTGAACAAGCCGTTGTTTTTATCATAAAAAAAGCTTGCTTTTGCAAGAGATAATCAAGCGTTCAGGGAATATTTATCGGAAATGGACTCGAAATAGGCTCTTTCGGAAACCGTGCCCCAGATTCCCGCCTGCTTCTTGAATTTCTTGAACGATTCGTGGACTTTGCGGGCCAGGGGATTCTTGTCGGCTTCTTCTTCCAATATTTCCTTGGCAAGCCTGCGAAGGTCGTTCATGAGAACCTCCGGAAATCTCACAAGATCGACCTTGTGGTTTGCGATCAGTCTTCGAAGCGCGGCGCCGTTTTCCGCCTCGAAACTGGAAAGGACCCAGAGGTTGGTCTCCATGGCCACGGCGTCCAGAATCGCCCGAAGATCTTTGGGCAAGCTTTCGTAGGCTTTCTTGTTGAAAACGACCTCGAGACAGGAGCCCGGTTCGTGCCATCCGGGATAATAGTAGTACTTGGCGGCCTTGTAAAACCCCATCTTCTCGTCGTGAAAAGGACCGACCCACTCGGTGGCGTCGATTACGCCTCTTTCGAGAGACGTAAAAATTTCTCCCGCCGGAAGAAGAACGACCGTTCCTCCCGCCTTGGCGACGACTTTTCCGCCGAGGCCGGGAATCCGCATTTTCAAACCTCTGAAATCTTCGATGGTGTTCATTTCCTTCTTGAACCACCCCCCCATCTGGACCCCCGAGTTGCCTTGCGGACGCGGGACGAGGTTGTGGTCGGCGTAGATTTCCTCCCAGAGTTTCAGGCCGCCGCCGCTGTAGAACCATGCGTTGACGCCTTGAGCGTTGAGACCGAACGGGACCGACGCAAACCACTGCGCGGCAGGGATCTTGCCCGCCCAATAATAGGAGGCCCCGCTTCCAACCTCCACGGTACCCTGCGAAACCGCGTCGAAAACGCCCAGAGGCGGGATCAACTCGCCGCCCGCGAAAACTTGGATATCGATCCTGCCGCCAGTGGCCACCCGAACCCTATTGGCGAATCTTTCGGCTCCGGTCTGAAGAATCGGCAGGTTGGGCGGCCAAGTGGTGACCATCTTCCAGTTGTAGCCTTTTCGGGCCATCACGGTCGGAGCCGCAATGCCCGCGCCGCAAGCAACTGCGGCCATGGTTCCCGTCTTCTTCAAGAAATCGCGTCTTTTCACTATTCCTTTTCCTTTCAGCTTTTTTCGTCTCGAGCAGTTGTCGATCTCGGCCGAAATCGGGGATTCGAACGCGGAAAGGCAGGCTATCGGGGAATCCGGACAATAAACGTGGAGCCCTTCCCTAGCTCCGATTCCACCTCGATTACGCCTTTGTGCTGCTTGACGATCTTCTGGGTCATCATGAGGCCAATGCCGGTGCCTTCGGAGCCTTTGGTGCTGAAAAAGCTCTGGAAGATTTTGTCGCGTACTTTTTCGGTCATGCCCGAGCCGGTGTCCGTAATTCTGTATTCCACGGCCCAGTCATCGGCCTTGCGAGACTCGATCGTCACCTTTTTTTCCTTCGATTTCCGTTCGATGGGGTCCCCGTTTTCCGTCATGAGACTGGACGCTTTGAAAGAGTCGAGCGCGTTGGTGACGATAGTCAACAGGCACCGGTAGATGCCTTCGGGGTCGAACTCGAACGGTTGCAGGGAGGGGTCGAGTTTCGCCTCCAACGTAATGCCGTGTTCCTCGGCCTGGGGAGCGAGAAGGTTTACGACATCCTTGATCGGGGCATTGGGATCGCTCGTCTGCAAATGGATCGCGCCGGATTTGCCGTAGTTCAGCAAGTCCATGGAAAGGTTGCGAATTTTGTCCACGTTTCCTTTTACCATCCGCCATCCTTCGAGCAGGTACTCCTTGCTGT
>CAZNTU010000047.1:0-31219 GCA_964575975.1 uncultured Desulfobacteraceae bacterium
TTCCGGTCGCAGGCACTTCCGAAGGCCTCGGCGGTCTCCCGTCGCCCGTGCTGGTTCCCGTCCGGTTCGGTCCCCCAGGGAAAAGGCCCGCGGTGGTCGCCCGTCGCGCCATGCTCCCTGCTCCTTCGCGCCCGCAAGCCTCCGAGGCCGCCCCGGCTCCCGGCGCCGCCGGTCCCCGTCGCGTTCGCGCCTTGCGTGGGCGGTCGCGTCCTTTCGGTTCCCCCCGGCATCGGCCGCGGTCCCCGCAAAAGAGAGTCACCCGTTCGCCCTGGTTGAGTGGCTCCCGGTCGCCGGCACGCCCGAAGGCCTCGGCGGTCTCCTGGTTCCCGTCCGGTTCCGTCCTTTAGGCAAGCGGCCCGCGGCGGTCGCCCGTCGCGCCGTTTTCCCTTTGGCGTCTCGTTCTCATTCGCCCGTGTTCCCCCCAGGGTTCCCGCATTTCCCCCCGCTTTAAAATGGCATCGCCCGCCCTTTGCTATTACTTCTTGTTGTTTTACTTTTTCTTCCTTTCGCAATATAAAAAATGTTTAAAATTTTAAATGTTCCACGTGAAACAAACCCTTAAAATAAAAGGTTTTCGTGATATTTTCCTATTGACAGTTGGCAATAGTTATGCTAAGAATTATATCAGGTTTTGGTTAGTTTTTTTAGGTGGTTTTCAACTTCGTTTCACAAAGGAGGTTCGCATGGGTTCGTTACCGTCCAAATTCTCGGTCGTTTCCGTAGCGCGCGCCTTTTCGGGGTTTTCGGGCTGTTTCCCCAGGCTTTCAACTCGCGCGCTTGGTGGCGTCGTTCTGGTTGTCCTCTTTTCGTCGTTTACTTCTGCTTCAGGTTTCGCTTGTTGGTGGTCGCGCTTGCTTCCCCCTTCTTGCAATGGTTGCGTCATTCGTCGCGGCAAATCCCGGTTCTCCGTTTCCATCCCCGTTTCCTTTGTTTGGGGTGCTTGCTAATGCCGCCGGTCGTTCTTCATTCCGTCGGTTTTTGCGGTTCCCGCAGTTTGCCGGCATCATTTCAAGGCCTTGTCGCCAGCGTGGCATCGGCATGCCAGGTTACAGGCGCGCGGGTTCTGGTCGGTTGCGCGCCCGGCGCCGATTCCTTCGTCCGTTTGGCCGTCCCCGGCGCAAAGGTCTTTTCTGTTCGTTCCGGTCTTTTCGGTTCAGGTCGCGGCGCTTATGCGCGCCGTTCGGCCGCCCTTATTCGTTCGCTAGGTTCGGGTTCCAGTTCCGCCTTTGTAGGCTTTGTTCAAACCCCTTGCCCTTCCCGGCTTCGTCCGTCGGCATCCCCCGGCGCTTGCTTTTGCGGTGCCGGTTCGGGTTCGTGGGCGTCTCTCGCACTGGCCGCCGGTTCGGGCGTGGGGTCGGTTGTCGTGTTTTGGTGTTCGTCCTGTGCGCCATCCCTTCCGGGTTGGTGGCCGGGTTCTTGGGTGCCTGCATCAGGTCTCTTTGTCGGCGGTTGGGGTTTCGCTCCCTTCCCCCGGCCGGTTCAAAAATTTTTCATATGACACAATGCGTCATGTATCCCACAAGAAAGGAGGTGGTTTTAATGCATTCGTCGGTAAATTGGAGAGAGTATGTCAGAAACGAAGCGGAAGAGTACGGCGTTCCCTTTAAACTGGCATGGATGCTCTTTCAAATGTTGGGTCCGGATGAAGCTCACGACGGTTTTATTACAGAGCTTCAAGATCTCGCCGATTACTTAGAAGAATCAGAAGAATTCGAAGAATAGGAGGTTTTTATGTCATCTTTACGCGAAATCGAAACCCAAATCATGCGGGTTTTGGCAGTCCCCGAAGAGTTGGGAGAGGAAGAAACGGCGCTTGCGCTTGAAACACTGGCAAGCCTTGCCATCGAAGAGGCCCAAAAGATCGATGGCATCTCCTTTGTTGTCCGCAAGCGCAAATCCGAAATCGAGTTTTTGAAGGAGGAGGAAAAGCGTATCAAAAGCATTCGTCAATCCATGGAAAAGCGCCTTGAAGAGTTCCGCGATTATCTAAAAGGCCTTATGGCCTTCCACGGGCTTAAGTCGCTCAAAGGCGCAAAGGGTTCTATGTTCCTTCGTGATTCAATGTCTCTCGTCATCGAAGATCCGGATTCCCTGCCGGCGGAATTCCTTGAACAGGTCATCGAATACAAGCCGTTGAAGAAAGAAATCAAAGCGGCGCTTGAATCCGGCGCCAGAGTGCCAGGCGCTCAACTGGTCAAAAACTCGGTAATCACAATCAAGTAAAGGAGGCTTCCATGGTTTATTATGATCATTTTCATTGTGTGTTTGAGCACGAAGGCCAATCCCGGGAGATTGAAGGTGGTTGCAACGGTTTTCCCGAAGGTTGGGATTCCATGTCGGAGGCCGAGCGCAAAGAGTATTTGAAGAATATGGCCGTTGCTTGGGGCATGCCCGAGGGCGCAACCATTAAACGCTTTTGGCTTGCAGGTTAAAGGTGGCGCGCCAATGGCTTACACTCCCGAATTGTCAATGGAAGGTTCCCGCACTCTCCGGCGCATAGCGTGGGCTTTGGGTGTGCCTATGACCAAGGCCTTGGAAGAGGTTTTCCTGTATCTTCCCGCAAAAATGGATAAGAAAGCCGTTTGCGAGGCCTGCAGGGATAAATCCAAATGCGAAACCTGCCGGTTCAATCCCCAGGTCAATAAAGGAGGTTCAATTGAAAACTGAAATCAGCGTCGCCCAATTCAGGCAGTTGTTTAGCCAGTTTATGCAACAGTACAAGCTGAAATTGGATTGCAGCCATATGTTTTGTTTTCACCCGCTTTCAAACACAATGGTGGTTCACCCTAACGGGCTTATGGAATGCTCGGAATGCTACCAGTCCGAGCGTGTTTCCTCCGTTTCCACCATTGAAAACGAAGCGCCGGCTTTCGGTATTCCGGCATCAACTTTAAATCATTTTTTAAGAGGAGGTTCTTTTATGTCCCAAAATTCCCAACAAATCGCGGTTCTCGCGGTCTACATTCCTTCGAAAAAGAAGTCTATTACCTGCTATGTAACCACGCAAAACATTAAAAACGTCATGAAGCTGGTCGAGGAAAACCTCATGTTGGAAAAGTACGAGGCCGAGGCCGCAAACGGAAAAGCCCCTGAAGCTGCAACTTCAGAGGCCGTTTCCGAGTAGGCTAAAAACAAGGCTGTTTCCGCCCGCACTCGGAAACAGCCTACCACACATGGAAAGGAGGTTTCAAGATGAACCGAAAATCCGCAAAAGACAAGGTTGAAAACCTGCCGGTTGATCAAAGCGAAATCGTAAGCAAGTTGGTAACGCAAGGGGATCTTTCCGGGTTGTCCCCCGTCCAAAAGGTTCAGTATTACAACGCTATTTGCGAGCGTCTCGGGCTCGATCCCCTTACGCAACCTTTTAAAATCCTGTATCTTTCCGGAAAGCAAGTTTTGTATTGTGACCGCGGCGGCGCCCAACAGCTCAACAAGCTTTACAAGGTCTCCCATCGCATTGTCGCCCGGGACGTCGTTCAAAGCTGTTACGTAGTTACGGCGCAAGCTTCTTTGCCCGAAGGCCAGCAAACCGAATCCATCGGCGCCGTTCCCCTCACTTATCCCGAAACCAGAAAGGAAGATAAGAAAACGGTCAAACACCCGAAGGCCAACCAACCACTTGTTGGCGAAGATCTTTGTAATGCCTTCATGAAGGCCGAAACCAAGGCCAAGCGTCGATCAACCCTTGACCTTCTTGGTTTGGGCATGTTGGACGAGACCGAACTTTCATCCATTCCGGAAGCGGAAGTTTTGCCGGCGCCGATCGAGGTTAACCAGGTTATGCCCGTTCAGAACAAAGAGCAGGAGAAAGAACAGACTTCCCCTCCGGAGGAACCGCCCCCAGCGCCGCCGGAAGACACGCAGGAAGATCCGGTAAATCCGGAAGTTCCTGAAGAACCGGAAAAAGATCCAGTTATCACGGAGGAACAAAGCTCGACAATTCAAACCCTTCTCGAAAATCCCGTTTTCACGGCCGACGAAAAGGAAAAAGGCTTGGCCTTTCTTTCCGGCAACCCTTCCCAGGCGCGCGCGGTAAAATTTATCGATCGCTTGAAATCGTTGATCGCCGAGCGCGCCCCGGCGCCAGCGGCACCGGATTCATCCAACCAGGTCAAACCCGAAAAATCGGATGAACCATGGCGTGGTAACCGCCTTGCGCATAACGGCCCGCCGGATGATTACGGTAAAGGCCCTATGTCCGAGGAACAGAAAAATCAAATAGCCGCCCTGGTCAAGAAACACCGCATTAAGAAGGCGGAGAAACAGGAATTGATCGATTTTTCGCGTAAAGGTACAGGTTGGGCTTTGGACAGCACTTTTAAGGCAAAGGAGAAAGGTTGGGCGTCCTATTTCATCGAAGATTTTGAAAAAATCTATCAAAATTACCAAGATGAAAAGGTTAGAGCGAATGCGATCAAAAACAATGAAATCGACTCTCTCAATCGACTTTTAAACTACTATAAAATTCCGGATAATGATCGCGCCCGGTTCTTCGAATTCGCGTTGAGCGAGACCAATATGGAAGACGGCCCGGAATTTAGGCAAATGCTTATTGAACACTTCATGGAATTTCTCGATGCTTTCCAGAACGCCGCATAAACGGCCGTAAACTTGTGTAACAGGTTCGATTTTCGAGCCTGTTACACAATAAGGACCTTTTAAAGACCCTTGCGAATTTATGAAAGTCGCTATACATGTATATCAAACAATGGAGGACAAAAAAATGATTGCCGTACGTTTAGATCCCGAAATTGAAGACCGTTTGGCCGAGCTTGCCAAACGTACAGGACGCACCAAGACCTTCTATGTACGCGAAGCCATCTTGCGACACTTGGAGGATTTGGAAGACCAATATTTAGCCTTGTCTCGTTTAGAACGCCCTGCAAGGCGCTGGACGCTTGAAGAGTTGGAGCAAGGCCGTGATTTGGAAGGTTGAGATCGACGATCGAGCCCGGAAAGAACTTCGAAAACTTGATCCGAGCGCACAAAAGCTCATTCTCCGGTATTTGCGTGAGCGTATAGCGACCGAAACGGACCCTAGACGGTATGGAAAACCTCTTGGAGCTGATAAGTCTGGACTCTGGCGTTATCGCGTTGGAGACTATCGTTTGCTTTGCCAGATCGAGGACGACAAGGTGGTGGTATTGGTTTTGAAAGTTGGGCATCGCAAAAATGTTTATGATTTTTGATTGATGTATAGACCCATGCTTTAACCTTCCGTTTGGAAAGTTCCGCCCCTTCCATTTTTTGTCGTTCGCTTTTTATTCGCATTTTTTCACCCGGTCATGGTATGTTACACAAATTTTGTTGAACTCTTCCAAGAGCTGTTAAACAGAAGTTACACACTATTCAAGGCGAGGTGTAACCATGGTCAAGCAGAACCCGGTAAAGTTTTTGATCGAACACCAAAAGATCATCCTGGACGCCTACCACTCCACCAATCGGAGCCCTAAAGCCTCTTGGGACGCTTTACAGGACCCGTTACCCGGCATTGCCGAGGCTATGACCTTCAACACGTTCAAGCAATACATCACCCCGTACGCCCTGATTATGGACGAAATGCGACCGTTCGTCGCACAGCTGGAAAAGGATCTCGACGCCGTTAAACAAAAGTTACACAGTTCGGAAACGGCGGAAACGGTGCAGGTGGACGCTGGCAAGCTTGAAGAGTTCAGGACCGCAAACGATTCCCTCAAAGCCCAATTGGAGGCTGTTACACAAGAGTTGTACAAGGCCGGAGAGTCCCAGGTTGACCCGTTACGCTTTGCGGACCTCGAAAAGGAAAAGACCTTTCTTGTGGACCGGCTTGCCGAATATGAAAACAGGCTCCAATCTGTTACACAAGAGTTAAACAGCTCTAAAGATGCCGTCTCCCGGATCGAGAAGGAACGCGACGAATTCTTAAACAGGATAAACTCGTTGACGGAGGAAAAGTGCCGTCTTGAACAACAGATCAAAGAGTACCAGGCAAAACTAGAATCCCATCACCCAGTTACACAACCGTTAAACACCCAGGAAGACCCGCCGCCGGCGCCGCCCCGGAATATCGACGGCTGGACAGTCCACAAGGGCAAGGACGGCTTTTTCCGTCTCCACAGACGCATCAAGGGTAAACTTCATGCGATTTACGGAGGAAAGAAACTGGACGAGGTCCTAATCAGAGCGAAAATCAGAAAGAAAGAAGCGAAAATTCAAGAGGAGTCTTCATGATCGTTTACGACCTCGAGATCAAAAAGGCCATTTTGGCCGCCGGCGAGGCCCCCATGCCCGGCATCGAATATTGTTCCGGATGGAAAGATCACAAAGGACAGGGGATAAGCGTTCTTTGCGCCTACGATTACACCCAGGACCGCTATCGTGTTTTCTGTGACGATAATTTGCGAGGTTTTCAGGACCTGGTGGACGGCGGTTCCCTGGTGATCGGTTTCAATTCTCAACATTTTGACGACCAGGTTTGCAATGCCCATGGCCTTCAGGTAAAAACCGGTTACGATCTTTTAAGGGAAATCTACAAGGCTCTCGGTTTGGACCCGTTTCCCTCTAAATACGGTCCGGAATACAGAGGGTTCAGCCTCGACGCAATGGCCGTAGCTAACGGACTCGGCGCCAAATCTGGCCAAGGTTCCCTCGCTCCAGTGGACTGGCAGCAGGGACGCGTGGGTTCGGTGGTTGATTATTGCCTTCAGGACGTGCGCATCACAAAGGGTTTGGTGGACCTCGTTTTATCGGGGACTCCATTGTTCGCTCCGGACGGCCGGAAATTGTTCTTAAGGAAACCGGAATTTTGAAGATGGAATCTAACAACGGAAACGACGGCAACGACAGTAATAATGGCAATGGCTACAAATCTATTCACCTTGATGAATTGCCGGAACGATGTCGGCGGCAGTTCAAAAAATTCCTCCGGACGCCTGGTGCGGATAAATTTGTCCCGGTTGCTTACCGCGCCAAATCCTCATCCAAAAGACTTTTGTGGTATGTTGATTTTGTTCCTCCGGAGGAACTTCCGGCGACCATTAAATCCATGCTGAATTGCTGTGTGGTTTATACGGGGGCGTTAAAGGATGAAAATTGATCCGGACGTTTTCCGGCCGGAATTCGGGAAAGAATTAAAGGAATTATAAGATATGAAATCTCCTGGAAGAGTGCCTGCATATTACAAAAAATGGCCTGACGAATGGGAGGCGCAATTAAACATCCTGCTGGATGACGGAGTTACGTGCGCGGACTGCGTGCATATTCCGAGATGTGAAGCTCTCGGGTATTCGTGGCCGGCGCGGGATCAGTGCGATTTTTACCCGAACAGGTTTAGGTCGAAAGAGGGAAAAAAGGGTATAAAGGATTATGAGGTTTTGTCCTGAAAATATACAGAAGCGGCGGGAAGAGCTGGGGATGTCCCGTGAAGAGTTGGCAGAGAAGGCGGGGATTTCCTCTACCGCCATATGGCGGATTGAAACGGGCAAGCGGGAACCCTTGGCTTCGACGCTGGGGATGATCGCAAAGGCTCTTCAGACACAGCGGATAAGCATGTTTTACAAAGTTGAATAAATAGAAAGAGAGTTCTTTTCAAGATGGCAGATAAACAAGAATTGAAGCAGAAACAAATCAACGAAGTCGCTTGGAAAGCCTGCGATACCTTCCGAGGCGTGGTCGATCCGAGCGAATATAAAAACTATATCCTCACATTCCTGTTCCTAAAGTACCTCACCGATTTGTGGAAAGACAAACGGGACCAGTATGTAAAACAGTTCAAAGGCGACGAAAGCCGCGTTCAGCGGTTTATGAACCGCGAACGTTTCGTCCTTCCGGATAATTGCAGCTTCGATTACCTGTATGAAAACCGGAACGCGTCCAATATCGGCGAATTGATCAATAAGGCACTGGAAAAAATTGAAGACGACAACAAGGTCAAGCTGGAAGGGGTTTTCAGAAACATCGATTTCAACTCCGAGGCCAATCTAGGCCAAACCAAGGAACGAAACGCCAGGTTGAAAAACCTCCTTGAGGATTTCAACAACCCGGCGCTGGACCTCCGGCCGTCAAAGATCGGAAACAATGACATCATCGGCAATACCTATGAATACCTGATCGCCAATTTTGCCAGCTCCGCTGGCAAAAAGGGCGGCGAATTCTACACGCCGGCCGGGGTTGCTATTTTATTGGCGAAACTGATGCAACCCAAGCCGGGCGACCGCATTTGCGATCCGACTTGCGGGTCCGGATCTCTTTTGATTCGAGCGGCTGACGAAATCGCCGGAGACAACTATTCCTTGTACGGCCAGGAGAGCAACGGCGCGACGTGGGCTCTCGCCCGCATGAATATGTTTCTTCATAAAAAGGACCAGGCCCGGCTTGAATGGGGCGACACTCTGAGGAACCCCCGCCTGATCGAGGGCGACAAATTGATGAAGTTTGACATTGTGGTGGCCAATCCGCCTTTCTCCTTGGATAAATGGGGCGCGGATACTGCCGATACGGATTCGTACAACCGTTTTCACAGAGGGACGCCTCCAAAGAGCAAGGGGGACTATGCTTTTATCACTCACATGGTGGAAACGGCCATCGAGGGAAGCGGAAAAGTGGGGGTAGTCGTACCCCATGGGGTTCTGTTTCGCGGGGGAAGTGAAGGGAAAATACGGCAAGCCATGATCGAAGAGAACCTTTTCGAGGCTGTGATCGGATTGCCGCCGAACTTGTTTTTCGGGACCGGTATTCCGGCCGCCATTCTGGTATTCAACAAAGGCAAGGGGCATGAGGACGTTCTCTTTATCGACGCCAGCCGGGAATTTGAACAGGGAAAGAACCAGAACAAGCTCCGAATAGATGACGTTGAAAAGATCCTGGCCACTTATTTGGCCTTTGAAACCATTGATAGATACGCGTACCGTGCCACGAAAGCCGAGATTGCAGAGAACGATTACAATCTGAATATTCCGCGATACGTGGACACTTTCGAAGAAGAGGAAGAAATCGACGTGGGGGGAGAACAGAAGGTGATTGATAGAATAGAGGAAGAGTTGGCGAAGGTGCAGGCTGAAATGGCGGGTTATTTGAAAGAGTTACAGCTATGATTCCAAAAAATTGGGAAAAAGTATCTATTACATCTTTATTGGAAAATTCAAACTTGAGAAATAGTTCTGATGAACATTCTCACGAGGATCTAAGGGCTGTAAACAAATTCCATGGCATGATTCCCATGAAAGAGCGGGTTTATGGTAAAAGCACGGAACGGTGTAAGATCGTGAAAAAGGACTGGTTCGCGTACAACCCGATGCGATTGAATATAGGTTCCATTTGTCAATGGAAAGAAAATAATAGCTGTATCGTCAGCCCGGACTATGTGGTTTTCAAATGCAAAAATGGTCGTTTACGACAAGATTACATGGCTCAATTTGTTCAATCAAACCTTTGGAAATTTTATGTTAAAAAAGCAGGAGCTGGGAGTGTAAGAGTCAGAATATATTTCAATGATCTTACTCCATTGAAAATCCCACTCCCTCCCATTCCCGAACAACAAAAAATCGCCCAAATTCTCGATAGTTGGGACAAAGCCATCTATTTGACCGAGAAACTCATCCAGACCAAAAACCGACGCAAAAAAGGATTAATGCATCAACTATTGATGGGGAAAAGGCGATTTGGGGAATTTATAAAGCGCCAGGGTTATCAAAAAATCACAATGGGGCGAATTCCAAAAGATTGGAAAATCACCAAATTATCGAAGTGTATAGCAGGAAGGGGAACATACGGCATTAATGCTCCTTCCACGGATTTCTGTAAAAATTTACCCGTTTATTTGAGAATTACAGATATAGATGAAAACGGCCGTCTTATAAAAGAGGGAATGAAATGCGTAAACCATCCTGATTTCAAAAAATATATTTTAGAACCAGGTGATATCGTTTTCGCCAGAACCGGAAATACAACTGGTAAAACATATTTACACACAGAAAAAAACGGACAGCTCGTATATGCCGGTTTTTTAATTAAATTCACTCCTGATTCAAATACTCTCAATCCGAATTTTTTAAAGTTTTTTACCGAAACAGCACTTTATTGGAATTGGGTTCAAGTTATGTCTTCAAGAAGTGGGCAACCAGGCATTAACAGCTCTGAATATGAAACTCTAACATTCCCGCTTCCTTCTTTATCAGAACAAAACAAGATTGCCGCTGTCCTCATCGCCTGCGACAAAGAGATCGAACTCCTGAACCAAAAACTTGAGGCACTAAAACGCCAGAAAAAAGGCCTCATGCAAAAACTATTGACCGGCCAGGTTCGTGTTAAAGTTGCCGCTTAATCCTCAAAAAGGAGCCGCCGCATGTCAGAATCGCCCTCTTTCAAGGAAGATCACATTTCCCAGATCCCCGCTCTTCAGCTTCTTGTAAATTTCGGTTACCAATACATGACCCCCGACGAGGCCATGGCCGCCCGTGGCGGTAAAAACACCTGCATGATCTTGGAATCAGTCCTGGTAAACTGGCTCCAGAAAAACAACCGTATCGTCTACAAAGGCAATAAATACGAATTCTCCGACACAAACATCCGCAACGCCGTAAACTCCCTTAAAGACGTCATCCCCGAAGGCTTACTTACGGAAAACGAAAAAATCTACGACCTCCTTTGTCTGGGTCGAAGCCTCGAACAGAACGTCGCTGGCGACAAGAAAAGCTTCACCCTGAAATACATCGATTGGGAAAACATCGAAAACAACGTTTTCCACGTCGTTCCAGAGTTCGAAGCCGCCTGTACGTACGTTGATCAGACCAGACGACCGGACATCGTTCTTTTCGTCAATGGCGTCCCTTTCGTGGTGATCGAATGCAAAAGGCCGGACATCAAAGACCCGATCACCGAAGCCATATCCCAAAACGTCCGCAACCAGGGCAGGGATGAAATCCCGGCTTTGTTCCGGTATGTTCAACTCGTTATGGCCGTCAGCAAAAACGAGGCTAAATACGGGACCGCAGGCACGGCCATGAAGTTCTGGTCCATATGGCGGGAGGAAGGCCTTGAGGAAACCGTATCCAAACTCGTCAACAAATCCCTTTCCGAACCGCAAAAGGCGAAGCTCTTTTCGTATCCGTTCGCCTATTCGCGGAAATTTTTCGATGAACTCGAAAAGCAAGGGGACCGTGAAGTCACTGTACAAGACCAGGCCTTATACGCTCTTTGCCGCCCGGATCGCCTGCTCGATCTAACCTACGGGTTTGTCGTGTTCGACGCCGGCACAAAGAAAATCGCCCGGTATCAGCAATACTTCACCGTCAAAGAAACCATGGAGCGTGTCCTGGAGTTCGAAGAAAGCGGCGCCCGCAAAGGCGGAGTGATATGGCACACTCAGGGAAGCGGCAAATCCCTTACCATGGTCATGCTTGCCAAAGCGCTCACGCTTTCACCCGCGATCAAAGATCCCCGTGTTGTGATAGTTACGGACCGAAAGGACTTGGACGATCAAATTTTCAAAACCTTCAAGCATTGCGGCAAGGAGCCGACTAAAGCAACGTCCGGCGACCATCTTATGACCATGCTTTCGGAAAAAAAGGAAAGCGTTATCACAACCGTCATAAATAAGTTCCTCGCCGGCATGACAAACAAGAAGAAGCAGACAAGAAACGAATCCCCCGACATTTTCGTACTAGTGGACGAAAGCCACCGGAGCCAGTACGGTGAGAACCACGCCGTGATGCGCAAGGCCCTTCCCCGCTCCTGTTATCTGGGGTTCACCGGCACGCCCCTCATGAAAAAGGACAAAAGCACGGCTTCGAAATTCGGCGGCTTCATATTTCCGTATACCATCGAAGACGCCTTGCTGGACAAAGTGATCGTGCCTCTTCTGTACGAAGGCCGTCTCGCCGAGCAGGAAGTGGATGAAAAGCAGGTTGATAAATGGTTCAAGCGCCACACTCAGGACCTCACCCCGGAACAACAAAAGGACCTGAAAAAGAAGTTTAGTACCACCGACCAGTTGAATAGCGCCGATCGTAAAATCAGGGAGATCGCCTTCGACATTAAAGTTCACTTTGAAAAGTTGCTGAAAGGCACCAAATACAAAGCCCAGCTGACGGCTCCTTCGAAGAAAGCCGCCCTGAAATACAAGGAATACCTGGACGAATTCGGAACGGTTTCGTCCGAGGTCCTCATTTCCGGACCCGACGCCAGGGAAGGCCACGAGGAGGTGGACCAAGCGAGCACGGGCGAAGTGCAGGTGTTCTGGCAAAAAATGATGAAACAGTACGGGAGCGAGGACAATTACAACAAAGCCCTCATAAGTAGATTCAAAGATGCGGATACCCCGGAAATCCTGATCGTGGTGGACAAGCTCCTTACCGGTTTTGACGAACCCCGAAACACGGTTCTTTACATTACACGGAGCTTGAAAGAACATACCCTTCTCCAAGCCATCGCGCGGGTAAACCGTATCTGCGAGGGAAAAGACTTCGGTTACATCATCGATTATTACGGCATCCTGGGCGCACTGGACCAAGCCTTGAACGCGTACACGGCGCTGGCCGGGTTCGAGGGAGAGGATCTGGAAGGCGTCCTTGCCAACATTCTGGAAGAGGTCAAGAAGCTACCCCAGCGCTATTCCGATCTTTGGGACTTCTTCAAAACCATAAAAAACAAGAAGGATGAAGAGGCGTACGAAATCTTATTGGCCGACGTCGAACTGCGGCTTCAATTCTACGAGCGCCTTTCCGCATACGCGCGAACTTTGCAAGTCGCCCTTTCATCCGAAGCCTTCGTCACCGAAACGGACGAAGAAAAGATCGCTCGCTACAAAGCGGATTTGAAATTTTTCATGGCCCTGCGCCGATCCGTACGCCGGCGCTACGCCGAAACAGTCGATTTCAAGGAGTACGAAGAAAGAATCCGGAAGCTGATCGACGATCACGTCCATACAGACGAAGTGATTCAAATAACCGACCAGTTCAACATATTCGACAAGGAGGCCTTCTCGAAAGAGGTGGAACGCGTCGAAGGTACGGCCGCCAAGGCGGACACCATCGCCCACCGCACTAAAAAATCCATCAGCGAAAAGATGGACGAAGATCCGGCGTTTTACAAAAAGTTCTCCAAAATGCTGGAGGAGACCATAAAGGCGTACAGGGAAAAGCGGATTTCCGAGGCCGAATATTTGAGCAAGGCCGAAGACATCATGAATGCTGTGCGTGATCGGAAAGAAGAGGACATTCCCGCAAAGTTGAAAGGCCAGGACGTCGCCAAGGCGTTTTACGGTGCCGCGCGCGAGGTCCTGGAAAAACGAGATGGGCTCGATCCCAATGTTATCGCGGATGCGGCCGCAGACATCGGTCTTAAAACAGACGAAATTATTCGTCTCCGGAGAGTGGTAGACTGGATCAATAACACCGACGTTCAAAACAATATGCGCAACGATATGGAGCTTTACCTTTACGACATCCAGGATGAACGAGGCCTGTTGCTCGATGAAGACGACATTGACCTGATTATGGATAGTTGCCTGGAAATCGCTAAGAACAGGTATCCCGAATGAAAGAGGCCACACAAGACTCGGTAACCTTCGGCTCCAGGACCATTCCTTTTACGCTCTCTTTCAGCAAGCGAAAGACCTTGGGGATCGACGTAAATCCGGATCTTTCCGTCGCGGTGACGGCCCCGGAGGGGAAGAACATCGAAGACATAAAAAAGATCGTAAAAAAGCGGGCGCCTTGGATACTGAAAAAACAACGAGAATTCGAAAAGTCTCTTCCATCGGTTATGCCGAGAGAATATGCGGCCGGGGAAACCTGGCGTTACCTGGGGCGACAATACCGCCTGAGGATCGAAGAAACTGCGGAAATGGAAGAAGTCAAGTTGAAAGGCGGCTTTCTTACCGTTAAGGCGCGGGATCGCGCTGATCAAGAGCGCATCAAGGCGCTGGTGGATAAATGGTACCGGGATCGCGCGCAGGCCTATTTCCACGAAAAACTGAAACAGTGCCATGACCTGGTCCGGAAATACGGCGCGCCGTTTCCGGAGATGAAATTAAGGGCCATGCAAAAGCGCTGGGGGAGTTGCTCTACCGATGGATCGATTCTTCTGAATCCGGAGCTGGTGAAGCTTCCTTCGCATTGCGTGGAGTACGTGATCATGCACGAGCTTTGTCACCTAGTGCGGCATGACCATGGACCGGAGTTTTTCAGGCTGTTGGCCAGGGTGATGCCGGATTGGGAGAAACGGAAACAGAGGCTGGATTCAATGGCGCATGAGGTTTTGCCGTTGAGCATGGAATAGGATAGATTACAGATGGATTTCGAAATTCCGAAAAATATGGATCGCTATTTAGCGGAACTTTCTAAGCTTTACGCCCAAAATGGTAGGAGGCAGTTGCAAGAAATAGTCGTAAATTCCCATATCAGAATAGACGAAAACTGCGCTTACGACAATTGGAATGGTGGTACACATGGTCACTCTCTTTATTTGACCATTCCAGAGCAACTGTATCTGAAAGCGATTGAAAATAAAGACGATTTTCAAAATGAAATCCGGGAATGTATAAACAAAATCTGCAATGTAAGAAACGAATTTATACACGAAGTGTTCCTTGAAATGGATTTTTCGGGGGATCAAAACTGGCGCAAAGAATCCGGCCTGCTCATAGAAGGCCAGCGTTTCGTTTCTTCTGAAGCCGAAAAGAGAATCTGGTCCGGCGATGGTTTCCGAATATTCCTCAGCCACAAGGCCGAAGTAAAAGGAAAGGTGGCGGAGTTGAAAGAAAGTCTCAAACTCTTCGGCATTTCATCCTTCGTGGCACATGAGGATATACTCCCAACAAAAGAATGGCAGGATGAAATTGAAAACGCGCTTTTTTCTATGGATGCTTTTGTGGCTTTGATGACAGAGAATTTTCACGGCAGTCTGTGGACTGATCAAGAGGTCGGAGTTGCCTTCGGTCGCGGGGTTCCC
The DNA here is from genome assembly GCA_964575975.1 of uncultured Desulfobacteraceae bacterium. Classification (GTDB taxonomy): domain Bacteria; phylum Desulfobacterota; class Desulfobacteria; order Desulfobacterales; family SKZT01. The sequence continues at coordinate 14,929 of CAZNTU010000047.1, forward strand.
ATCATTTCCATCAAACTTGGTTGCAATCCTTACGGTTTCATTGGAAAATTTCAGGCTCTTTCGTGTTCATGGGAATCAGCGCCGAAAGAAATAGTCCTGCTTTGGATTAATCGCGAACGAATGCTCAATTCTTATATAGATGCCGTGCATAGGTGCCAAGGTTATTTCAGCGCAAATACACTATCAGAGATATTACCCTTTATCAAAAAACTCTCGGCAACGCAGGCCAACCGCTTGGTCTCTGCATTTAATGAAAATAGCCAGGTGCGTGATAGTTTTGGCTTTAACGGTAAAAACTCGCGCTTTTACGGTACAGGTTTAATACCTCATTTAGAGAGATTGACTGATCAAAGATATGGCTTATCACATGGTAAAATAACGCCCATAACGCCCATACCGTAGATTATCGCAGCGAAATGAGGATAAAATGACCCAAGATAAAATCAAAGAGATTTTGGACATTTTGGGCACGCTGAAAGAATACCTTCTCTCCCTGCCCGACGACATGCTCCTCAACATCGACCCTAGGGACAACAATTCTTTGGAGCAAGGGTTCCAGTTTATCAAAGCGTTCAATAACAGTTTGTCGCTGTTCTGCGACGGGGCGGACAAGATTGAAACGCAGATCAAAAATTATTTTTCCATCAATCCCGAAGAGGAAGAGATAGAGCATGAAAGCTCTTACGACTCGGAGAACAGCAGGGTGATCAAAGAACTGGACAAGACCGAACCCCATACACTGGACGAAGATTTCACATACAAAAGGCCGTACGGGTTCGTGCTGGAAAATTCGGCGTACAAAGGCATAAAGACCTGGAAAAGCCTGTACCTCCAGGTTTTGAAGGAACTCGAAAAAAAGGACCCGAAACGTTTTTCCAAGCTACCATCGGAGAAACGCTTTGTTAGCAAGCGGGGAAATCCGCTTTTTTCAGAAAATGCCGATCAATTAAGGGTCGCGGAGAAACTGCCCGATGGTTTTTTCATTGAGGTAAACCTTTCGGCAAACCATATCCGAAAAAACATTAAGGATCTTCTTGCCCATTACGGCATTCATCCTTCGGAAATGAAAATTTATTTGCGGGAAGACAGGGACGCTTAACGTTTCTGATGTCGAAAAAAGATAGCTCGGTGCCAGGTTATGATTTCTGTAAATATCGTTCTTCAAGGATCTTAAAATCCCTTTTAGATACCGCATCTTCAAGGCAAGATACAAAAGCAGGTGCCACAACAATAGCCGCTGCAGCCGTACAATGATGTTTTTCGAAATACGTATAAATTTGGGTTGCTATATCCTTTGGTATTGGTTCTCGGTCTAAAATCATAAATGCGGCATCGATAGCGACGCGCCTTTTGTCAGTGTTCGGCTCTGATCGATAAATCTCGTCAACCGCTATTTCAAAATCAGGATCAATCATTTTCTGTTTTTCAGATTCCAAGGTTTTGGTTCATCTCGGCCTAATCCAAAGAATAGAAAGGACAAATCCGTACTGATTTGACGCGATTGAATGTTCGACGATCTCGTCAATCCCCCGGCTCTCGACCCAAGCGTCGGCATCTACCTCGCCAGGCTCTGTCTCCATAGGTTCGCCCTCAAAGAAATCATAGGCCAATGTTCTCTTGTCGAGCTTTTTATCCCTTCGAATAAACGGCCACCACTCAGGGCTTTTGTAAAACCATTTGATTTTCCCTTCGGCCGAATAGACGACAGCGCACTTTTCGGGGCATAATCTTACGAATTTTATCGCAGTTGCCGTTAAAGACGCCCTAAAATCACTGGCAACTTGTTTTATCGGACCGAAATTAATATCCCCGATGTCACATCGTTTTTTGACCAATTTCGTCGGCAGGATCAGTTCGCTTGCGAAAAAGTTCGCCTGAGTTTCCTGGTTTATCTGGTACCAGCTCATCATGTCGCTTTCGCTGCATATTTTTTGAATCGATTTTATGTGATTCATGGCGAGATGCCCAAGCTCGTGGGCTATACTGAACCTTTTCCTTTCCGGAGTATCGCCAGGCGCTACCCTGATCGTGGCGTGTTTTCCAGCCTTTACGATACTCGCGGCCGCCCGGGAAACCCTTTCTTCTACGATTGCTGCGCCCTTGGCATAGGCTATATCTCTGACCCTAATATGCTCGGGTGAACATATACCGTAATATTCTATTGTTTCCGCTGCTTTCCGTTCAGCCTCAATCAGCTTGAGATCAATATCATCCTTCATCGCCATTTTCATCCATGGCTTTCGCCAATTCCAGATCTTCCAGGATTGCAATCATTTGTTCTTTACCCATCATCTCTAAATCCCTGTATTCGCATACAAGTTCTCCTCCGCCCAAATTTACTATCCTTTCCTTGATCTGTTCCACTGTCCAATCTTTAAATCTTCCTATGAACGTGTGGCCCTTCTTCTCGGATTCGAGCCTTTCTTTTCTTGCCGCATCTAAAACGATCCTTCTCGCTTTCATTGCAATGTTTTTTTGAAAATTCTTTAAGCGCGACAGCGCGGCATCAACATCTATGCCCTCATCCCTAAGCTCTTCTTTGATTTCCTCCAAAGTCTGCCCTTCGCTTCCACCCAAAAATTCGGTGAGCGTATCCAGGGTCTTTAGACGTTTCTCTCTGTCATTGCCCATTCTTCCTGCCTTTCTAAGGAAGACTGACCTTTCCTTTTTGGTTGATATTTTTTAAGCTTCCGCCGAAGCTTCCTCTTTAGGTTATATACCTTTTCGATCTCCAACCCGGTTTCATCGGCAATATTCCTCGGTTCCCCTATACCATCCTTGATGCACAGTATAACCATTCCTAAATCTACGTCCCCGTCGGCTAATTTATCAAGTTCATCGTCGAAGGTTCGAAGATTCTCTTCCTCTAAAAATTCCTCTTCAGGTGTTTTAGGTTTCGAAATCTCGGCCGTGTCATCCAATTTGAGGATTTTCTCGTCTTTCGATTGTCCTTCGTTGTAAATCGGTTCGTTCGCAAAATTTACGACATGGTCGGCTTCGTGACTGGTAATGCTTTTTATTATCCCGTTTAAAAACTTTGCGAGGTTCGGGCAATCTTGCTTGTTCCAATTTCTGTAACCTCCGTCATTTCCAACACCGTAAGCTCGGACAATCGCTTCTTGAACGAGTTCTTCTGGTTCCATCCGATACGTTCCAAGCCATTTAAATTTCTTGGCTCTTTCCACGGCGTATTTTAAAACTTCAGGTAAAACGGCGTTCCAATCTGCATCATCCAAGTCTTTTTGAATCGAAGCATCGTACTTTTCGGAATATTCCTGCATGCCTTTATCCCACCTAATTTTTATCGTCTGTTTATTTATGCCGTCGAGCAACCCGTTTTTGCCATTCTATTTACTTTTTAACGAATTTCCACAAGCAATCACTTTTTTTTCAATATGCTTGGCAAAAAAATGCTTTTAGTCGGCAATACGTATTGAAGGCTAAAAGGGGACAACAAAAACGAACTACAAAATCCAGAATAAAGGAGGTGATACAATATGTCAAAACCGTCTGCACCGTACTATTACAAGGAAGGATCGGATACTTATCATTGGGAAACTTCGTGTTCCAAAAATCAATATCCTGCACCGGGATGGAAGAAGTCCAACTCGCAGCCCTCGAAAGAGCAATGCAATGAATGCAAGAGCAAGTAGTCTTCGAATTTTAAAACGCCTTGCTTTGTTGTCCCCTCCCTTCTAAAATTGAAACAGCAAAATTACGGAGATCGCAAAATGGCAAAATCCAAAATAACTCGGTCCGAAGCATCGAAAAACGCTTCGAAAGCCCTTCGCAATAAAAACACAGGTTCCAACTCCAAGACTGCGGCGGGAAGCGCTCTGTCTCAGACCAAAGCGCCTAAGAAGGTTACGTCGCAAGAGGCCGCCAGCAAGGCGTCCCAAGTATTGCGCGATAAAAGGACCAGCAAAGAATCGAAATCAGCGGCTGGAAGTGCGCTCGCTCAGACTCCATCGAAAAAGGACAAATAGATTTTTGGGCGAAATCACAGCGGTTTTTCTGGGGGATGAAGTTTTAGGCGAGCCAACACCAAGACATTTGTCCCCGGCGCGGTTTACGTGCGTTTATCCCGGCCGGGGAAGTTTCATTCCACATCATCGTCATAGAGCGGTTCACCGCCCATATCGAAGGATGATCCGTCAGTGGCCACTTTAAGGCGCTTTTCCCGGGGTCCGGATTCCGCAGAACTGATGTCATTATCCCCGTCTTTTTCTCGCCAAAGAGTACCCGACACGCTTGAAACTTTTCCAACAGATTTCCCGTTATCCGCCGAATGGGTTAGCGACTCTTTTTTCCAATAGAATTTTATTATATTTGACAATATATCCTAAAACCCATAAATAACATATGGGATACATAAAATATTGTCAAAAAACACAAGCATGAAACACGAAACCTTCTTAAACGAGCATCCGGTATTTACCGGAGAAGAATTTACACGGCACTTGTCCTCCCGAGGAAAGGTCGAATCGAGAACCCGGGAAGCGGTACTGGCTTACTACAGAAAAACGGGGCGAATCGTCGATATACGCCGAGGCTTGTATGCCGTCGTACCATTCGGCTCCGATCCTTCTTCCTATCAGGTCGATCCGTTTCTCGTGGCGGCCAAGCTGACCAGGGACGCCGTGCTTTCCCATCACACCGCCCTCGAGTTTCAAGGCCGGGCTTACTCGACCCATGAACAATTCGTCTATTGCGCTTCCAGTCCATTAAGCCCGTTTACGTTTCAATCCCATATGTTTCGAGGCGTAAAGTTTCCTCAAGCCTTGCTCCGCAAGGGAAAAGAATATTTCGGTGTTATAACGGAAGATCGGTCCGGTATCGATGTTCGCGTCACAAACCTGGAACGAACAATGGTGGACGCTTTAAACCGCCCCGATCTTTGCGGCGGGTGGGAGGAAATCTGGAGGTCCCTGGAGTCCGTCGAATTTTTCGATCTGGAAAAAGTGGTGGAATACGTTCTTTTGCTCGATAACGCCACCACGGCCGCGAAGGTCGGCTTTTTCCTGGACCGGCACCGTGAAACATTGATGGTCGAAGAGAGACATCTTGGAAAACTACGGAAAAATCTCCCGAAACAACCGCACTATATGGACAGGAACAACAGGAAATCCGGACGCTTCGTCCCGGAATGGAACCTGATGGTTCCGGAAAAAGTCTTGGAAAGGACCTGGTCGGAGTTTTTATGATAATATCCTTTGAAAAGATTACCGCGGAGGCCCGGTCTATGGGCTTTCGACCCGAAATACTCGAAAAAGTCGCCCGCCTTGCCGGCTTGCTCGACTCTCTGCGCAAGCATCCGTTTCTCAAAGAAAAGCTCGTGCTAAAAGGCGGGACCGCCTTGAATCTTTTTATTCTGAACGTTCCCAGGCTTTCCGTCGATATTGATTTGAATTTCGTCGGCGCCCAAAGCAGAGAATCCATGCTCGAAGAGCGCCCCAAAATCGACCGAGCCGTCCAGGCGGTCTTTGCCAGGGAGGACTTTACCGTTCGACGCATCCCCGAAGAACACGCCGGCGGTAAATGGTTGCTGCGCTATCGAAGCGCTTTCGGGCAAACCGGCAATCTCGAGGTGGATATAAACTTTATGTTTCGCGTCCCGTTATGGCCCGTGACGGCAATGGACTCCCACCCGTTGGGTCCCTGGAAGGCCACCGGGTTTCCGGTGATGGATTTTCATGAACTCGCGGCCGGAAAGATCGCCGCGCTATTCTCCCGTGGCCAGGCGCGAGACCTGTTCGACTGCCATCAAATCTTCAACAATCTCGATCTGGACCTCCAAAAACTTCGAGTCGCTTTCGTCGTCTACGGCGCCATGAATCGAAAGGACTGGCGAACGATTTCGTTGAACGATCTGAATTTCGATCCCGCAGAATTGAACCGCCAACTTATTCCGACGCTTCGTCACAATCCCGTGCGCACCAAAAAAGAAACCGAGGAATACGGGAAAAATCTTCTGGACGAATGCCGCCAGGCACTCTCCGCACTTCTGCCTTTCAACGATTCCGAACTCGAATTCTTGAACCGGCTCCTCGACAAAGGCGAAATAAACCCCTCCTCCTTAACCGAAGACCACCTGTTGCGGAAACTCATCCAAAAACAGCCCCTCCTCGAATGGAAAGCCTTAAATGTCAGAACCCGCAAAGGGCTGTAAAAAATCGGAAACAACCCGGATTTTATCCCGGCCGGGGAAATTTTATTCCACATCGTCATCGTCATAGATCGGTCCACCGCCCATGTCGTAAATCACGCTGTGGCATTCCACATCGAACCATTCCCGGAACAATTCGTAGGTCCGATCTTTCGGCCATAGCCCTTCCTCGGTATACCAGCCCCGCAATTCCATTTCGAAGATCGTCTCGTAATTCTCCCTCAACCAGGCGTCCAGATCCTCGGCGGCATCTTCGCCGACCAAATAAACCGGCCGGTCCTCGTTGGCCTCGTCCACGGTGACCGCCGATCCCGTTCCCTCGCCAACGACGCCGTTGATCCACTGGACCCCCCGCTTTTTCCATTTCAAGACCAGCGCAGCGCGATCAATCATCCTTACCTTCCCGGGCCGTCATCAGGTCGTTCCCTGAAGCCTCTTTTCTCAACCGTATTTTATATCCCTCGACATCCACAATTCCCACCATGAACAGAAACGTGACCGCATCAAAGAAATGCTCGCAGTTCCTCTTGGGGTCCTTCTCCAGGAAAGCCCGCAGGACCCCTTCCACGACAACGAATCGTTTTTCGTTTCGCAACTGCGCTATAATCTCGGACCCCAGAACCATCACGTTAAGGGTCAGATCGCTTTCGGGATGAGGCAGTAACACGAAACCTCCCGCTTAATTTCAATTCTTACCTTCCGGTTTGCGCACCTTTTATAATATACAATTTTAGGCAACTCCGGAGACCGACTCCAAGGCTTTGGCGATCCGCTTCAAAATGGCCATGCTCTCCGGACCGAACTCCACGACCCGGGCCCCCTCTCCATTGCCACCGTTTACCGTCTCTTCCTCCTCAACTGTCGTCACCACCTCGAACTCCTTTTCCAGATCCGCCACGACCTCGACGCGGCGCCTTCCCGCACGGGAAACGTCGCTTATCCGTTGAATTAAACGCAGGCTCTCCTCGACGGGATATTGTTCCCAGCCGTCCACCATCTTTTTTTTGAAGAATTGCGGGTAATTTCTCGTGTAACGGCGAACGGTGTTGTCGCTCAGTCCGCTCATTTGCGCCAGCTTCGGAATTGTCGCGTAATCTTCGGCCATTTTAACCTCCTAAAAAAACGCCTCCCTGAGAGGTCCAAAATCGAACGATCTCGTTTCCAGGCATGGTACGGTATGTTCTTTCGCGTGTCTAAATTGCGATTTTAATTTTTCCCTAATAAAATCGTAATGTCAATCATATTTGGCTTCCGTGTCTAACGCCATATGTAGCGAAATATGATTGATGGTTTTCATATGTCGTCACCTTACAATTTTTCTGCCACAAATGTTTTCACCGCGTTAATATGTCAGCTAACATATAAGGTGACATATTGCAAGACGGGGGTTGGAATATGTCGGTACCTGACATATTGGGTCACGCATATAAAAATCAAGGGTTTGGGGAAACTTGCAAAGTTTTGCCCAAAAGTTTGCAAGATTGAATCGAAAAAAAATCATCGCTCCTGTAGGGGGATTTTAATGTCAAACTTGGGCTAGTTCCGACACGGGTTTGGCTGGAAAAAAATCTGAGCTTTAGAACCTTGAGGAAGAAACGTCGCAACGCCGTCGAAATTTCAAGGAGGAATTTAAGAGCCGGATCTTGGAGGAAGCCAGCACTTGTATCAAGCCCAGCCGACTGGGGGATTTTTTGTGGCGGGAAGTATTTAAATTGTTCATCTTGGCCAAAGGAGGAAAGTATCCCGGAATTCGCTCGTTCGCCCGCAAAAATAGGCCTTGTTCGCCCCCCCTCTTTTTGGGCGAACAAGGCCTGCTGAACCCGGATCGGAATGTCTTTCCCATGGTTGCAGCCGTACTGGTCCGAAAAGCCGCATGGGTCCGCTGTCTTCGTCGGACATCGGGCGCGCCGGGGCGTACTTTCCAATTCTGTCTTTATATATGCTATTTGAGTTTTCTGTAAATATTCATTTGAGTATATTTTTAGTTAAATATTGTTTTGACAACACAGTCTTTTTCGATTAACTTTTTTGAAGTTATGGGGGTTCAATTTAACGTCAAATCTGTTTTGAATATTAGCCGCACATAGAAACGAATTAGTCGAGGCCTTCGATGAAAAACGAGAAAAACAAATGGTCACGTAATGAAAAAATCGCGTTGATTGGTGTGATTATCTCATTTATTAGTGTGATCGTCACCACGCTTCCTGAAGCAAAAAGGATGTTTTTTTCTGGTATGGATAACAATTCTTCTAAAAAGCCAGCCGAAAGAGCGACTCTTAAGGTTCCTCCTAAGATAGAAAATAATGGTAGTGGGTCGAATCGGTTGCCGAAGGATTCGGAATTCCCTCAAAAAGAAAAGAAAACTGATCTGCCAACCGATTCGGCCCACTACCAAAATAATATTGTTACTATAACCGCTGAATATCCTCTGAGAGAAATAGATAGCCCGTTCTCTGCAGCGTTATGTCGTTTGCGTCCATCTGACCAAATTGAACCAGAGTCAATAGTTTTCATAGAGGAAAATAGGTGGTGTAAAGTTCGAATTGTAAGTTCCCTCAACTGCAATGTTAATGAGATAGGTTTGGTACCTTTAGATTGGATTCCAGGTAAATGCAAAGTTTTGAACTAATGTAATGCGAGGTATAATAACGTATGCGATCATTTTTAATTATCAAGTTTTGGCAATTTGTTTTTTTCGGCTTCATATCATTCTCGATAAGTCCTTTAGCGTCAGCTCAAACGGATGCATCAGTCACTGCCAGAAAAATAGAATTAGAAGAACATCGAGCCAGAATTTACTCAAAATCCCAAGAAGAGGCTATCGCAGCCGTTGAGGTTGGTCTAAACAGCGGAGATCCGGAGCTACGTTCTATGACCTTGGAAGCAGCTTTAAACAATGACGATATTAGAGTGCAAACAGTTGCTTTTAGATGGCTATTCTCAGAGAGAAAGCGTATACCATTTCAAATTTTAAAGCCCATTGAAGGCGATGACGGCTCAAATTATGCATATACAATATGGAGAGGATTTGTTCTCGACGAGTTTGAATTCGATAAAAACACTGATGAAATAAGAATTAATAAATCCTACTACCAAGGAGGCCAAATTGTTCGGGGCGGATTCCAATTGGAATACAGTTGGAAACCAGATAGAAAGGAGGGGTATCGTTGTTCAATTCTTGCAGAAGTCGATAAAGTGGCTTTTAAGGACAAAAAAATACAGCTTAAGGGCATAATTGATTGCATTTACCCTTCTTTAAAAGGACATCCGGCCAAAGGTGATGAGGACGGCTCCGTGGGTTTTATAATAAGCTTACCATAGGCGTGATTCCTTTAGTTCATTTAAACATTTCCAGCTGTTTTATTTTTGCTGTCACTGTTCTTGCCCGAGTCTGCGCCGGACATCGTCGTGTCGGGTACGTCTCTTCCCGATCCGAGTCATCCTCGGGCAAGGGCAGCGCCAACCTGTACTGCGGAAGCCCGGTAGGGAGATCCTCTATCGAAAATCCAAGTTTGGGGATAGCGGCCCGCAGAGATGTACAAAGTTATTTTGTTTCGTTTCGAACGCTCTTGCTCGTGGCTGGTTTCGTGAAGGCCGGAAGACCGCATGATGTCAGCATCGTCTTCGTCGGCGACTCGAAGTTATAAAACGATTTTGAAAATCGGATAAAATCCTTCGATAGTTCAGTAAAACAACAATTTTCGGCGAACAATTCCGCCAGCTTTTAAGAATTTGAAAGGAAACTGACCATGGGCTATGAAATATGTCCTTACTGCGGTGGCACAAACAAAGGGACCACTATGCACATTGTCAAGTACGGGGCCGAGGACAGATGGGTTGCGGACCCGTGCCCTTACTGCTCGTTGGGAGGGATTTGGAAACCGGACCCGCCGAAGCCCAAAGCCCCTGCCCGAACCTCGCATTTTCGGTCAAGCCCGCGCAAATCGAAAACTCCGCCTCTCGTTCAGAACAAAGTTAAAAAGTACAACGGCGGCAAATTCCTTTTTCAGCGGCACGGAAGGGGCGCGGCAACACATTCGGACGGCTTGGCGTACAAGGGCGGCTGGTTTTTTGGCAAATGGAAGGGGAAGGGGGTCCTGACTCGAAATGGCGCATGGAGCTACGAAGGTCGCTTCGGCAACGGCATGCTTCATGGACAAGGCAGGCTGACCCTGAACGACGGAACAACCTTTTATGGTCGATTTAAGCGCAGCGAGCCCAAAGGACAAGGCAAGATTCTATTTCGCGACGGAGCCCGCTTCGAAGGCAAGTGGCTGGACGTCGAGACGGCGAAAGGCAATTTTTTTTGGACGCGCACGATTCAGGCGCGGCCGCCCGTATCCAGAACGGGGTCATTGTTGTCAAAACGGGTTTTTTTAGCAGAATCGAAGAAGTCGGTCGTTTTTCGTTTAAAGAAATTTTCAAACGATCGTAACACGGAAGGCGGGTCCGGAGGGGGGAGCGAACGCGATCCGGAGTTCTTCGAAGCGGCTCCGGATCTCTCTTTCCAAGGTCCTGACGGTTCGATTCGTCCAACCCTATGCCGAAGCATGGCGCCTGGTTCCGAATTGACAGGCGGGAACAATCGGAGTCCCGTCCCTCTTCCATGTTTATCGTTCCGGCTTCGTTTTCAGCCTTACATCCACGAACGAGGCCAACAATTCGCGAAGCCTCCAGATCCCGCAGGAAAGATAGCTGGCGTTCAGAGGCCTTTCTATTCATGCTTTCCTCGTAAAATGTAGCGATTGTGTTCGCTACAAGCACGATGCGAGACCGGGGACCAGGTCCGTTCCGGAGGCCTCCCTCTTCTGGATATGTTCGGGTTTTTCCGGCCGCAGGATGCTTTCACGTCCGGACGCTTCTCCCTTCGTCGGATTAAACAGCGATGCGCCCTTTTGGCGAGGGTTTGAAGAAGCTCCGCCGGGAGCGCGGCGGCATGATATGTTCGATTTCGAAGACGGCCGGCCATAAGCCGGACGTTCGGAATTTAGATCCGGAAAGAGGGGCAAGGCGCTTCCTCCTGGATGGCAAAGTTTGTTTTTCGTGGGCACCGCATGGCCGGTTTCCAACGACATTGCCGGACCAAGGTCAAAACGTGACCCCAGTTTACATTTCTGTTTACATTCGCAGAAGGGCGGCCCGGGACCGGAAAGGGCGATGGCCATATCAAGGCATGTGTCAATGCGGCATTTCGGGGGAGGGGCTTCTGCGGGCGTAAGGTGGGTCTTCCAGGTATGCGCGCTCCCGGAGGTTGCCCATAACCGGGATCGACAGTCCGGTTATTGTTCCCGCAAGGAGCGCGCATAAGCCAAGAAAATACGAATTCGCCGGCCGTGTCAAGGTTTTTGAATTTGCGTTATCCGATTTTCGTGCAAGCGGGATCTGCGCTTTCTGAAAAAGCGTCCGCAAGGCTTTGCCAGCCGTGCTTTCGGAGGTCTGATGTTATTGGATGCGTATTCCAAAATCGACCTGGCGCTCCTGGAGGTCGCCGCAGTCCGCGCGGAGGCCTCGGCGAAACCGGTCGCTCTCTGATCCCCAATGACAGTTTCACATTTCCGCTCCAGTCATTTTCCGGACGGCGACTTCAGCCGCTTTAGCTCGGATTCCATTTTCTTCCTGTACTCCACGGCCAGCCTGCGGGCCTCCTCGTAACCGTACTTCCCGACGGGAAACTTTTTGCGCAGCTTTTTCTTGTCCTCGCACCAGGCGGACACCCAATGCTGTTTGAAGACTTTATGTTTCCTGCCTTTGACCTTCCTCCAGTATTCTGTGTAGTACACGCCGGTCACGCCGGATTTGTTGTTCGGCCTGATGTCCTCCTCGAACAGCCTGTTCACGCCGAGTTCCTCCTCCATGGCGTCGCGCCACTCCCTGGCCCAGAACAAGGCCTCGTCCGGTCCGTCGAGATAGTCCGCGTCCCGAAACGTCCGCTGTCGAACATGCGTGGGCTTTCCGTCGATATTTTTTCGAAATCTGACCCACCAGCCGTTTTCGACCCTTGTGATACATCTGTTTGGGTTCATACGATGCATTTTCCAAAAGCTTTGACCAATACCTCGCCGACCGCCGCCGGCGGTCGGTCTCGGACTGCGACAACAAAATATTCGCGAGAATCCCGCGTGCCGAGCGAGCGTTATTGACAGATCCGCGAACAAAAGGCAATAGAGTCCCAGTTTAACGGACGCAACATTCTTACAGGCCAAGCTAAAATTGAGTAAATATGCCGCTTCTCGCCCCCGGCCCGACAGGAATTCCCTCCCATTATTCAGTCACCCCGCCGTCGTTGATCGCTTCCGTTCGAACCGTATCTTTGGTTCAAAAAGAACGAAACGAAAACAACACAAACACACGGAGGTGACATTATGGCGAAAGTTCAAGACTACATCGAAACCGACCAGGAACGGGAAGAAGGCCACGCCGACACCCGCAACAGGAACTTCGAGTGCGAGAATCCCGACAAGGCCCTCGGATGCGATCTGGGGATTGACGTCCAGGGATAAAGGGCAAACCATAAAGGCGGAGCTACGAGACACGGGCTGAAGACAACCTGGTTGGACCGGGAATAAAAATGGCGGAGTCTCTCGCGAGGCTCCGCCATTTTTTGCGTCCGTTCCTTGTACCGGTTAAGCAGGTCGCGGTCCGCCTATGGCGGTATATTCTAACCTTTTCAAGCCTGCTAATTCATGCTTTCAGAATATTTTGTAGCGATTGAATTCGCTACATTAACCCCGTATCTCGATCCGTTTTCCCGGCTCCGGAGGAACGACCGGTACGGCATTATTCTTCTGGATACCGTCCTTCGCTAACCAGGCCGGTGCAATTCACGTGAATGTACCTCCGAAATCCGAGTATTGATCGCAGCATGATTTCCCCGCCGTGGATTCTCTTGTTGTACGCGCCGGTTCCCACGCTGGTAAAAACGATCATGTCGTCGCCCAAAGTCGTGTCGTAGTCCACCACGGCCAATGAGGGTATTGCGGCCGTAAGTATTTTAGAAGGGGGTTCGCTGATTATGGTGACTTTGTGGTCATCAAATTTAACGACGACCTTCGCCTTCTTGTATATGGCGTCCAGCCTCGCTTTATTGAGCAGCTCGTACAGTCGGTCAAAATCCATTGCCAGGCGATTGCAGTCCAAAACGATCAGGCCGGCCGCGATCAAGAGAGAGCATACGCTGTAAAGGATGGCTTTTTTACGCAATGGGTTATCAGTCTCCGAATTCCGGAATATTTTTCACCTCGCCAGCGCCAGTTCATAGATGTTCGCATGAACCAGCCCGGCTTCTGGGCATTTTAGCGGCAACCGGCTTTTCGGGCAACTCTATCCAAGCTTTTGGGTACGGTCGGGGTTATGTTTACGTGTTAGGGAAGGCGGAAATGCATCCCGGCGAAAGCGGGAAACCGGAGATCGTGCTGACGGACATTTCACAGCTGAGCGATTTCCCGCCGGAGCAATAGTCTATACGGCCGCTTTGGGGATTGGATCTCCCGCTCCAGAAACTACGATTACAATGCATAGATGATTACGGAAAAATCGCGTATTATCTGGAGTGTCATGAATGATGCTCGCTGTTCGATTCGCATGCGGAAAGAATCTTGACCCAAAAGACACTGAAGTTTTCGTCTATTTATGAATAAAGAGGTACTGTACAAAGATTGCGAAATCCGATTTCGAGCGATGATAGATGGTCTATCATCGCTTAAGAATACCTTGCGACCTATGCCGGATTTAAGATTAAGAATTGACGCGTGCAAAAAGTTCGATGCGTTCATACGACCCTCCAAGAAACCTCTAATCATCATCAACGATGGCCTGCTCTTCGATCTATATTCTTCTATCGAAAAAAATGCTGGCAAGATAATGACGGCGGCTAATGAATCGCTGTTGAAAAATAGTCCGTCGATAGATATGCCTATTGCAGAGACGATTGATTCGATCTACGATTTAGCGCTTGGTTTTGCTCTGGAACATGAAATGCAACATCTGTTATGTGGCCATATTGATTTTGATGCCGATTCCTCTCTTGAAGCGAGAAACGAACTACTTTTTAATGAACTGACTTTAACCATGAGCGGAACCACGAGCGACAAGACCCGCAAAGACCCTTTGCGTTCTTATTTTATCGAGATAGAGGCGGACAATTCCGCACTCGACTGGATGATTACGCGAAATGTTTTCGGATGTATCACCAGACAAATGAAACTGGTGCGGGGCGTGCTGGAAAAGAATAGCGACCAACGCACTATTGCAGAGCTTGATGGCACGGAGAGTCTCATATCATACCGATTGTTATTGATTAGCGTATGGATAGTTGTTTCTTTACTTGAGGCAAATCGTAAGGCTGAAACCGGTTTATTATTGAAGGAGGAGCATCCTCTCCCTGCAGCCCGACTGATGAGTGCGATCACAACACTGATGTTATGGTATGCACGAATAGATTCACTCCGATTTGATGATTGCGGTAAAATGCTTGTGACATTATCATCGTCACAAGCTCGGCTAATGAGAAACTTTTTGTTTTATATATTAAAGCCTGTGGCAATAAATTTGGCGGAATTCCCCAATGCTGAAACGGCGTCCGTTTTGTCTTTTCCGATCGGGAACTCGCGGAAGGACACAGATATTGTCGAGCTAATGGAAGATTTGATAGCTTTAATCGGAAAGCAGCCACCTAAGACGTCTGCGGGACGACAACTGGAAAAGTTGGAATCGTTACGCCAAGAGATACGCGCTGCTCTTGAACCTTATCGTTACTTAGAGGAGATGCTGGATATGACAGATACAATAGAACTTGAAATAAGTGTGACCGATACTTCTTCTATCGAAGATGTCGAAGATTCCGTCAGAAAGCATTTAGAATTGATGTCAGATGTTGGGATTAAGTCTTGTGAACGTTTACCTGTTAAAGGACTTTGTGCGGGAGAGGTGGTGATTCTATTCGTTTTAGCCGTCTCGTCAAGATTAACAGCAAACGAGATTCAACGCCGAATTGATGAGTTTCGGAAAAAAAGAAACGACATAAAGAAAGTCACCGCAGAAAAAATTAAAGAATAAGAATAGCGGCATACCCGTGCAAACATAGAGAGTTCGCCCTTGAGAAAAGCCGTGGAACCCGACTTGAACGCCTTCGGAAGCGGCCGTGGCCGTACAAGCCCGGAAAGCCTTTGTTCACTGGCGCTTCTCCGCCAGCTGTCACTGTTCTTGCTGTCCGAGCCTGCCCAGGACAGCGGGCGGTCCGGGGGCTTGTTACCGGTCTGGAACAGCGCGCCCGGATAGCTTGGAATCGAGTCCGTTTCTCGTAGATTCGCGCTCGGGGATCGTATCCAACAAGAAACGATTCGAATACCCAAAGGCTTATCCCTTCAAGCTTTCCTCGTAATATGTAGCGATTGCGTTCGCTACAAGCACGGTGCGAACTCGGGGACCTGGTCCCTTCCAGAGGTCTCTCTCATGGATATGTTCGGGGTTTTCGGCCACCGGATGCCCTTGCGCGTCCGGATGCGTTTCCCATGCGCCGGATTTATTGCGATCAGCCCTTCTGGCAAGGGTTCGAAGAGGTTCCGCTGGATCGCGGTGGCATGGTATGTTCGGCTTCGAGATCGGCCGGCCAAAGCTAGCAGGCAAAAGTCAGATCCGGAAACAAGGACAAGGCGCTTTCTCTGTTGGAGGCTGGTTATTGATTTTCCGGTGATGTCGCATCCGTGATTCCAGCGCCAACGACACTAGGGGGGTTAAAACGTGACCCCCGTTTACATTTTTATTTACATTCACGCGCTGGCGTGTTCATCGCCTGCCCTCGCCAGTCAACCTGAACCCGCGCCCATGTTCAGGAGCGTTTTTCGCTTTTCACGGCTACAACTGCGGGAATCTTGCCTTTTTCGGCACCCGAACAACCTGCCACGCCCTCTCGTAGCCAACCCCACGATTTAAAATTCGGAAACGCGATCTTTTTTTCGATTTTTCCACCAAAGGTCCGTGAACTTCTCTCAACAATTGGATACAGTGCGCTCAAAGGGTGAAGGTCGAACGCCTTCAAACCCATTGTCATTACTTAAGCTGAAGATTTGTATGGGAACAGGCGTTCCTGACGTGAGAGGGGTCTCAATTCATGCCGGAAATTGATAC
>CAZNTU010000048.1:0-23024 GCA_964575975.1 uncultured Desulfobacteraceae bacterium
CAATGATTGCTGTATAAGCTTTCATAATAAACCCCATAATATACCAAAATTAAATCAGGATTAAATAATAATATTAAGCTCAAGGGGGGAATTGCGAACCAACCGCACAGCTCGAAAAATTTCAGGGTTTTCCGAAAATTCGGTTCAACACTCCCATCTTAGGCGTTTCCGGCTCGGGCAGCCCCAGTTGGCGGCATATGCGAACCTCCACCTCGTGGTCGGCCACGTCCGAGCCCTCCGTCACGATCTCGTCTCCCACCATGACCGCCGGGGCCACCGGCAACTCCAATTCGAAATACTCGTCGGTCTGGTACTCCGCGATGGGTTTGGATGTCGTCTCGATCTCTACCGGATATTTTTCGCCCAACCTGGGCATCATTTGCTTGAAATGCTTTCAAGGCTTGCCGTTGGGTTCGTTTAGAAAAAAGCGGACTTTGAGCATTTTTTTCTCCTTTCATGTCGTGAAAAATTGGAGCGGCGGGGTGTTGGCTGTTAGCGTTAGCCGTTAGCCGTAAGCTGTTAACCGTTACCGGTGCCGCTTTGGAATGAAACCGCCAATTAAGGCGCGTAATCATACCGTTTTTTTTGTAGTAATAATCATAGTTTCTCCTCTAACCGCCAACAGCTAACTGCTAATAGCTAATAGCTAACCGCTAATCGCCAACCGCTAATCGCCAACCGCGCCGGCCATGCGTTTCAGGAACTCTTCGGGCGGAATAAAATCGACCAGGCGCAGGTCCTCGCGTTCCTTTCCGCTCGCGTCCAGAAACACGATGGTGGGCACGCCTTTTATATCGTACTGCCGCAAAAGTTGCTCGTGAAGGGGATTGTCGCCCTTGGTCACGTCGATTTTGATCATGGTGAAGTCGTTTCCGGCCAGCCGGACCACGTCGGGATGGTGAAAGACGACCTCGTCGAATTCCCGGCAGGGCGTACACCAGTCCGCGTAGAAATCCACGATCGCTGGTTTTCCTTCGGCCGCGGACTGTCGGACCAGGTCTTCCGAATAGGAATCCCAGTCTATTCCGGGGCCGCGCATGGCCCAGGCGGTTATCCAGAAGGTCGCAAGAACCAGGCAGGCCGTGCCTGCGAGGGTTTTCAGCCACGGAAAAGCCTTGAAGTTCGCCTGGCTCTTGTCTATCCAGCCCAGGTGCAGGCCGGCCGCCAGAGCCGCGGCGACCGGAAGGCCTATTTTCAGGATTTCGGGAAGAACCGGCCGGATGAAATGGACCGCCATGCCGACCAGGACCCAGCCCATGAGCTTTCGCACCCAAATCATCCATCCGCCCGCCCTGGGAAGTCTTTGCAGCTGCCCGGAAAAGAGCGCCAGAACGAACAGGGGAAGCCCCAGGCCCATGCTGAGCACGAAGAATATCAGAAAGCCGAGCCAGGGATTGCCCGTGCCGGCGATCCAGGTGAGCAGCCCTAAAACGAAAGGCCCGATGCAGGGAGCCGCCACGATACCCAAGGTGAGCCCCATGAAAAGGCTTCCGAAATACCCGGCGTAGGATTTGCCCGCCGCCTGGGTCAACGCTCCCGGGAGGCGAAGCTCCCACAGCCCGAAAAGACTCGTGGAGAACAGGACGAGAACCCCCGCCACGACGGCAAGCACGATGGGGTTCTGCAACATGGCGCCCATCAGGCCGCCGGTCAGGGCCGCCATCACGCCCAGGCTCGAGTTCGTGAGCGCAAGTCCCCCCAAGTAGCAGAGACCGTGCAACAAAAGCTTCGCCTGGCCTGGTTTTTCCCGGGAAGACCGCCCCCCGAAAAACGAAACCGTGATGGGAATCATCGGATAGACGCATGGCGTAAGATTCAAGGCAAGTCCTCCGGCGAAAACGCCGAGCAGGGTCCAGAGCATGGCCCATCCCTCGAGGGGACGCTCGCTCGTCGGGTCCGCAGTCGGGCTTTCCCGAATCGGTTCCGCCGGCCCGGCAAGGCCGCTCCCGACGGGCAATCCGTGTTCCTGCCATTTCGGAAATCCGTAGGGGTCCCTGTAAACGTTAGTGTAGCCAAGCGATACGGCCGCACGGGCCGCAGAGTCGCTGCGGACTCACGTCAAGCCCGCTCAGTAGAAAACGATCGCTCGGTCCTTGTCCGGCCCCAGAAACTCTTCCAGCTCGTCCGCCTTGCTCCAGCGAGTCCACCAAGTGGGCTCCAAGGGAAAATTCAGCGAGCCTTCGATGTGCCCCGTTCGATGTTCCCACTCCTGGCGCGTATCCACCAGCAAAAGCTTCGATTTTTCTTTATTATAGAGGTCGGCGAGTTCTTCCGTGGAGATCGGCTTGTATCCGCCGCGCTCGGCCTCGGCGATTACGTCTTCCCATGCGGCCTGCTTCGTCGCGACGGGACGATGGGCGTACCAGACGGAAAAGAAGGTGATCGAAACGGCCGCGAACGCCAATAAGATAGAGGTATTCTTTTTCATGTCCTTGCATCCATCGGCCGGCCATTCATTTCGGCGGCCCGCCTCTACCCCACAGGGGATCGTCGCCGAAACGGTCGAACCACCATTCGTCGGCCGAAAGATGCATTTTTACGGCATCCTCCGAAAAGGAGTACCGATACCCAAGGCAGTAATCCACGATCGTTTCATAGGCGGCGACGACCTTGCGGGTCGTTTCCGCGCATTCCTCCGTGTTGTCCGGGTGTTTGTCCGGATGCCACCTGGCCAGCAACCGCCTGTAGTTCGATTTGATCGAAGCCATGGTCGCCGTTTCCGGCAACTCGAGAATTTTTCTCGCCGCCGTGATTTCCTCGTACTTGTTCATTTTCGACCGGACCGGTTCTTTTTCTTTTCCAGCTTCGACAGAAGAAACGTCGCGCCCCTGCGGGACAATCCCAGCTTCTCGGCCAGCGTGTTTTCATCCAAGGTTCCGTGCTTTTTCGAAAGCGCCAGCACTTCCGCCTCCAGTTCCTCCAGCCAGTCCTCGAAAAGGACAAGCAATTCCGGGTCGGCGATCGCCAAAAGCTGCTCGGACCGCGCGACTTTTTCCACCAGACTCTGGCACATCTGCGTCGGGTCGATACCTTCGCCCATGCATTCCGCCAGTCAAAAATGCACCATGCCGGCAACCTTGTCGTCTTCGGACTGCCCGACAAGGTTCACCAGAAAACGTTCGCGTTCCTCGCTGTCAAGGTCCCGCATCAGCCTTCCCAAAACCTTGGTAATCTCCGACAAGGCATCCTCGGGCGCCATACGGGAAACGATCTCGAAAAGTTCGTCCATTCGGTTCGTTCGTTCCTTATATATTCAAAATGTTTTTCTGTCGGACAGAAGGTCCGCCGCGACATCGCTCAAGATATTCAATACGTCGAGAATTCTCGGATCCGCCAATTCGTAGTACACGAAGGGTCCTTCGCGCTCCACCCTCACCAGAAGGGAGCGTTTCAGCTCTTTCAGATGATGGGACACCAGAGGCTGGGACAGATCGAGTTCCTCGACGATCGCGGATACCGATTTTCTGCCGTCGCTGACGAGGAGCAGTATCCTCAGGCGGTTTCCGTCGGACAGACTCTTGGCCAGAAAGGCCGCGCTTTGCAGACTGTCCTCGCTCAGCCCCCGCCTTGCCGCGACCTTGTCGTCGAGCGCGGCCTCGCCGGAGCAAGAGGCTTCGTTCGGAGGATTATTCTGGGTTCTGTTCATCGTCCGAACCGGCCTCTCGGCATACGGCGCCGCCTGTGCGGGTTTCGACGTAGTGCGCGGCCGCCAGGGCGGCGGTGCATCCGTCCGCGGCGGCAAGCACGATCTGGTTGGCGTACTTTTTCCGGAGATCGCCCACCGCGAAAATTCCCGGAATATCCGTCTCGCATTTTTCGTCCGTAATGACATAGCCGGCCCTGTCGAGTTCGATCCCGGCGGGAACCAGCCCGTTGTTCGGCGCGAACCCGACGAAAATGAAAACGCCGTCGACATCGATATCCCGCCGTGCCCCGGTTCGCGTGTCCTTCAGAGCCACGCCCCGGACGCCGTCGCCGCCGCCGTCGATCATGGCGACGACCGAGTTGTATACGATTTCGATTTTCGGCTCCGCGAAAACGCGCTGCTGAAGAATGCGGCTGCCCCGGAAGGCGTCCCGGCGATGTACCAGATAGACCTTGCGGGTGATCTTCGAAAGATAAAGCGCGTCTTCCAGAGCGGTGTCGCCCCCGCCCACGACCGAGACGGTCTTGTCGCGGAAAAAGAAGCCGTCGCAGGTCGCGCAGTACGACACCCCTTTGCCGAAGTATTCGTTTTCGCCGGGGACGTTCAACTTGCGGGCCGTGCCGCCCGCCGCCAGAACGACCGCATGGGACTTCAGCGACGTGCCGTCGGCGAGACGCACCGTATGGTGCTCGATCCCGGGCTCCGTGGCGACCGCCTCCTTTTCGACGATTTCGAGCCCGTAATGCTTGGCGTGCCGGTAAAATTTTTCGCAAAGATCGAAACCGCCGATCTCGATAAAACCAGGATAATTCTCGACTTCCTTTGTGATGGCCACCTGGCCGCCCGGCACGCCCTTCTCGATCAAGACCGTCTTAAGAGCCGCCCGCATGGCGTAAATCCCGGCGGTCAAGCCCGCAGGTCCTCCGCCGACAATAATCAAATCGTACATTTCGTGTTCAGTCATGCTTTTTTTTCCGCCGCTTTCGTTTCCGTAAAAGTTACTTTGAGATAGACGTTTTTTTGCCATCAACATATAAAGATTTGTTTATATGCAGACGGGTTTTTTGTCAAGGCATTTTTGAAACGCAAGGCGGATGAAGTCTTTATCGGCGGCGCGTTAAGTTTGACCGGCGTGCAGGCGCCGTTGGACGAACCGGGGCTCAAAGGCGCCGAGGTTGCCGTGAAATATTTGAACGACCGCCGCGGCGTTCTGGGCAAGAAGGTTAAATTCGTCAATATAGACGGAAAGAGCGACCCGGTGACGGTGGGCAACGCGGCCGTCGATTTGATCGATCCAGGGGCCAAACTAATCGCGGCGCCGTGCGATTTCGACTTTGGCGGTCCCGCCAGCAGAGAAGTCCGGAAAGTGGGCATCGTCGGAATTTCCACCTGCGCGTCCGACCCGCTTTACAGTTCATGGTCGCTTGGCGACCAGCAATTCACGTTGTCCATGTGGAACACGACCATGGGGGCCATGGGAGCCGAACACGCCTTCAACGAACAAGGATGGAAAGTTGAAAATCCTTTCCGAGCTTCCCGAAAAAACCTCGGAATACTGATCATCGACCACGACATGCCGCCGATCATGCGTCTTTGCCACCGTTTGCACGTACTGTCGCCCGGAAGGACCATCGGCGAAGGCGACGTCGATCATGTCCGGAACTTGTCGGCGGTCGTCGAGGCGTATTTGGGCACGAGCGCGCCGCGCGAGAGAGAAAATGCTAAAAGCCTAAAATTTGAAGGTCCGATGCGGCGCGGTCGTTGCCGTACACGATGTCAGCCCGGAGGTCTCCCAAGGCGAAATGGTCTGTCTTCTGGGGGCGAACGGCGCCGGAAAGACGACGACCATGCTGTCGATCGCGGGCGCGCTGAAATCCTTTTCCGGCAAAATCCTTTTCGAGGGCGAGGAGATTTCGTCCTTTTCGCCCGAGAAAACATTGCGAAAAGGGATCGCCATGGTACCGGAAACCCGGGAGGTTTTTCCCGATTCGACCGCGGTGGCACTCGTCCACCACGACCGACCGAAGAAATCCGATTCGCAATGCTCGTGGACCTTCAGACCCTCTCTGTCCAAAAACGTTCGAACAGCTTTCGACTTCAGGCAAATCATATTCCCGTATGTCCGGAGACGGCAAGCTCCGAACCCAAACGATCAACCGCCTTTTCGAAAAACGGCGGTTGCGGCGTACTCTTGAGCTTTTCGACTGCTTTCAGGGCTTTGCCATGCATGCCGTCGCCATTGCCGACATCCTCGCTTTTCAGCAATTGCACGAGCGCGTCGATAGCGATGATCCGAGCGTCGTAATAGATGTTGTCGTCTTCCAGAATGGCGATCACCTGATGGACCAGCTCCTTCGACGGGGCCTGAATCTCGCCGACTCGCTTGAGCACTTCTTCGCGAAGTCTCCAGTTCCCCTTGTATCGAAGTATCCGAATCAAGCCGCACTGGCACCGGCATAAATTTCCGTTGTTTGACAGACCCGCCAAAGTATCCAGAGCGGACCCCCAATCCATAAGGTTTCCAAAGGGATCGTTTTTCATTTCGATCTTCCTTTCCGGCATAGCCGTCGATGGTGGTTTTCGAGCGATAAAATTACTCATTCCCCCGAATATTCGGCGTACAAAGCCATTTGCGGTTTCGTCAATCGGCGTTTGAAGAGGTTTTTCGCAGGGTCGGTCATACTCTGCGGGGAAAACAAGCGCCGTTCAAGACGTTTTATTTTGCCTTCCGGCGTGATAAGCAAAAAATCGGGGCCTCCGGTGTCGTCGAGCACCACGAAAAATTTGCCGGAAGCTCTGTTTTTTACAAGCTCCATCGTTTGTCACCTCCAACCGTTTTACACAAGTGGTTCGTATTTCCGGGTTGTTTTCGATAATCCGCGTCCGCGCCTTTACGAATACAATAAAGATGCCAGAACAGAAAATCGTCGGTAACACTTTGATATTGTTAGAAAAAAAACGAAAAACGAAATGGAGGCGAGGGAAGGTCGATTTGGAAGGAAACCGCCCGATACGACAATTGCATCGTCGCGAAACCTTTGAAACGACCGGATATCGGGGTTCGGGCGGAAACGCCCGGCGAGGGCGATATCGGCACTCAGGAACTTGTCGTCTTTCGAAAGAGGGCGCGCCTGGAAATCCCCAAAAGCTTGGCCGCCTCGGTTTTGTTTCCGCCCGCTCGGTCCATGGCCTTTTTGACAAGGGATTTTTCCAGTTCGCGGACGGCTTCGCGCAGATTGATGCTTGATGCGGGCTGCGCACTTGCCTGCCTGGGGCACGGGGAAAGAAATTCAAGACGGCCCAAGGTAACGTAGCGTTGCAGTACGTTGCGCAATTCGCGCACGTTGCCGGGCCAGTCGTATTCCATAAGAATGTCCATGGTGCGGCCGCAAATCGTGGAAGCGCCGGAGGAGGCATTCATCTTGCCCAAAAAGTGTTCCGCCAGCAATGGGATATCTTGCTTGCGTTCTCGCAGAGGCGGCAAATTGATTTGTATCACTTGGATACGGTAGAAAAAATCGATGCGCATGCGACCGCCGGCTACCTTGTCCCCCAGAATCGCGTTGGATGCCGATACGATTCGAAAATTGCCCGACGCGGTTTCCGCGCCGCCGACCGGGCAGTATCCTCCCCCGTCTATGGCCCTGAGCAATTTGGCCTGCATGTTTAGGGTCAGCTCGCCGACTTCGTCCAGAAACAAGGTTCCGCCGTCGGCCATGTCCAGATAGCCCGGCGAATCGGCATGGGCGCTGGAAAAGGCCCCTTTGCGGTGTCCGAAGAATTCCCTCTCGAACAGGGACTCTTGAATCGCTCCGCAATTCACCGCCACAAACCGCCTCTCTTTTCTGTCGCTGTGGTCGTGTATGGCATGGGCGACGAGTTCCTTGCCCGAACCCGACTCGCCGAAGATCGCGACGCTCGCGTCGGTGGCGGCAGCTTTGAGAATCAGCTCGTAAACCGCTTGCATGGCCGGGGAACGTCCTAGAATTTCGCCGAGTCGATACCGCTCCTTCAAGGAGAACCTCAACACCCGGTTCTCGTTGTCCAACTGGTCGGCCAGGCGTTGGGCGGCCATCTGTTGTTCTTTTATCTCGGTTATGTCCTTGAAGGTCGACAATAAAGCCTGCCGGCCCTTGAAAGCAATGGGACTATGGCATACTTGCACCCAAAATGTTTTCCCGGCTCGCTCGAGGGGGTGGACTTCCTCGACCTTGTCTTCCAGAGCGCCGCCCGCCGTCGATCGGTAGAGGCTTGCGATTTCCTTGGCCTCGCCGACGGGAGGGCTATGCACCAGCCCGTCGCGCATATCGTCCAAGGATGAAACATGGAACATTTCGCAAAAGGCCGGGTTGACGTAGTAAAACCGCGAATCTTGAACCAGGGCTACGCCTTCGGCGACTTGCTCGGTAAGCAGTCGATATCGCTCTTCGCTTTCCTTGAGGGCTTCTTCGGACCGCTTTAGCCAAAGGACCTTGCTCAGACGTTCGCCGATGGCCCTTAAAAGCCGCTCCTCTTCTTCCAGGAAAGGCCTTTCGTCTCCGCCCGGAGGCGTTTTTAAATAGAACACGTCCACATCCCCGACATGCCGGTCGTTCAGAATAATTTCGGCGTTCTGTCGATAACGCGTTTCCTTGAAATTCCCGGAGGTATACTCCCGGCCGTCTATTTTAATGCGGGCGCACGCGTTTTCCGGATACTGCCACGCCCCCGGAATCAGCTCGACCGCGCGTTGCATGATCCACGACAAGGAGACGTCCTGGTTCTCGAACAGATTCGATATGCCGTACAGGCAATTGAGTTCCTTGATCCGTTCGGCAAGCGCGTTCTGGGCGGAGACCTCCAGCGACTTGCGACGATATCTGCTTGCTATTTTTTCCATCCATATCCTCCGGGACTCCTTGGAATTTTTTAAGACGGGATACGAACGATTGTCAACGAAAAATAGAAGAGGGCGCGGCGCTGGCGGTCGTCGAAAAGGGCGTTCGGGGTTTGAATGTCGCGGCCGTCGCCGAAAAACGGGGATCGGGCCCTCGGGCCTGTATCGCCATTTTAAAAAATCCAATAGACCCGGAAGGCTTTGCCGAACGCTTGATCTTGCCTCCGGGGGGGAATTTGGAAAAAATGCCCTCGTCCGTAAAGATCGAAATATCCGAAGAATTGGCGAACCGGTTGCGTCCCGGGGGCTTCCGCAAGCGCGGACGCCGAGGAGAGCGGATTGACGAAGGCCTGCGGAAAGCTCGAGGAGGAAGCCCAAGACCTGAACCCCGAATACAAGCCCGAAGTCCGCGGCCACCGACGCGTGGAAGGCCACGCCGAAGGCTTGGGCATCGTTTTTCCCCGGCGGAACCGTCAGCGGTTCCTCTCTGTAATTTCCAGCAGTGCTTCGCTTCCAGTTCCCGGGATGGAGGAGGGAGTCAATCCAGGACACCAGGCACAACGCTGTTGTCACGCCTTGTTCGCTCCCGACGGTGGCGATTTGAGTTTTCGTTCGACACGACGTTTTCCTGTTGAACGACAAAATCGATCATTCTTTTTTTCCGATTCGATTTAAGACTGTTGCGTCGCCGGCACCCACGAGCTTCACGAATTGGCACGGACGCCGGAGGCGACGGACAAACAAATTTTTCAACCGATCAGCCTCGTCTCGCGTCGCACTGTCCGGCGTCGCAACCTCCGCATCCGCCGCACCCGCAACCTCCCTGTTCATCGGCGACGCTATTCGCGGAAAAAATTCGGACAATACGGCGGGCCGCCGAAAAAAACGCGACGGCCACGATCAGAAACACTATCCCCTGTTCCATTCGATCAACCTCCCGCAAGCCCCAAAGCGGAGCCGGCTTGGTATACGAGCGTAGCGAGTCCGAAAGCCACCCCCGTGTTGAAAACGACCGAAAAGATCCCCCACTTCCAGCTTCCCGCCTCTCTGGCGATACAAACCACCGCCACGAAACACGGCGCGTAGAAAATAGTAAAGACGATCAGGCTTATTGCCGCAAGAGGGGTCCATCCCGGCGCGGCGGCCAATTTTTCGGAAAGAGTGCCCGCATTCTCCGGATCCACTTCTCCCAGGGAGTACGCCGTCCCCAGCGTGGAGACGACGACTTCCTTCGCGGCGAACCCTCCCAGCAACGCGATGTTCGTGCGCCAGTCGAAGCCGGCGGGCCAACTGACCGCTTCGAGCGCCGTTCCCAATCGACCGGCGAACGAGTACCGCAACGCGGCTTCGGCCTCGGAGGCGTCGATCGCCATTATCTTGGCCTTCAACTCGCGGGCCGCGATCGGCAACTCCCGCGACTCGTCCATCGCCCCTGCTTGGCGGACCGCTTCGGCAGAGGAGGCGTCCATGACAGCTTGGCGGTCGTTTTCGTATTTTTGCCGAAGCTCCTCGGGCAATCCGGGAAAGGTCATCATGGCCCAAAGGAGGATGGAAATCCCCAGAATGACCGTCCCGGCCTTCTTCACATACTGCCAGGTCCTCTCCCACGTGTGGATCAGCAGCCCTTTCAAAGTTGGAAGCCTGTATGGAGGGAGTTCCATGACGAAGGGAGTGGATTCCCCCCTGATCACCGTGGACCGCAGAATTCTGGCGACGGTCAGCGCGCCTCCCCAAGAGATTAGCGTGATCAGAAACATCACCAGACTTTCGTAACTCGAAAAGAAAGCCGCGGTCAGAAGGGCGAACACGGGAAGCTTGGCCCCGCAGTTCATGAAAGGGACCGTGAGAAGAGTCGCGAGACGCTCCCGGCGCGATTTGAGCGTCCGGGTGGCCATGACTCCGGGGACCGCGCATCCGCCCGCGATTCCTCCAGAGACGATGAAAGCCATCACCGAGCTTCCGTGAAGGCCGAACACCCGAAAAACACGGTCCAGCATGAACGCCATCCTGGCCAAATAGCCGGAATCCTCCAGTATGGCGATGCCGAAGAACATGAACATGATGAGCGGAGCGAATCCGACCACTCCTCCCACGCCGTCGATTATGCCCGACAGGACCAGGGATTTGAGGAGGCCGTCCGGAAGCGATTCGTCGAACAGGCCGCTCAACCACCCGAAAAAGCCCTCCACCCACTCCACCGGCGCGGCGCTGTAGGTGAACGTGAAATGGTACAACCCCAGAATGATCCCCAGCATGATAACGGGACCGAAAAATCGATCCACCAAAATTCTGTCGATCTTGTCGGTAAGAAACAGCCGGTTTTGCGCGTGGTCGCGACGCACCACCCCTTGGCGAACCAGCGAATTGATGTAGCCGTACCGATGGTCCGCGATGACCGCTTCGGGGTACGAATCCGTCGTGTTCCGCAAATGGCGCGCCACATCTTCGGCGATGGCCTCCAGCCGGCGGGAAATTCCGGCGTCGGATTGCCGGCCCGAGTCGATCACCTGCTCGTCCTTTTCCAAGTATTTGAGGGCGACCCAACGCGGCGCGTAGAGGCCGCCCAAAAAGTCGGTTCCCGAAATTTCGCGCTCCATTTTCTTCAGCGCGCTGTCGATGTCCTCGCCGTAGGAAATCACCAGCGCCTTCTGCGGCCGTCCTTGTTCTAGAAGCTCGGCGCACGCGGCCATAAGCTCCGACTTTCCCTGTCCCTTGCGCGCCACGGTGGGCGTGACCGGAACACCCATAAGTGCCGAAAGTTTCCGCTCGTCGACGATCACTCCCCGGCTTCGCGCCGCGTCGATCATGTTCAAGGCGATGCATACCTGCGCGCCCATTTCCATGAGTTGAATCGTCAGGTACAAGTTCCGCTCCAGGTTGGAGGCATCGACAATGTTCACAACCGCGCCGGGAGATTCGTTCACGATGAAATTCCTGGTCGCCAATTCCTCGGGCGAATACGCGGTCAGCGAATAGGTACCGGGAAGGTCCACCACTTTGTACCTGTGGCCGTTTTCCTCGTACGCGCCTTCCTTTTTTTCCACCGTCACCCCGGGGTAGTTGCCGATGTGCTGGCGCGCCCCGGTCAGGGCGTTGAACAGGGTAGTCTTGCCGGAATTGGGATTGCCGGCCAGCGCGATGACGGACTCCATCTATTCCACCTCCACTTGAATGTAATCCGCTTCGCTGTTGCGAAGGGTGAGTGTGAAGCCCATGACTCCGAGAGCTACGGGATCTTTCAGCGGAGCGCGGCCCCGCACGAGTATCGGCGTGCCGGGGACAAGGCCCATGTCCCGAATCCGCCGCCCCAGTTCCCCATCGGCCGACACGTTCCTGATAATGCCGGCCTGCCCCTTTTTCATTCGCCGCATGCTGATGCGCTCCATATTCTTGAACCTCCCGATTTAGATTGGCAAAACGATTTATATTAGATTTGTAAAACTTTATATTGTTAGGTACACCAAACTTTTGATTGCGTCAAGACAAAAGTTCAGCTTGATTGAATTTTTATCGGTTGACCTTACAAATATCGCGTACTATAAAGAAACGAGCGGACCCAAAACGCCGCAACGAAACAAAGCGCGGGAGAATCGTCATGGCAGAGGAACTGTCCGAAAACATGGAGAATTACCTGGAGGCCATACTCCAGCTGGAGAAGGTCAACAAGGTGGCGAGGGTGAAGGACATCGCCGACCGTCTGTGCATTCAGAGAGGATCGGCTTCCGGAGCCCTGAAAACCCTTGCGGAGAAGGGGTTGATCAACTACGAGCCTTACAGTTTCATCACTTTGACAAATGACGGGCGGCAAATCGCCGAAGAGATCGCGCACCGGCACCGAGTGCTGAAGGACTTTTTGGAGAACATACTGAGAATCGATTCGGAAACCGCCGAGAAAACGGCGTGCAAGATGGAACACGCCATCGACGAGACCACCAAGGAGAGGCTGGTGTGTTTCATAGAATACATCCACTCGTGCCCTCGGGCGGGCGAAGAGTGGCTGCGGTCTTTCGTCGAGTTCTGCGAAAGGGGTGGAAAAAGGGGAGAGCTATGCCAAAAATGCATCGTGGACTGGAAAGCCAAACATTAGAGCGGGGTTTGTCGAGTTCAGGCCCAGACACGGTATGCAACCGAAAAACCGCCTTCTTCTCAAGTCCGCTGATCAGGTCCGTCCGCGCAGGTTAAAACATTGCTGCAAATCGAGGGCTAGCAGCTCGGCTTTTCACTGTCGCCTTTAATCCTGTTTGATTTTCGCAATTCGTCGGCAAACTCCCGAAGCTGGTCCACGCTTTCGGCATAAACGAACCGCATCGCGAGTTTCTCCATTTGATCGCTGCTCAACCCCTCGAAAATGAACCAACGGAATCCGAAGACACTTTAAACTTCGTGGCGATGAGGCTGCCCAAAATTTTTTCCATCCCCTTTTCCATCCCTATGCGTTCGATGCTGCTTACATATTGCATTTTTTTTATTTCCTCCTCTATCTGACGTATTTCAGACCACAAACTTTTTTCCAAACCTTCCGGCAGTGACAAAATCCTGCCTGTCCGATTGATTTCCAGAACTTGATTTTCCGGAGGTCATAATTTTTCTAAACTTCCTTCCGCAGTTCCTCGTCCAGGAACTTTTCCCATTCTTCGGCTTCCTTGTCCCGCCCGAGGCGTTTCAGTTCCTCGACAAGCTCCTCGATTTTTTTCCGGATTTCCGGGGCTTCCTTCTCGAAGAATCTTTGGGAACGCTCCTGCGCCTCCTTGTCGAGATCGATGAAGAATTTCTCGAGGTCCTTGTACAATTTCTGCAATTCCGGGGAGTTCAAGGCGTCCTGGAAGCTCTTTTTCAAATTGTCGAGGGTTTTCGAGATGTCGTCGCGGGTTTGGTTGAAGCATCCGACGTTTGTTTTCACGAAAAAGACGAGTTCGCTGTCCACGCCTTCGACGACGGCGCCCGATTTCAACCGGGGCGACTGGTACGGGTCGGCATCCTTGCAATATCCCAAAAGAATACCGGGACCGGTTTGCGATTCGATTTCGGAGGAGACGACGAAAAGCGCTCCTTGGCGAATATGCTGGGCGTGCTCCGAATCGATTTTCAAGGCAACGGCCGCTTTGGCCGCGAGGTCGGCCCGGACATCGACGACGGACCCGATTCTTATGCCTTTGTAAACAACGGTTTTTTTGGGGACCAGCCCCCGGGCGCTGGCAAAAGTCGCGGTAATCCTGACGCCCTTCATAGAATAAAAAAACCAGACGCCGGCTCCCGCCGCCGCAAAAATAAGCAGGATTACCGCCGCCATTGCGATCGCCGGTCTTTTGTCCTTTGACATGGCGAAACTCCTGTTTGTCTATTCGGAATTTTTTATTCGGAAAATTTGCTCTTGGCCGTCTCCCACATCTCGTCCCATTCGTCTCGGGAGGCGCTGTCTATGGATTTTCCCCGGTCGGAGGCCAGCTTTTCCATGAATTTGAACCGTTTTTCGAACTTGCCCGTGGATTCCGCAAGGGCGGTTTCCGGATGAACACCCGCGAACCGGGCCACGTTGATCATCGTAAACAGAACATCGCCGAACTCGAGCGATTTCTTGCGCCGGTTTTTCTCCTTCGAAGCGCCCGCGTCCAATTCGGCTTTGAATTCGCTCCATTCCTCCTCGGCTTTTTGCACGACGCCCCGCATGTTTTCCCATTCGAAGCCCGCGCGCGCGGCTCGTTCCGATATTCGGTAGGCTCTCATCAGGGCTGGAAGGCCTTTAGGGATCGAATCCAGGATCGAGGAGGCGGGATTGTCGATCTTTTCGGCCTTCTTGATCTCGTGCCATTGTCGTTTGACGTCCTCGGCGGTCTCCACTGTAGCGTCCCCGAAAACGTGCGGATGACGGCGAAGCATCTTCTCGGTTATACGCTCCATTGCATCGCCGAGACCGAATTCGTTTCTTTCCTGAAAGATCGCGGCCACGAAAAGAACGTGGAACAAGACGTCTCCGAGTTCCTCGCAGACGGCGTCCGGATCGTTCTTGGCGATGGCGTCGACAAGCTCGAACATTTCCTCGACAAGGTACACCGACATGGATTGAGGCGTCTGCTTTCTATCCCACGGGCAGCCGTTTTCTCCCCTCAAGGTCTCGATCAGGTCGGCGAGGGCGGACAGTTTTTCGCGAATCCCGGAATTCGGGTCTTTGGATTTTTCGGATTTCAATGGCGACCGTTCCAGGCTTTTTTGATTTCCGCCATTCTTACGGAATAGGCTTTTTTCATGTCGTCGGATACCAACGTGGCAAGATTCTCCGAAATCACGGTAACATGGGGCGCCAAAAGACTGGCCTTCACAAGCTTGGCCTCTTGGGGCAAAAACGCGGTAAGCGCCACCAATATTACGGATACGATCAGTATTCCTTTGACGAACCCGAGGGATGCGCCCAAGATCCGGTCGAGCCAGCCGAGAGAGGCGACATGCATCAAATACTTGATGACCACCCCCACCATGGCGATGGCCAGAAAAACGCCGCAAAACACGATCATGAAACTGATGATATTCAGGAACGAGAGGCTGGTTATCCACGGCCTGAGCGTTTCCGAAACCATCGGATAATAGGTGTAGGCGGCGTAGAAGCCGGCAAGCACGCCGACAATGGAGGACACTTCCTTGATCATCCCCCTGAAAATGCCCCTTATCAGACCGTATCCAATTATTATGATTATAATGATATCCAAAGGATTCATATGAAAATTCCAAATTGCGATTTGGTTCGATTCGTCGGTGAAAATGTTCGGCAACCGGGAAATACCGACCCGGCGCAAGAACGAAAAATATCAAAGGGCGCAAATACCGTCAAGCCATTTTTCCCTTCGATATTCGGGCGATAAAAACGTGTTTGCAATGGTTTGAAATTATGTGATATGGATGGCTTCCAAAACATAAAACTTGGAAAGAAAATGCGATGGAGGAACAATCGGAGCCAAAACAGATAAAGTTGTCGTTTAGCGACAACGAACACATTCGACAGCTTTTCGGAGAACGCAACAGCAACCTGAGAAGAATCGGGGATGCGATCGACGCGGAAATCCACGCGAGGGGAAACAGCGTCGTGATCAGCGGCGAACCCCACGCGACGGAACTCGCGAAGAATGTTCTTTTGCAACTATACGAACTTATAGAGCAGAGGTATCCCGTATATGCGAAGGATATCGATTATGCGGTGCGGCTTCTGAGCGGAGACCACCGCCTGAAGCTGAAGGATTTTTTTCTCGACGCGGTTTACATCACTTCGAAAAAGAATACAATAACGCCTAAAAGCCTGGCCCAAAAAGAGTACATCGAGGCAATGCGGAATTTCGACATCGTTTTCGGAATCGGCCCGGCCGGGACGGGAAAAACGTATTTGGCGATGGCAATGGCCGTAGCGGCATTGTCGAAGGGTCTGGTCAACAGGATCATACTGACTAGACCGGCGGTGGAGGCCGGGGAAGCGCTTGGTTTTTTGC
Source organism: uncultured Desulfobacteraceae bacterium (assembly GCA_964575975.1). GTDB lineage: Bacteria > Desulfobacterota > Desulfobacteria > Desulfobacterales > SKZT01. The sequence continues at coordinate 15,995 of CAZNTU010000048.1, forward strand.
CGGGGGACTTGGCGGAGAAGGTGGACCCGTATCTCAGGCCCCTTTACGACGCGCTTCACGACATGATGCGGTTCGAAAAGGCGGCGGCGCTCATGGAGAAAGGAGTGATCGAGGTCGCGCCCATCGCCTTCATGCGCGGAAGGACATTGAACGATTCGTTCATAATTTTGGACGAGGCTCAAAACACGACTTCCGAACAGATGAAGATGTTTTTGACCAGGCTTGGATTCAATTCCAAGGCGGTGATTACCGGGGACATAACGCAAATCGACCTGCCGGCCGCGAAAACATCGGGACTCGTGGAGACGAAGAATATCTTGCGGGGCATACCTGGCATCCAATTCGTATTTTTCACCAAGGCGGACGTCGTACGGCACAAGCTCGTGCAGGACATCATAGACGCTTACGAAAAGCTCGAAAAGCGCAAGAGCCTGCAACGGAGCAACGGACCTTCGGAGTCGGCGGAAGCTTGACCGACAACTCCTTGCGAAATTACACAAAAGGGGAAAATATAATTTTTCCGATGGGATCGCGCGAGGTTTTCGTCTAAATGGGAAAGGAAAAAACTCCCCAAAAAATCGGCGAGTGGTTCGGCGAAAGTCGATCGGTGCGTTGGATTGCCCTTTTTGCGGTGGCGATCACCTTTGTCCTGTTGTTCTATCCCAAGCCGGACATATACCAAAGAGACTACGCCGTCGGAGACGTCGCCGAACGCGACATCAAAGCGCCTAAAAATTTTCTGATCGAAGACAAGGATGTCACGGAAAAAAACAAAAGAAAGGCCGTGGCGGGGGTTTTGACGGTCTACGACTACAACGCCGCGCTTTTGCCGGAATTGACATCTCAAATAAGAGACGCGTTCGAATCCGTTCGAAATCTGATTGCCGCCGAACAAGCCGCAGCTGTTGCGCAACCGCAGGGCGACGAATACGTCGACGGTCCCCCGACTCCGCGGAAGCTCGATACCCACGATATAGTCTGGTCTAAAAAAGACAAGTTCGAAAAAAGGCTCGGCATCGCGATAAGCTCGGGGGCGTATTCGATTCTGGAAAAGGAGCTTTTTTCAGCCGACGTCGCCGAACGCATTGCGGCGATCGTGACCGAAATTTTGCAAAACGGCGTCGTGGCGAACAAGGAAGTTCTGCTAAAGGACTCCGAGCAGGGGATAATCCTGCGGAATCTAACCCTGAAAAACGAAAAGATCGAAACGAACCTGAAGCGCTTCTACGGTCTGGACCAAGCCAAAACCATGGTTCGGGTCGTAGGGGAGCCGTTGCTCCAAGGGGTCAACTACAACCTGAAAAACCTCGTCGTGGATTTCTGCCAGCGGCTCGTCCAACCGAACATTACCTTGAACAGAAGCGAGACCGAGGAGCGAAAGAATCTGGCCGCAGAGGCGATCCAGCCCGTTTTTTTCGAAGTCAAGGCGGGGGAAATGATTCTCCGGGAGGGAGAAAGGGTCACGGAACTCCAGCTTTTAAAGCTTGCGACTCTTAAATCAAGCGTGGAAAACGAAAAAATCTACATGGTAAGCATAGGGTCCGCCACAATCCTGCTGGTGTTCATTATCGTCGTCTACCTGATCGTGGTGGAACATAAAGCGTTGACTTCGGGAAACCAGAACAAGAACATAATGTTCCTTGCCACCGTTCTGATCCTTTTCATCCTCGTGGGCAAGGTTTCCGGTTCCATTGCCGAAACGCTTCCGCGCAACCTTCCCTACAATCTGGATCCATCCTCCATTTCGTTCGGAATTCCCATCGCGTCGGGCGCCATGGTGGTTTGCCTTTTCATGGGCACCGAGATCGCCGTGGCTTTCGCGTTGTTGGTTTCGGTGTGCTTGGCGGTCGTATTCAACAACCGGTTCGACCTTTTCCTCTATTTTTTTCTGAACGGTGCCATGGGGGTCTACTGGGTCAAGCATTGCCGGGAAAGAAAGGTTTTCGCCCATGCGGGTCTGAGACTTGGAATGCTGAACATGCTTCTGGCGAGCACGATCAACATTTACACGGGAGACATTACGGGTTTTCAATACCTCTGGGACTTGGTCTTCGCCTTCCTGGGGGGATTGGGGGCCGGAATTTTCACGGCCGGGTTGGCGCCGCTGTTCGAGACTTTGTTCGGGTACGCCACGGACATTACCCTTCTGGAATTGGCAAATCTCGACAGGCCGATCTTGCGAAGACTTATGATCGAGGCGCCTGGCACGTATCATCATTCCGTGATTGTCGGTTCCTTGGTGGAGGCCGCCGCCGCCGAAATAGGCGCAAACCCTCTCCTGGCTAAAGTCTGCGGCTACTTCCACGACATCGGCAAGGTGAGAAAGCCCCTCTATTTCATCGAAAACCAGACCAATTTGAAAAATCCGCACGACAAACTGGCGCCGTCCATGTCCAGGAGAATTCTCATCGCCCACGTGAAGGAAGGCGTCGAAATGGGAGCGGAACACAAGCTTCCTCGCGTGGTCCTTGACGCGATCCAGCAGCATCACGGAACCAGCCTCATTCGATTTTTCTACGACAAAGCCGTGAAATTGCAGGGCGAAAAAAACGTCAAGGAAGAAGACTACAGGTATCCCGGCCCCAAACCGTCGACGCGGGAAGCCGGGCTTGTCATGCTGGCCGACGTGGTGGAGGCGGCCTCCAGGACGCTGGACAACCCCACCCCCGCCCGAATCCAAGGGCTCGTCCAGAACCTTATCAACAAGATTTTCTCGGACGGGCAGCTGAACGATTGCGAGATCACCTTGAGAGATCTGCATATGATCGCGAAGAATTTCAATACGATCCTGACCGGAATACATCACCATCGGATCGAATACAACGAACCCGTGGTTCCGGGAATCGGGAAAGCCAAAAACGGCAAAGGCAGAAATGACAGTCCTGATAAGCAACAACCAAAAGAAAAAAAAGATACGCCCCGGGAAAATCCGGAAAACGTCTCAGGCCATCTTAAACGCCTTGGAATACCCTGAAGCGGAGCTTTCCCTCCTGATCGTCGACGACGAGGAGATCGCCGGACTCAACAGCCGGTATTTGAACAGGCAAGGCCCGACCAACGTGATCGCCTTTCCGATGCTGGAGGGGGAATTTTCCGATCTCGACCGGCAATTGCTCGGCGACGTGGTCGTTTCGGTGGAAACGACCCAGAGAGAAGCCGACGAAGGGGGCGTGGACTTTGAAACCCGGTTCGACGAGCTTCTGGTGCATGGCATTCTTCACTTGCTGGGCTACGACCACGAGGACGACGAGCAAAGAGCCATGGAAATGGACGAAAAAAGCAGGGAGCTTATGGCCCTGATCTGTTCGAACAACACGCCATGAGCCTCCTGATCGTATCGAAATCCGCGGAGGAAACCCGTCGAATCGGAGAGGCGATAGGCCGTCTTTTGAACGAAGGCGTCGTGATCAAACTCGCGGGAGACCTTGGCAGCGGAAAGACCGCAATTGCGCAAGGCATTGCGAAAGGGCTGGACGTCCCGCCGGAATATTACGTCACCAGCCCCACCTTCACGCTGGTGAACCAGTACCCGGGAAGACTCGAGTTCCATCACGCGGATCTTTACCGCCTCGGAGACGTCGTGGACTTCGAGGACATCGGGTTGTTGGACATCCTTTTCGAAGACGGCGTCGTGGCGGTCGAGTGGGCCGAGAAGCTGCCGGAGGAATTCGAAAACCAGATCGCGATCCGCATGACCATCGCCGACGACGCCTCGAGGGAAATCCGAATCTCCGCTCGGGGGAATTTTGCGGGGCCTTTCTTAAAAAAACTTGAAAAATACGCGGAAATTCATTAAAGGATTAGCTTTTTTGATCGGGAAAATGCGGCTTGCTGTTTTGCCCGGTGCGACAATGGTTTTGCCGGCGAGACCCGAACCCGGTTTTCGGCCGGCGAACGAAACAACGGAGCTTTGGCCCCGCTAAACGAGGAGGAGTCTTCTTCAAGGAGCAAATATGGCGCTTTATGTGATGAAATTCGGCGGAACTTCCGTGGGAAACCTGGATAAAATCAAGAACGTCGCCAGGCGGGTCGCAAAGGCGTACGACAACGGCGACGAGGTGGTAGTCATTTTGTCGGCCATGGCGGGCGTGACGGACGGCCTGATCAATCTGGCCCGTCAAGTTACCGAATCGCCCGTGAAAAGGGAACTGGACGTCCTGATGGCCACGGGCGAGCAGACGACCGCGGCGCTTCTGGCGATAACTTTGCAGTCCATGGGCTACAAGTCCCAGTCCCTGCTGGGATACCAGGCCGAGGTCCGCACCGATTGCGCCTACGGCAACGCCCGAATCCTGGATATCGGCGCGGGACGCATCAAAGAGCTGTTGAAGGACGGACAAATAGTCGTGATCGCCGGTTTTCAAGGGTGCGACATCAACGGCAACATCACGACGCTGGGACGCGGCGGTTCGGACACGTCGGCGGTCGCCATCGCGGCCGCCGTCAAGGCGGACGCCTGCGAAATCTATACGGACGTGGACGGCGTGTACACGGCGGACCCGAACATTTGCAAACACGCCCGAAAGCTGAAAACAATCACGTTCGACGAAATGCTGGAAATGGCGAGCCTGGGCGCGAAAGTGCTCCAGATTCGATCCGTGGAATTCGCGAAAAAATACAACGTGCCGGTGCACGTAAGATCATCGTTTTCCGAGGAGGAGGGTACCATGGTTGTCAATGACGAAGATGCCGGAATGGAACGTCTTGTCGTATCCGGAGTCACGTATAAAAAGGACGAAGCTCGAATCACTGTGAAAAAAGTTCCGGACCAGCCGGGAGTCGCCGCGAAAATCTTCACCCCCATCGCCGAGGCGGGCATCAACGTGGACATGATCATCCAGAACACGCGCCAGGGAGGCCAGACCGACCTGACCTTCACGGTCCCCCGAGGCGATTTCAAGCAGGCCATGGAGATCGAAAGAAACGTCGCCAAGGAGATCGGCGCCGAGGAAGTGCTGGGCGACGACGGCATCGCCAAGGTTTCGGTCACGGGCGTGGGCATGAAAAACCACTCCGGAGTAGCCTCCAAGATGTTCGCCGTCCTCGCCAAGGAAAACATCAACATTCTGCTGATCAGCACGTCGGAAATCAGAATTTCCTGCATCGTTTCCGAAAAGCACACCGAACTTGCCGTAAGAGCCCTGCATACCGCTTTCGGCCTCGACAAACCCGAAGCATAAACGCCGTCGACAGCCGGTCCTTCGGACGAATGAAAGGTTTCAGCCCCGAACAGACGATAATGGCGCTGATTGTCTGCGCCATTATCGTTGTTTTGTTCGTCTGGAGAGCGTTTGTGTCTTTACGGTTTTAATCGCCCTGAATTTTTCGTACAATGAGTAAAAACATTCGCTTTTCGCGGCGCGCATAACCGTCCGCGGAGAAGAGAGGGGGCGATGCCGGAATATCGAAAACCAAAAAGATTCTTCGAAGACAGCGGGGTGGTCGATCCGCGCAGCGCCTATCACGTGGAGTTGGAAAACGTGGTCAACCCCAAGGGGCAGGATATCCAAACCATGGTGGATCTCGGGCGCTGTTTTTCCATTTTCGCCCCCAGGCAAAGCGGAAAAACCACGTTCTTCCGGGACTTTTGCGCGAGGCTGTCGCAAGATCCGACCTATATCCCCGTCCTGCTCAGTTTCCAGGAGTACAAGAACCTTCAATCCTCCCGGTTCTACGATCAAATACAAATCGCGCTTCGGGAACAACTTGCCGAAAGGTTGAGCGGAACGAACTGTCCGCAACTCGATTCGGTCCAATCGTTTTTGGAGACTTGGAAAATTTCGGATCACATCGCGTTTCGCGATCTGTTCGAAACGTTGAACCGAATGATCCAACAAAAGAAAATTGTCGTCTTCATCGACGAATTCGACGGCATCCCGCGTTCCGAGTTGGAAAACTTTTTGACCACCTTGAGGGAGCTGTATCAAAGCAGGCCAGCCATGGTTGGTAAATCGCCTGGGGACGATATTGACCGTCGATGTCAAACCGAAAACCACGACCATGATCGCCGAGGCCGACGTGGATGCGGCCGTCGAACTGTTGATGAAGGAACGAAACAGCCATTTCGACAATCTTCTCGAAAAGGCCAGGCACCACAAGGAGACTTTCGTGCAAATCGTTTTCGACGGCGTCGATTACAACCCCGACCACGAGGATCAATCCTATCTGGAACAATACGGTCTGATACGGGAGCAAGCCGAAAAGGCCCGCCCGGCCAATCCCATATACGAACGTCGGTTTCTCAAGGCGTTTTTCCGTCAGGCCGACGCCGTAGCGGATGTCGCCCACGGAAGATACTACACTGCGGACGGTTTTCTCGACATGTTCGCAATTCTCACGGATTTCGAAGAATATATCATGCGAATCGGGGTCAATGCTTTCGGGAAAGAAAAGCCGTACGAAAAAACCGGCCAGTTTCTGTTGACCGCTTGGCTGTACCCGTTCGTGGAAGGAGGCCGGGGAGAGCTGCGCCATGAACTTGCTTCGGGGCTGGGACGCATGGACGTCCTGCTGACCTGTCGCGGCCGAAAATACATTCTCGAAACCAAAATCAACCGAAGCCGCCTGTCCCGGACCATCTCCCTCGCCGTCGATCAGGTCGCGACCAAATATCTCTCGACCGAACAGGCCGACGAGGGATACATCGTGGTTTTCGACCCGAAAAGGAAAGTGGGCGAGGTGTCGGAACCCGAACACCGAGTATCGGCCGGGCGAAAACTTTCGATTTTCGTGATCGCCATTGGAGGAGGGCGGAAAGAATTCCCCTGACCTTCCAAGGGTTCTTGTCGGTAGACGGAAAAGGCATTGCCTCTGCCACGTCAAAAGTGGACGGTTTTCCGAGTCGATATCCTATAGACCAACTCCGGCACCTCTCAGCCGACGCTGGATCGTATCGCCTCCAGGAGCTTTTCCACAGGAGAAGCCTTGTAGAGGTACGCCGTCGCCCCCACGACTTCGATGCCCGGCTCGGTCGCGAGAAGTTTCGACAGCCCCTGCCGCAATACGGCGTGGTCGTCGGCGACGAGTATTC
>CAZNTU010000048.1:23124-26068 GCA_964575975.1 uncultured Desulfobacteraceae bacterium
AGAAGTTTCGACAGCCCCTGCCGCAATACGGCGTGGTCGTCGGCGACGAGTATTCTGATATTCCTCCCCTCTTTCGGGGCGCCGGCCTCGGTCTCCTTCAAGACCGCTTCGGATTCCGTCGTCTCCGGCCGTTCGGATCTTCGCGAGACTTCCTTCGGCGCCTCCAGCGTCACACGGCATCCTTTGCCGGGCGCGCTGTCGATCTCGAAGCGGCCTCCCGCGAACTCGACCCGCTCCTTGATCGTAAACAGTCCGAATCCTGTCATCTTTCCGTCTTTTTCCTCCAATGCGACGGGATCGAATCCTTTGCCCTCGTCTTTCACGCCGATCCGAATCCGGTCTTCAAGAACGCGCGCCTCCACTTTCGCCGAATCGGCCCCGGGCGGGTTGGCATGTCGGTTGATAATTGGAAGCCTTCGAATATAATCCTCCCTTTTGGAATCGGATGGAACTGGGTTTCGAACGGGAGCATCGCAGTTCGAAACTTGAATCCGATAAACATTCGGTGCATAATAGCCCAAGTACGTTTGGTTTTCGAGAACAACAACGTTAACAGTTCAAGGATTGAAACATGAGTTTGGAACTTGTCGAATTAATCGAGAAAGCAAAGAAACTTCCATTGATACCCTTAAAGGCGACAACCAAATACCACGAAGAAATTCCGGCCCTGAAAAAATACGTGGACGACACCCTGGCCTCGAATCCATCCATCGACACTTTGATCGGGAACAACCCGCTGCAGGTAATGTACGACAACCACGGCCACCATGCGGCGTTCATGGCAACAGTGTTCGGCGTAGGCAACTACGAACTGCTTGCCAGGACGGTTCCTTGGGTTTATCGCGCGTACTCCGCGCACAGATTTTCCTACGATTACTTTTCAATAGAGCTAAAAACCTGGATCGATGCCCTCGATAAACACATCCCCCCCGATCTTACAGCAGAGATCAAATCGGTTTATTCATGGATGATCAAGCACCATGAAAGCATGATTTACTTGTCGCGATTCGAGGAGGAATTGAAACTTCCGATCGGCGAAGACTGGCTGGGAAGAAAAAATTCGTTTCTGGCCGCCTTATTGGCGGGAGATCATACGAAGTGCCTTTATATCGCGAGGGAGTCCGCCTCTGCAAGTGAAGAGATAGAACCGTTTTATTTGCACGTCATACAGCCTGTCATGTATGAGATCGGCATGCTCTGGGAGCGCGGGGCAATCTCGGTTGCACAAGAGCATCTCGCCTCGGCGATAGTTGTCAGAGTGATGGCTGCGACCGGCATGCTGGTGAATACTCCAGAGAAAATCAAGGCCAGGGCAGTCGTTGCGGCAGCGCCCAACGAATTCCATGAAATCGGCGCGTGGATGATTTCCGATATACTTGAACACGAAGGTTGGGAAGTGAGATACCTTGGCGCCAACACGCCGGCAGGCGATCTTTTCGATCTGCTTCGCTCCTTTCATCCAAAGTTGCTGCTACTGTCGGTGACAATGCCTTTCAATATCTTGAAAGCCAAGGAAATAGTAGATACTCTAAAAAAGGACGAAGAACTAAATGAAATATCGGTTATTGTAGGCGGACGCTCATTCAACGACACTCCCGACTTGTGGCGATCAATTGGCGCAGACTGTTTCGCGGCCAACGCATTGGAATTAAAAGCACTGCTTCGCAGCATGGAGAAACAATGGACGAATTCGAACAGTTGATCCTGCAAAACATCGGAGAATTCAAAGAATTTTTACGCAAGGCCCATATGTTGGCTATTGTTGTTCTTGACGAAAATCTGAGGATAGCCTCACACAACAAATGTTTCAGCGCGCTCGTATCCTCGGGGGAGGACGTTTCGGGAATACCGATACATTCTTTTCTGCTTCCGGAGAGCCACGACCTTCTACCGCTTTCGGACTCCGCGGATGATCGGTCGGTCAGGCTGAATATGAAGTCTCGGGATTTCTTCCCGGTCACGCTCCAGTGCCATATTTTTAGAATTGGCGATGGCAGACGCCTGATATTCGGCGAGAATCCCATGCTTGCGAACGAGGAGATTCTGAAGAAGATGACAATCATGTCCAACGAAATGGCAAATATGGCACGCGACCTTCAAAGGAAAAACAGGGAACTGAAAAAAGCATTGGCCGCCGTAAAAACTTTGAGCGGATTGTTGCCGATTTGTTCCTATTGCAAAAAAATCAGGGACGATAACGGCTACTGGAATCGAATCGAAGCATATATCGAAAAACATTCCAACGCCGAATTCAGCCACAGCATTTGTAAAGAATGCGCCGAAGAGTATTACCCCGAAATGGATCTTTACAACGATGATTCGCTTTAACAATTCAAATTCATTTTAAGCAATGATTCGATCCGACAGCCGTCGGGCGAAAAGCATTCCTTCTCCCTGCCGACGAAGCAGGAAACCGGACCGATGGGCACTGAAAAAGTGGAACATACCGTTTCCCGCGAGACCAATTGCCTTTAATTTCCCTGTATATTTTTTTATTCGCCGATTTATTTTGTGAGAAAATAGAACACGAGAAAGGATATCGCGGTACGGGTATGGTCGAAAATTCGCACATTCCGGAAGCAAATAGCGCGCGAGTATTCGCCGAGAGTATAATGGACGCCGTCCGGGAGCCTCTTATCGTGCTTGACCGGAACCTGTCGGTAATATTCGCGAACCAGGCCTTTTACCGCAAATTCCAGCTCGGAAGGGACGAAACGGAGGGAAGAAAAATCTACTCTCTGGGCGACGGCGAATGGGACATGCCGGCGCTTCGGGAATTGCTGGAGAAAATCATACCGGAAAACAAAAAAGTCGAGAATTTCGAAGTGAAGCGCGATTTTCCGCGAGTCGGCCGCCGGATCATGCGGTTGAACGCGCGGAGAATCGACTGGGAAGGCGGCGGAAGAAGCCTTGTTCTGCTGGCCGTCGAGGATGTTACGGACCA
>CAZNTU010000048.1:26168-31046 GCA_964575975.1 uncultured Desulfobacteraceae bacterium
TGGAGCGCCCGCGCGGCGGAGGATCCGAAAACGAAAACGACCTGCGTCCTGATCGACGGAAACGATATCACGCACGAGCGCGAATTCAGAAGACAGGCGCGCAACGCATACAAGACAATCAATTCTTCGAACAATCCGACACTCAGACTCGATGCCCGGAAAAACTGCCTGTTCGCCAATCGGGCGTTCGCCGAACTTGCCGGAAGGCGAACGGAGGATATCGAGGGCGGAAGTCTGGCGGAGACGGGGCTGCCGGATGAAATATGCGCCAAGTTGGAGAACGCAGTGGACGAGGCGGTCCGGAAACGCGAAGACCGGATTTTCGAGATCGAGATAAAGGATCGGTTTCTGACGATAAGGGTGGAGCCCGATTTTGACGAAAACGACAAGGTCGCAGGAACCTCGGTGTTCGGGAACGAGATCACCGAACGCAAACATATCGAGCGCGCCCTCGAAGAGCTGAACGCGACCCTGGAGCAAAGAATCGAGGAACGCGCCGCGCTGGCCGATTCCAGAGCGAGGCAGCTCCAAAAACTGGCCGTGGAGCTTATCGAGGCGGAGGAAAACGAGCGCAAAAGGATTTCCGGACTTCTGCACGACGATCTCCAGCAACTCTTGGCCGGCGCGCGGATGCAGGTTCATGCCGCCAGCGGCGCGCATCCGTCCATCGATGCGCTGAACGAGGTCGAGCGGACGCTGGAAAAAACCATCGAAACGGTCCGCGATTTGTCGCACGACTTGACGCCTCCGGTGTTGCGGCACTCGGACCTTGTCGCGGCCATAGAGTGGCTGGCCCGGCAGATGGGCAGGAAATTCGGGCTGAGTGTCCGGTTGGAAACAAGGGAGCCGCAGCGTTTCGCAGGCACGCCCGCAAAGACATTTCTGTTCCGCTCCGTGCAGGAGCTGTTGTTCAATGCCGTCAAGCATGCCGGCACGAAGATCGCCGAAGTGGTCCTTTCCGGCTCGGAACAAGGACTTGCCGTTACCGTCGGCGATCGGGGACGGGGATTCGATCCCGGCATTCTGTCTTCGAGCGACAAAATCGGACTGGGTCTGGCAAGCCTGAGGGAACGGGCCCGCTACATGGGAGGCGACCTGACCGTGGAAAGCGCTCCCGGCGAAGGCAGTCGTTTTACTCTTCGGATACCCGACCCTCTGTCGGAAAAATCGCACTTTAAAACCGGGATGGTCAATGCCGAACCGGAGATCGTCGCGCCGGACAAACCCGGCGGCGGCGAAACGATCGGGGAAAGCGTCTACGAAAACTATCTGAGCGCTCTTCTTGCGGGAAGACGTTCTGTATGCGGAAAAATCGTTCAGGGACTTTTGGATGTCCATATCGACGTAAAGGAATTGTACGAGCGCCTGTTTCGGCGAAGCATGTACAGAGTCGGCGAACTTTGGGAAGACAATCGGATTACGGTCGCACGGGAGCATTTGGCGACCTCCATTACGGAAAGCCTGCTGAATCTTGTCTATCCATCCATATTCGACATCGAGCGCATTGGAAAAAAAGCGATCGTTTCGTGCAACGCCAACGAGTTTCACCAAATCGGAGGCAAAATGGTCGCCGACATACTGGAACTCAATGGATGGGACGGGCATTTTTTGGGGGCGAATACGCCGCTCGACGACTTGATGCGACACATCCAAGAGGTCAAACCCGATCTTGCCGGGATGTCGTTGGGCGTCTTGTCCAACATGGACAATCTTAAACGGACTATCGAAGCCGTGAAATCCGATTTCCCGAATCTGGACCTTCTGGTTGGCGGACAGGCCTTCCGACGGGGAGGGATCGATATCGTCGAACAATGCAAAGGCGCAGAGTACGCATCCTCCCTGGAGCAACTTGAAAGAGCGATAAAATAGGTCCCACGGTCCTCGTTCGCCATTGGCGGACGTTTCGGTTCTTGCCGAGCCCGCGAAGCGAACGACAATTTTTCGGCGGCCGAAAATCCGGACTATGAATAGAAAGAAAGGCGGAGCCTCCAAGAGGCCCCGCCTTCTCTCGTCTTCAGCCTAGGACCCGAAACTCCGCCTATGTTTACCCTTGCACGTCGATCCCCAGATCGCATCCGAGATGCTCGTCCGGAGCCTCGCACTCCTGGTTCTTGTGCCTGGTGTCGGCGTGTCCCTCTTCCCTTTCCCTGTCGGTCTCTATGTAGTCTTGAACTTTCGCCATAATGTCACCTCCGTTGTTTTTCGGTTGTTTTCGTTTCCTCTCTTTGGTTTGAAAGATGCCGACCAAACGGGGACGCGCAACCATGGTCGAATGGTAGAAAAATGGCGGGACGAAACTGTCATCGGGGACCGCGGACGTTCGTTTTCGCCGAGGGCGAAAGGGGCGCTTTCACAGCCCGCTTGGCGGGCAAGGCTTTCGAGTATTTGAAGGAAGCCGTCCGCCGGCACTTCCACGAAGCGATGCTCGAAGGCGAGCGATACCTGATCAAGAAATTCTACAACGACGATTACAATCTCGCCCGGCAAAAAAAATTGCAAAGGTGAAATCTTTGCGCCAGCTCATCCTGAAATTGCGGGAGAATTCAGGACGCGCCCCTTCCCGGGCTTGGATCTACAACTCGGTGAAACTGGCCATCGACGAGAGCGACTTTAAAAGTGTCGATTCGTATAGACACCTGGGTCACACGCAGAAACTGATGCTTACGTATGTAAACGACGCCAATAAAAAGCAGGCCCTCGTGGAGGAAGCGGCCGAAAGAAAATACACGGTGGCGCAGCTCATGAAGATGATAAACCAGGAGAACGGCGGAAAAGAAAGTCGGCAATTGCCCGGATTCGACAAAGCACCCGGAATAGAGGAATTGCAGAGCATAGGCAAAGAGCATCTCGAGCTGCATCTCGATAAGCTTCGGAAAAAGATCGAAAACTACAAGTCGTGTTTGCAGATATTCGAAGAATCGCTTGCTCTGGCCAACGATATGCAAAAATCGACGGAGGCATGAAAAACCATTAAAAAGCCCCTCTTGTTTGGGTTTCTCTTATCCAGGCCGTCAGGCAGTTTCTCTTCTCTCGCCGGTTTGGTGCCTTCGAAGAACAAGATTTGTAATGATGGACGAAATTCCAAATCGCGCCGATATGGTTCTCCAGCTTTTTTTCACGGCTCCGATTTCTTTTTCGACCTCTTCGCATTTCCTGTTCACGTATTGCTGGAGCCAGGCTTCCGAGATGCCGGTCACCCTCGATATTCCTGCGATCGGAAGCTTTTCCGGAAGAAGCTTGTCAACAAGCTCCCATTCTTCCGGGCCGATCGTCTTCTTCGACGGGTTCCCGACGAATTGCCGATCGCAATCCTTGCAGGCGAATTTTCGTTTCCCGGTTCGGATACGCCAGCTGGATTCCACGCGGCCGATGGCGTTCTTGAGCCTGGACAGCGCCCGCTGGCCCCAATCTCCGCCGATCTCGTTGTCGGAGGCCGGAATGCTCACCACCAGCAAGGTGTTCCTCGCCGCTTTCGCCGACTCGCTCAAGGCCTGGGCGAAGGTGAACTGGGTGTCGAATGTTCCGGCGGGCAGGACGCTGCCGTCGTGAAGCTGCCGGGCGTAGGCCACCCACTCGTCGATGAGGACCAGGCAGGGCGAAAACCGGTTGAACACTTCCTTCATCTTGTCCCCGGGGTTCGTGGCGTTCTCGTCGTCCGCCCGGACCATTTCGAAGGCGACCTTGCCCCCGAGCTGCCAGGCGATTTCGCCCCAGATCGTCCGGACGACCGTACCGTCGTTCTTCCTGCTCGGATTGCCGGGGGATATCTTCGTCCCCACGACGACGGCGCGGCGGACGTTCGAAGCGATTCCGCAAGCGGCGTCCTCCGCGATTTGGTCGATCCCCGGCAGGTCCGAGGCCGGGACACCCGAGAACAGGTGGTACAGGGCCAGCATGCTGTGGGTCTTGCCGCCGCCGAAGTTCGTCTGCAGCTCGACCACGGGGTCCCCGCCATTGCCGCCGACGCGGCGCATGCCGTTGCTCAGGAGCTTTTGCAGCCCCTCCGTGACGAACGTGCGCCGGAAAAACTCGGTCGGATTCTGGTATTCCGACGCGGCTTCGTTTAGATAGACCTGCCAAAGATCGGCCGCGAACTCGGCCTGCTGGTACTTGCCGCCAGCCACGTCCCGGTGTGGCGTGACGATCTCGCGCCAGGGCTTGAGTCCGCTCCGGGGGCTGCCTTCCGTCGGAGCCACCGCGCGCTTGCGCATCTCGCCCCTGCGTTGCTCGTCGAATCGGACGCGCAGCAGCGCCGTTTTCTGTTCCTCGAGTTCCCGGGCCTCCGGAGCGGAAATGGCGGTCAGCAATCGTCCTGCGGTATCCAGGGCGCGGTAGGCGTCGTCGCCGCTGAACGGAGTCTGGTGCGCCCACCGGTTTCGCACGTCCCGCAGCTCGCTGACCAGCGACCGTTCCGAGTGCCCGAGGGTGTTGCGGAATACCGAATTCCATTGGCTCCACATGACCGAGAGCAGATTGTGGGTGTCCCAGTTGATTTCGCCGCTGGCGGCCGCCTTCACCGCCCCCCGGTCTTCCCTGAGCGCCCGCGCGACCGTATCCTGCCATTCATCCCCGTGTACGGCTTGCATTTCCCGCTCCACGAAGGGACGCAACGCCCCGTTGAGAAGTTCGAGGGCTTCTCCTACTCTGCCGTGATTGGTGATTGCCATCGATATCGTCCTTTTCTTCTGTGATTTCGAATTTATTCCTGCATGGATGCAACCATACGCTCGATTCCTTCCATCGTGACCTGAAAACTGCGGGACCGGTTTCCGTTGCGGCTCAGACAGGATGCCATAAGTCTTGATCCCGAAATTTTTCAACCTTGCGGTTGGAGGGCGGTGCAATTCCCCCCTTGAGGGGGGCTAGGGGGGTGTTTCC
>CAZNTU010000049.1:0-17241 GCA_964575975.1 uncultured Desulfobacteraceae bacterium
TAGTCGGTGAAGAGAAAGACGAACAGGACGCTTGCGGAGGCTATGGCGAATTTGGGGTTTCGATCCATAAACCGTCCCATGTGGACGTAATGCACCGGGTACAAGTTCATCATGATGCCGATGAGGAGCATCCAGAAATAGTTGAATTTTCCCCATAGCACGGGGGTCTGGCCTCCCGCGCCGATCAGGTTCTGGTGGAAAATCAGGATGGGGGCCAGCACGAGGAGAGCCGCTCCGGGAGTCGGCAATCCCTTGAAACGTCCGGGGATCGGATTCTTGTCCAACGTGAAATAAACCAGGCGGGCAATGCCCATGACGGCGTAAAATACCGCGATGAATCCGACTGGCAGGAAAAATTCCACCGGTTTGCCGAGGTTGGAAAAGACAATGTGGAAAATCCAGGCGGGACAGATGCAAAAGCTCGTGGCGTCCGCGATATCGTCCAGAATCCCGCCCAAAGATATTCTCGGGGCATCGTTTTCCTGGTCCGGCTGGGGAACGAGCCCCAGCTTTCTCGCCACGGCGCCGTCCAGCTTGTCGAAAAACGCCGCCCCGATAACAATCAAAAAAGCCTCCTGGATTCTTCCCTGATAGGCGAAAAAAACCGACAAGAGTCCCATCACGGCGTTCATCACGGTCAGGCTGTTGGGAAAGAAGGAAAGGATTCTTTTTCTAAGCCGGTCGTTTTCGACGCAAACCTCGTCCAGGCACAACGTCCCGTATTTTTTGCAAAACCTGGCCATGGAGCCGAAATTGATGACGAGGAAAATGATTTCGATCAAAAATAGAAGCTTCAGGGATATTCGGTCGAAAAAGGACAGCCACGAGAACAGGACCGTATTTTCGATGCCGGGGATGTAAAAGGCGTGGGCGTAAAGGATCGCGGCCACCGGAGCGGCCACCATGATCCTCAGAGTCGTAAGCTCCCTTGATTCCGGCTGTTCGCCCTTTCGGATGGAAAAATCGCGCATGAAATGGGCGAAATTGTCCCTGGTCAGAACCGTGATACACAATATGAGAATGAAAATGGCGTGAAGCCGTTGTCCGTTGGTGGGGGCCGCCGCCTGGTACAGGCGCCACATCTCGCCGACCGCGACGGCCGGAAAAATGATGGAATAGATGATCTTGTCCATGATCCTGTCCGCCAGATGCGCGAGCGGAGGTATGGATATGCTTTTGGAGCCGACCCACGCCGAGAAGATGTCGAACCCCGTCGAAATAAAAAGAAAGGAAACTCCCAGCGCGTATAAGTAAGGATTTTTGGCCCACATGACCCCGATGGCGCAAACGAGCCCCCCGAAAGCCAAGGGGACTCGTCCGTATATGAAGATGGTGGTGAGGCGACTTAAAAATCCGGAACGTAATGTCATAATTGCATCGCAGTGGTTTGGTTTGTATTATTTCCTTTTCCGTTTTTACCAAGATCTAACCGACAAAGCTCCAAAGTACGCCTGCGCCAAGAGCCGATCCGATGACGCCGGAGATATTGGGCGCCATGGCGTGCATCAGGAGAAAATTGTTCGGATCCTCGGCCTGCCCCACGATTTGCACGACTCTCGCGGAGTCGGGAACGGCCGATACGCCGGCGGCTCCCAGCAGCGGGTTTATTTTGACTTTGAGAAACATATTCATTGTTTTGGCGAAAATCACCCCGGAGGCGGTGGCGATTCCGAAGGATACGGCGCCGAGGGCGAAAATGCCGACCGATTGCTTCGTCAGAAACACGTCGGCCTGGGTGCTCGCGCCGACGGTAATTCCCAGCAGGATGGTAACGGTATCGATGATGGAGGTTCGCGCCGCCTGGGCGAGGCGCTCCGCCACCACGCACTCCTTCAGGAGATTTCCGAAAAAGAGCATTCCAAGCAAGGGCAAGGCCGCCGGCGCCACGAAGCAGCAGAGCAGGAAACCGACAATGGGGAAAATTATTTTTTCCCTTTTCGAGACTTCCCGAGGCTCCTCCATTTGAATCAAACGTTCCTTTCTGGAGGTCAGCAGCCGCATGATGGGAGGTTGAATGACGGGCACCAGCGCCATGTACGAATATGCGGCCACGGCGATGGGACCTATGAGAGTCGGGGCCAGTTTGGCGGTCAAAAAGATGGCCGTGGGGCCGTCGGCGCCTCCGATAATGCCGATGGAAGCAGCCTCGTTGGGGGCGAAACCCAGAGCCAGCGCCCCCAGAAACGTGAGGAATATGCCCATTTGCGCGGCCGCGCCCAGCAACATCAGCATCGGCCTCGCCAACATGGTTGAAAAATCGGTCATCGCACCGATGCCCAGGAAGATAAGAGGGGGATAGACGCCGGAAGTCACCCCGAGATACAGGTAGTGAAGGACGCTGTTCGATTCGTAGATTCCCAGTCCCAGGCCTTGAAAAACGGGTATGTTTCCCACCAGGATTCCGAACCCGATCGGCACGAGCAGCAACGGCTCGTAATGCTTGGCGATTCCCAGGTAAACGAACACTATTCCGACCGCTATCATGATGTAATGCCGGTAATCCGCCAGCGCGAACCCCGTGTTGGAAATAAACTCGAGAAGAAGCTGTTCCATTGAAAAATTACCCCTTTGTCCGAATATCAACGCGTGTCCAAGTCACGCCGTTCTTGGTTCTTAGACGTTCCAATTGAAATAGCCTTTGCCGTCGGGAACGATCACCTTTTTACGAAGCAAGTCGTTCAGACTCGAATGGGGAGATTCCATTCCGACAAGTTCGGCCAGGTGTAAAAGCGCCGGAAGCGAAATCGGCCTTTCCATGCGACAGACCAGAAGCTGGAACCGCCGGGCGACTTCCTGCTGCTTGTCGGGCAAATGGTCCAACCGCATTTTTTGGATGGTTCGGGCGACGGCCGGACACGCCGCCTCCTTTTCGAAAGTTTTTGCGGGAGGCTTGTTTTTGCTTTCCCAAACACCCAACAATTTGTGCAGTTGTGAAATGATGAGGCTCAGAAGGGTCAATCCGGTAAAAACGATGCTTACTCCGAGAAACGATATTGCCCATCCGTTATTGGCGGAAATGTTTTCGAATCCGTACAATGCGGACCTCCTTTGAATTTTTGCTTGGCGGTTTACGCTTCCGACAGCGATGCCCTGGACGCGGCGATCTGGTTGATCTTTTTCATGATTTTTCCCCCGAGCGAAGAGTCGCCCTGGAGAAGCCTGTAGAATTCTTCCCCTGAAATGGTGAGCACCTCGCCGGCGGCCAAAGATACGACGGTGCCCCTGTATTCGAATGGAGTCACAAGAGTGGACCATCCCATTATGTCCCCCTTGTCGTGGAGCGTCAGCGCTTTTCCGTTTTCGAAATCGATCATGAAGGAACCGGTGAGATTTATAAAGAAGGTGGTGGAGACCCGGCCTTTTTTCGCCAGCGTTTCTCCTTCCAGAACATTCATCGGATGCACGATTTCGTTTATTATTACGAGTTCCTCCTTCGCGAGCGACGAGAATATCTCTATGGACTCCAAAAGTTCTATATCGACGGGCATTCGAATATCCTTTCTTGTTGGTTCGGGGGCCGAGCATAAATCGAACAAGCCTTCTAATCACGAACAAAAAACAAACGCCGCTCATTTTGTTTAACAAGGTTCATGTTGTCAATAAAAAAGATTGACAAACGGCAACATAGTTCGTTCTCGAACGGCGGCAGGAAGGCCGTTCCATGCATTTCAAGGGATAAAAGGGAGTTCAGGACGATTTCGCGTCCACGGTCGCTTTCTTCAGGTACTCGTCCCACTCCATCGGCAGGAGTTGCTTCTTTTTAGTGTTGCAGGCCTTGCACGAGGGGACCACGTTGCCCTTTTTGCTGAAGCCGCCCCTGGAAACGGGGACGATGTGGTCCATGGTAAGCTCTTTCGGAGAAACGTTTTTTCCGCAATAGAAACAGACGCCCTTGGCGGTCTTGCGTTTCCACCATTGCGAATTCCGAAGTACCCTCGCCTTGTTTTTTTCCGTCTTGAGATGCGCCTCGTCCGCGCCGAAATAAAAATTTCCCATGATTCAATCTTCGTCGAACGAAACCTTTTCCGTCCGCCCGACCTTAACCAGCCACCGGTTGATTTCCTCGACAAGCATGACGTTGAATTTCCTCGAGCCTCCGAGGCCTCTTCTTCCGAAATAATAGTTGATCTCCAGCATGTGAATGTCCCGCCCGTCCGCCGAAAACAGGAAATCGAAACCGGCCAGATTAACGGCGGTTTTTTCGATAAAAGCGGCAAGTTTCTTTTCAGCCTCGCCGATCAGTTCCCTATCCGAATGATAATCGATGCCCGCTCCGGACGCCAGGCCCGATTTGAACTGATTTTCCTCTTTCGCGACCCTCCAGTAGGATACGATTCTCGTTCCCACGACCACGGATCGCAGCGACCTGCTCTTCGATTCGATCAACTCCTGAATCAAAAAACCTTTCTGCCCGGTATTTTCGTAGCGGCGGGCAAGGTCGAGAACGTTTCGCCAATCGACCGGGTTTTGGATCAAAAAAACATTTTTGCCCTCCCCGCCCCAATCGAATTTGAACACGAACGGAAAAGCCATCGGGGGCGCACAGGCCGAAATCTCGTCGTTTTCCATCAACGAGGGCAAGTTGTCGTAGATCAGCGTACGCGGATGTTTGGCGCTCGTTTTTCGGAAAAGACGGATCTGGCCGGTTTTGCCCGGATACGAAAAACGCGCGTCGTAATTGGGAAAGACCAATCCGCAATTGCGTTTGGCCACGAAATAGAGAGCCTCGGAACATCCGAGCGGAAGAACTACCGCGTCGGCTTGTCTGATCGCCTCCAGATCTTTTTCGCTCGGTCTTCTTCCCGCGCAAATGATGTTTTCGTGGCCCCTTACGAGCGGATGGAAGGACAGGATCGTCAATATCCTAATCTTTTCATTGCCTTGGAGTCGTTGCTCCAGTTTTTTTCGACTCTGACGAAAAGTTTCAGGAAAACATGATTTTCCAGGAGCTTTTCGATATCGAGCCTCGCCGTCTCCCCGATTTTTTTGAGCATCGCCCCCCCCTTGCCGATGACGATTCCTTTTTGGGAATCTCGTTCCACGTGGATTTTGGCGAAAATTTCCACGATATTTTCCTTTTCCTCGAACTTCTCGACGGTGACGGCCGTAGAATAGGGAATTTCCTGTCCTGTCAGACGGAATATTTTTTCTCTGACGATTTCGGCGACCAGAAATCTCAGGGAGGCGTCGGTCAGGGTGTCCTCCGGGAAAAGCGGAGGTCCTGCGGGAAGATTTTCAACAAGGGCGTCCACGAGTTCCTGAATCCCCTCGCCGCTCTTCGCGGATATCGGGACCGTCTTTACGAACGCGTATGCATTTTTCCAGGACTCGACGGTTTCCTTTATTTGCGCGTTCTTGACCAAGTCTGTCTTGTTTATTGCGAGAATCGCCGGTTTCCTGGAACTCTCCAAAATATTCAAAATCGTTTTTTCGGTCCGGGGGGCAGGGTTCTTCGCGTCTGCGAGAAACAAGACGAAATCGGCGTCGGCGACGGACGATACCGCGACTTCCACGATTCTCTGGTTGAAGACGTCCTTTGCCGCGTGGATTCCCGGGGTGTCCAAAAAGACGATCTGGGCGTCGTTTCGATGGTACACGCCCTGTATATTGTTTCTTGTGGTTTGGGGTTTTCGCGACGTGATGGATATCTTCTGTCCCAGGATGCGGTTCAGCAACGTGGATTTCCCCGCGTTCGGAGCGCCCAGTATCACGCAAAAACCCGATTTGAACTGTTCGGCTTGGTCGGTCACGCTTTAGGCCCTTTTCATTCCTCTTGGAAAATAAAAGATTTCAATATTTCCCATGCCTTGTCCCTTCCCTGCGACGTTTTGGCGGAAAACAGCAGCAGGGCGTCCTTTTCCATGTTCAACGACTTCGCGTTGGCAATGCGTTGGTTGGTCTGTCCGCTCTTGGACAGTTTGTCCGATTTCGTAAGGACGAGCAACTTTTTCAGACCGATTTGGTCCAACAGATATAACAAGTTGAATTCGTCCTCCCGTGGGGTCCGGCGGACATCCATCGCCAAAACCACGGCTTTCAGGTTTTTTCGGTTGAAAAGATAGTTCTGGACCATCGGCCCCCATTGTTCCCTGATTTTCTCCGGGGTCTTGGCGTAGCCGTAGCCGGGAAGATCCACGAAGCAGAACTGGCCGTTTATCAGAAAGAAATTGAGCAGCTGCGTCCTGCCGGGCGTGCGGCTTGTCTTTACCAATCGTTTCCGGTTCAGAAGGCAGTTAATCAAAGACGATTTTCCGACGTTGGAGCGACCCGCGAACGCTATCTCCGGAATCCCGTGGTCCGGGTACTGCTTTTGCTTGGATGCGCTTTTTATGAACTCGGCGGATTTGACAATCATTTCGAGCGATTCGCCGGCCAGGAGCGGTTTAAATACTTTTCGATCCTGTCCAACCCTTTCTCTACGTTTTTCAGGGAATTGGCATACGAAAAACGGAGATACCCTTCCCCGTTCTTTCCGAAATCGATTCCGGGGGCGACCCCGACATGGGCTTTCTCGAGTATGTCGAAAGCAAGCTTGTACGAATCGTCGGACAGATGTTTCGCGTTCGCGAAAACGTAAAACGCCCCGGTAGGTTCGACTGTAATTCCGAAGCCCATTTCTTTCAAGCGTGCGATCATGTATTTTCGTCGCCTGTCGTAGGTCTCCTTCATGTTCGCGATGTCGTCGCCCGCATGCTTCAAGGCGATCACGCCCGCTCTCTGGGCGAGGGAGTTGGCGGAGATGAAAAAATTCTGGTGAACCTTTTGCATGGGCCTCATGAACTCCTTGGGGGCGATGACGTAACCCAGCCGAAGTCCGGTCATGGCGAAAAGCTTCGAAAAGCCGTTCAACACGAGCGCGTTGTCCGTGAATTCCAAAATGGAGTGTTCCCTGCCCTCGTAGACAAGGCCGTGGTAAATCTCGTCCGATACGATGAAAGGCGAAAGCTTCGCGATCTCGGCCATGCGGGATTCCGAAAGCAGGTTTCCCGTGGGGTTGGACGGAGAATTTACGATTATGGCCTTGGTGCGGTCCGTGATCTTTTTCGCTATTTCCTCCGGACGAAACTGGAATCCGTCCTCCTCGAAAACGTCCACCGCAATTGGCTGGGCGTCGAGAAACTTGATGAAATTGGGATAGCAGGCATAATGGGGATCGGAGAGGATCACCTCGTCGCCTTTCTCCAGCAGGGCGGAAAACATGACGAGCATCGCCGGAGAGGTACCCGAACACACCATCACGCAGTCGGGGCTGACATCGACCCCGTAGTTGTCGCGGTAATATTCGCAAATGGCCTCCCTCAGTTCGACAATGCCGAGACTGTGGGTATAGTGGGTATGGCCGTCGTCCAATGCCCGGCAGATCGCATCCTTGATGCAGGCGGGAGCATCGAAATCGGGCTCCCCCACTTCAAGATGGACCACGTCGATCCCTTGCCGTTCGAGTTCGTTCGCCCTCTCCAACACGTCCATGACGATGAAGGAGGTGATCTCCCGCAATCGACTTGCCGTCATTTCCCACCTCTGTAGACCTCCTTCGGGTCGAATACCGGCTCGCCTGTTTCCCTGATTTCGCCGTCCTCGACTTTTCTGAAGAAGCAACTGGCGAAACCAGTGTGGCAGGCGGCTCCGCCAATCTGCTCCACTTTCAGGAGCACCGTGTCGTCGTCGCAGTCTATATAGATTTCCTTTACCAGCTGCACGTGGCCCGAGGTTTCCCCCTTTACCCACAGACCTTTGCGGGTCCTGCTGTAGAATGTCGCCCTTCCGGTTTTCAAGGTGTTCTGCCAGGCGTCCTCGTTCATGAACGCCAGCATTAGGACGTCCCCGGTCTTGCAATCCTGGACGATGGCCGGGACAAGGCCGTTCATTTTGTCGAAATTCAAATGGATCATCTATAGGTTCCTTCGATCATAAAATTATTAAGGTCCGATCGAAAATCCGGCGGTCGCGTATGCGGCGGCGGCCGACTTCCAAGTGGCCTATGTTAGTGCCAGGCCCTTTGCGTGTTTACCGGCTTGAATCCACAGCCGATCGCGTTCTACCTTTTTGCCCATGAACAAACAAAAGTCAATGCCGATTTTTTCCCCCGCCATATAATTCGAACAAACTTGCTTAAAAAATCGTATTTTGATAATTGAACCCGTTGTTATCATATGGAAAACGTGTTCGGAGGTTTTCAATCCTCGCTTCTTATTCGAACCTAATGAACTTGGGCATATATAGGAACCAATATACATGCTGAAACATCCGGAAGACATATACGACGAATTCGAACAAACTCCGCAAAAAAAATCCGGTGGAGTGTCGGGTAGAATTCTGAAATTTTTTCTGTGGTCGGGACTCGTTCTCGGAATAATCGGATCGGCGGCGATTTACGTTTTTTACATGCATATCAATTGGGAGCTTCCCAAAATCCATACGTTGAAGGATTACAAGCCGCCTGTAGTGAGCGGGGTATATTCCGACGACGGCAAGTTGATCGGCGAATTTTGCGACGAAAGGAGGACCGTCGTCTCCCTCTCCGAAATGCCGGACCTGCTGAAAAAAGCGTTCGTCGCGGCCGAGGACGCCCGCTTCTACGAACACGAGGGAATCGACTTCTTCAGCATAGTCCGCGCTTTTCTTAAGAACATCAAGGCCCGCGGCATCGTTCAGGGAGGGAGCACCATCACGCAGCAGGTTACCAAATCCTTTTTCCTTTCTCCCGAAAAAAGTTACCGGAGGAAGATCAAGGAGGCTATCCTGGCCTCTCGAATCGACAAACAGTTTACAAAGGACGAAATCCTCTTTTTGTATTTGAACCAGATTTACTTGGGCAACGGGGCTTACGGGGTGGCGGCTGCCGCCGAAAGCTATTTCGACAAGAGCGTCTCCGACTTGACCCTGGCGGAATGCGCTTTGATGGCGGGACTGCCCCAGGCGCCCAGTCGCTATTCTCCGCTCAAGCATCTCGACAGAGCGAAACAAAGGCAATTGTACGTGCTGAAGAGAATGTTGGACGAGAGCTACATCACGGAGGAACAGTCCGCCGCCGCCCTGAACCAGACTTTGAAAATCAAGCCGAAAAAGAACCCGTATGTCGATCAGGCGCCTTACTATACCGAGTACGTAAGGCAGTACGTCGAGAAAAAATATGGCCGCGACGCTCTCTACACCCAAGGACTGAAGATTTACACCGCCGTCAACGTGGACATGCAGGAAGCCGCCCGCAAAGCCGTCGAGAAAGGCCTGCGGGAGCTTGACAAGCGCCAGGGATACAGGGGGCCGGTAAAAAGCCTCCACGCCGGGGAAATGGAGGATTACGACCGGAAATTTGTCGAAAGATACGGAGAGAGACTCGGGAAGGGAATGATCGTGGAGGGGGTGGTCGTCGCAGTCGATGCACGGTCCAAGGACGTTGCCGTCGGAATCGGGAACGAACGGGGAACTATTCCGTCGAAAAACATGGGTTGGGCCGGAAAGAAAGGTCACGCTCTAAAACCGGGAGACGTCGTGCTCGTGGAAACTCTCGAGAAAAGCAGCGAGAAGGACGAGTGGCAACTCGCTCTCGAGCAGGATCCGGAAGTCCAGTCCGCGCTTCTTTGCCTCGAAGCCAATACCGGCCTCGTCAAAGCCATGGTCGGCGGATCGGATTTCAAGAAAAGCCAGTACAACAGGGCGATCCAGTCCCGGCGGCAGCCCGGAAGCGCCTTCAAGCCGGTCGTTTACGCCGCCGCCCTCGACAAGGGCTATACTCCCGCCTCCGTCATCCTCGACACGGCCGTCGTGTTCCGGGACGGGAACATGGTATGGAAACCGAAAAACTACAGCAGCAAATTCTACGGCCCCACGCGGATAAGGGAGGCCCTGACCCACTCCAGAAACCTTGTTACCATCAAAATCCTTAGGGACATCGGGATCGACTACGCTATCGATTACGCCCGCAAGTTGGGGATCGAATCCCATCTGGACCGGAACCTCTCCCTTGCTTTAGGCTCCTCGGGAGTGTCTTTGCTGGAACTGGCGAACGCGTATGCCGTTTTCGCCAACGCGGGCTACCGGATCGATCCGGTTTTCGTGACCAAAATCGTCGGCCGGGACGGTGTCGTGCTTGAAGAGGCGGGAATCCGAAAAGAAAAGGTCATTGAAAGCTCGACGGCGTATATCATGACCAGCATGTTGGAAAGCGTGGTAAAGGAAGGAACGGGGAAACGGGTCGGCGCGTTGAACCGTCCGGTCGCGGGAAAAACCGGTACCACCAACGATCTCTACGATGCCTGGTTCATGGGATACACTCCGGAATACGTTGCCGGCGTATGGGTCGGTTTCGATACGGAGGCATCTCTGGGAGCCGGGGAAACGGGGGGCACGGCGGCAAGCCCCATTTGGCTGCATTTCATGGCCGACATATTGAAGGACAAGCCCGTTCGGAATTTCGACGAGCCCGAAGGAGTCGTCTTCGCCAAAATCGATGCGGAAACCGGGCTGTTGCCCGCATCGGAAAGCCGAAACACGTATTTCGAGGTGTTCAAGGAGGGAACCGTTCCTTCCCAATACACCCGGAAATCGGAATCGAAATCGGAATCGCTTTCGGGATACGACGAATTTTTCAAGCAGGGCATGTGAGAAAAATTCTTACAAGGGAATCAGAAATCCTCCAATTTACGCGGCACCACGAGTAGGATATCCTCCGCGATGCAAAGAGTTCTCTTTCATGAATTGTATTCATAAATTCAATGCCAATATTCATTGGACAGGCAGGTATTCCACCCGCTTGACATCGTAATGGCGGCAAGGACTCACGAACAATCCAACCAAGCGCAACTTCATAAAAAATTACGGAGGAAAAAATGAAAAAACTTTTAACGATCGGTTTTGTCGCGATGGCTTCGGTCGCGGTGGCGCTGTCCCCGGCGATCGCGCAGACTCACAGCATTAAGATCGGCGGAGGTCCAACCGGGGGAACCTTCAACACTTTCACCAACGCCATGTCCATTTATTTGCCGAAGGCCGTCGACGGTCTTCAAGCGTCTTCCGTCGGCAGCGGCGGGTCCGTGGAGAACGTGAAGCGGGTTTCGTCCGGGGAATCCGATTTCGGTCTTTGCTACGCGGTCGACAGCAAACTGGGATACGAGGGGAACTTGCCGCAGGACGACACCAAATACGAAAACCAACGTTCCATTGGTTACGTGTATGGCGCCCCGGCGCAGCTAGTGGTGCGGGCAAACAGCGATATCAAGTCGGCGATGGATTTGAAGGGCAAACGCGTGGGTCTGGGAAGCGCGGGCTCTGGCGCCGCGGCCAGCGCGGAACGGTTTTTCAAGCATATCGGAATCTGGGACGATTTCAGACCCACTTTCCAAGGATACTCCGCCGCAGCCAGTTCTTTCAAGGACGGCAAGCTTGACGCATTCTGGGTGTTGGTCGGCTATCCCAACAGCTCCGTGATCGAAGCCAGCGTCCAGGAGAAAATCCGACTGGTGGATGTCGGCGTCGAAGCGGAAAAGACCGGGTTCTACAACGAGTTCGCCTATACGCCCACGGTCATCCCCGCCGGAACCTACGGCAAGGACATGCCGGAATGCAAGACTTTCCAGGATTCGACCATTTTGAGCGTCAACAAGGATCTCCCGGAGGATTTGGTTTATCAGATCACAAAGGCCCTCTGGTCCGAAAAGGGGATGGAGACCATGACAATGGCCAAATCCACGTTCAATGAAATGAATCTTGAAAACGCGTTTTTGGGAGCAACGGTTCCGTTGCACCCAGGCGCCCTTAAATTCTGGACTGAACAGGGCAAGGAAATTCCCGACCACTTGAAATAATCGAAAAACCCAAGACAGGAAAGACGGGAGCGCCGGTTTCAATGCGGCGTTCCCTCCTCCATCTTTCCAAATCTTTTTTTTAAGCGTGTTCGTAACGCAATAAAGGAAAACGAGATGTCCGAATCAGAAACTCCAGCCGGCGCCGACAAGGACAAGCTTCGGGAGATCATCCAAAAGGACCAGAAGACCGGCCGCGCTTTTAAAGGCGTCTGGTACTACATTACGGCCGCCCTGGGTGTTTTCATGGTCGCATTTTACATGTATTGCGCGGTAGTTCCCGTGGACACCCAATATTTTTTTGGAGTTTACGTGCTTTTGACGTACGTGATGATATTCCTGTACTACCCCATGACACGCGGCGGCCCCCGGGAAAAGCCGGCCTGGTACGACATCTTGCTCGCTTTCGTTGCCGCTTTCGCGGTCGGATACTACATTGTCGAATACGAAGCGATCAACTACCGCATGGGCTCGGAGACGAAACTCGACACTTTCGTGAGCGTCGTCGGCATACTGATCTCGCTGGAGGTCGCCCGCAGGGTGCTGGGATGGTCGATGACCATCGTTGGAGCCGCGTTTTTGGCGTACGCCTTCTGGGGCAATCTCCTGCACCATGTTCCTCTCCTTGACGCCTTCGCCCACACCGGATTCAAAATAGACCGGACCCTGAATCACATCTATATGAAGGAGGAGGGCGTGTTCGGCATCATGACGTCGGTTTTGGTCACATACGTGATCTTGTTCATCTTTTTCGGTTCGTTCCTGAAATATTCCGGCGCCAGCAAATTCTTTTTGGATCTTCCTTTGGCCCTGGCGGGAAAAACCACGGGCGGCCCCGCGAAAGTTGCCGTATTGGCGTCGGGTTTTTTCGGCTCCGTATCCGGATCGGCGATAGCGAATACGGTATCGACGGGCGCGTTTACCATTCCCCTGATGAAAAAAGCGGGATTCAGGCCGCACGTGGCCGGAGCCATCGAGCCGGCGGCTTCCATCGGCGGCATGTTCATGCCGCCGATCATGGGAGCGGGCGGTTTTATCATGGCGGAAATGACAGGGATTCCGTACGTGAATATCATGCTGATCGCCGTATTTCCCGCCGTGATCTATTTTCTTTCCGTATTCGTGATGATTCATTTCGAGGCCAAGCGATACGGTCTGGTCGGAAAACCCGAACCGGGCGCTCCCACGGCGACGCAAATTCTCAAAAACGAATGGTACATGTCCCTTCCGCTGGTCATCATCGTCGTACTGATGCTGTTCGGTTTTTCCCCCGCGTACGCCGCTTTTTGGTCCGTGTTGTCGTGCGTGGGGGTGAGCTGGCTGACCTCCGACCACAGAATGGGCTTGAAAGAGATTTTGCTTTGCATGAACGAAGGGGCGAGGGCGACTCTCGTGATCGGGGCCACCTTGGGAGTAATCGGCATAATCGTCGGCACGATCCAGCTCACGGGCATCGGGCTTCGATTTTCCCAGATTATCATCGAACTGTCCTTCGGTTCTCTGCCCGTCGCCATTCTATTGGTAGGCCTCGCCTCCCTGATTCTGGGCATGGGAGTGCCGGTCACGGCCGCCTATCTGATAACGGCGGTGCTCGCGGTCGGGGCTTTGTCCGACATGATTTCGATGTCCTTGTGGGGCGTCGGCATCAGGGAGCTTCAGATGCCGCTGGGAGAGCTGCTGGGGGACGATCCCAGGAGAATGGAAATAATGGCGAAGGTGAGCTGGGTGCTTCTGGCCTCGCATATGATCGTCTACTGGTTCAGCCAGGACTCGAACATAACGCCGCCGGTATGCGTCGCAGCCTACGCCGGGGCCGCGATCGCGGGTTCCGACCCGTGGAAGACCGGCTGGACCTCTTTCAAGTTCGCCAAGATGCTTTACGTCGGTCCTTTTCTATTCGCGTTTTCGCCGGGCTTTCTGATGGGAGGACCGGGACACATAATGCCGTGGTACCAGGTGATTTCCACTTGGCTTACCATCGTATTGGGAACCATTGCGTTCGGAAGCCTGACCATGGGGTATTTTTTGTGCGGCACCAGGCTCGTCGAATGGATTGTTTGCGCGGTGGCCACCATCGTTCTTTTCTTTCCGCATTTGGTCAAGTGGGCCATAGGAATTGACGTTCCGACCATTATCGTCGACGGAATCGGAATCGGATTGTGGATCGTGGTCTATTTCATGCAAAAATTAAGGATTCGAAAGGACCCGACCCTGACGCTTCCTATCTACGAACGCCAAAGATTAAAAAAAGCAGATTCCGCCGCGTAGTTTTATGCTATACTCTCCTTTGCACTTTGTCCGAGAAGGGATCGATTCTTTTTCAATTATCATGGAGGCGAAAAATGGAATTGCCGAATGTTGAAATCAAGAAAATACTTTACGCCACGGACCTGTCGGAAAACGCGAAATACGCTTTCGCGTACGCGGTCAGTCTTGCAAACCTCTACGACGCGTCCATTCTTATCCTGCACGTGTCGACCGAAATTCCGAACCTCGACTACGCCATTCTGGGCTACATCGGCGAGTACAAGTGGCAGGAAATCAAGGAAAGAAACCGGGAGGAAATTAGAAGGTCGCTGACGGGAAAAAAACGCGACAACAAACCCATCCGGGAGGCCTTGGAACAATTTGCGGAAGACATGAAAGGCTCTTCGGACGAAAGTTTCAAGACCGACGAGACGTTGGTAAGGTCGGGCTTCGCGTCTGCGGCGGATATCATCTTGGAAGAGGCGGAAAAGCGAAACTGCGACATGATCGTGATGGGCACGAGAGGACACGGATTTCTGTCCGACGTCATTATCGGATCGACCGCGAAGAAGGTCGTCAAGCGCGCGAAAATTCCGGTTTTGGTGGTGAAGCTGCCTGGGGAATAAAGCCTACTTTTGCAACAGCCCGGCCGTTTACCAAGCTTGCCATGACGAACCAAATCCAATCGCTCCGGTCGCTGCGACTACAAAATGCAGCGTTTCCGAATTTTTATGGCTTTCAACCCATGCGGATACCGGCCTTCGACGAGGGACCACGGTAGCGCCGCCGTGGAAGGCGGCGCTACCGAAACAAGCGAGTTTTTTCCTCGCCGCCAACCGCAGTAGTTTTCTATGCCGCATCAAGAAACGCTTTCATCCAAGTCCGGCAATTTTCTCAATCCGACGAATTCCAAAAGACCGTCCAACTGCTCCCGCGCGGACCAGAAAATTTCGTTTTCCCGGGCGTAGACTTCGGCGTCCCTGCTCAAGCCGTCGTGCGCGAACAGCCATAGCCGGACAGTGCGGCGTTCTTCCCCATCCATCAGAACGCGCCTTTGTTCAAGCAGTTTTTTCAGAACGCCTGTTCCGGTGCTGCGACCTTGCGTCCACTTGCTTTGACATACCCATTGCTCCGCCCCGGCCGCTCCGAGGACGTCGATTTCCCTGTCCTTGCCCGCTCCCGGTCGATGACGGTGTTCGACGTATACGAACATGTCCGGCATTTTCACGTCGTCCGGGCAATTGAAAAACCGTCCCGGCAAAATTTTCTTCTGCGAATTCCACAACACCTGGCTCATGTAAACTTCGGCAAGATATCCTTTGTATTCCCGTACGCGCCTTTGCAACAAATGATACTTTTCCGTCAGTTCCTGCCGCACGCTTCGGGCGGATCGGCCTTCCACCTCTACCCGCCCCCACACTCGTAAAAACTCGAGCATTATGGGGTCCTTCACCCGGCGGAACCACTCGCCCAGCTCCAAATATTCAATCAGATCTCCTCTGGATAGAAGCGCGAGGACCTCGCGAACAGCGTCCAAGGAAACTTCCTTTCGTTCCCTGGCCACGATCTCGTCGCGAATTTTTTCGACGTTCAGACGTCCGCCTTTTTCATCCTCGGTGTTTTCGTCCAGAGCGGACAGGTACAACACCCATTTTGTAATGCCATAGCCGTTGATCCTGCGAATCCACCGGTTCACTTGGTCGAGAAGTTCGCCCCAAATGAATCCGGAAGAGATGTCGACGGCCAGAAGCTGGTTCAAGACCTGTTCGTTTTCGACGGCTTGGTTGCGTTCGGCCGCTTGTTGAATCAAAGCGACGATATAGAAAGGGTTGCCGCCGCAACGCAGGGCCACTGCCGGGGCCATTGTTTCGGGAATCTCCACTCCGTAGAAGCGCGCGGCTCTCGAAGCGAGTTCCGCTCCATGATATTCGGTCAACGCGCGGATTTCACGACTCCTGAATCTTCCGAACAACGCGCCGCGGCCGATGATTTCTCTCGCGAGAATACTCATGGCCGAACCTGTAACGAAATGCGGGCAGTTAGGGGATTCCACGGCTTCCTGCATGAATCCGGCCATGTCGAAATCGTACTGGGGAAGCCTCGTGTTCTGGAATTCGTCCAAAAATACCACGGAGGTGGAATCGTCGATGTCGGCGACTCTCCGGGGCGTCTCCAGCGCAGTCTTGTGTGGGAGGGTGCTGTCGCCGCCGCAAACGGATTCGTACTTGGTCAGGATCAGGTCCAAGGTCCCGGTGAATCGATACAGCCGTCGGGATGCTTCGACGGCCGAAATCAAGTTGTGGCCTTCCAGTTCTTCCGTCACCAAGCTAGGCTGGCGCGTCAAGAACCCGACGTAAAACCGAATATAGTTTTCGAGGTAAAGTTTCGCGAAGTCCCTTTGCCCGACCGGTCCTTCCGGAAAGCTGAAATAGACGGGGATTGCGACGTCGGAGGCGCCTGGGTCCTGCTCGAAAAAAAGACGGTTGACCACTCGTTTGAAAATTTCGGTCTTGCCCATTCGCCGCTGGCCCAGCAGCACCGTGGACGAGGTCCTTCGGGCCACGGCCTTTAGCGCCGCCCCGTAGAACCAATCCAGAAATTCGGCCCGGTCCGTGTAAACTTCCTCGGGAACCAAGGGTTTTACGACCCAGGGCGAGTCCTTTTTGGATGATTTCATGGCGCTCCTTCGATAAATTGTTACGACAACTCCCTACTACGCCTCCTTCGAACCCGCCTTCCTCCCGTTCAGCAGCTCGGCCGCATGCTCCATCGCGCCCCGCGTGATCTCCACCCCCCCGAGCATTCTGGCCAATTCCCGAACCCGATCTTCCTCCCCTACCG
Organism: uncultured Desulfobacteraceae bacterium; assembly: GCA_964575975.1. GTDB lineage: Bacteria > Desulfobacterota > Desulfobacteria > Desulfobacterales > SKZT01. The sequence goes on from CAZNTU010000049.1 coordinate 16,890, forward strand.
GTTCGATCACCGTACGGGTCCTTCTGTCGTGTACATGCTTGGAAATGCGGAAATGATGGTCTCCGAACTTGGCGATCTGGGGAAGATGGGTGATGCAGATGACCTGGCATCGCTTTGAAAGCGCGTAAAGCTTTTTCCCCACCATTTCGGCCACGTCTCCCCCGATACCCGCGTCCACTTCGTCGAATACCACCGTCTCCACGGAATCGGTCTTCGCCAGAATGGCCTTCAGGACAAGGACGATTCTGGAAAGCTCCCCGCCCGACGCGATGGCTGCAAGGGGTTTCATCTCCTCCCCCACGTTGGGCGAAATCGTGAACTCCGCCTTGTCCATGCCGTTTTCTCCGATGGC
>CAZNTU010000049.1:17341-30907 GCA_964575975.1 uncultured Desulfobacteraceae bacterium
CGGGCCAGCACGTCCTCGATGGTCTTGCCGTATTTTCTTTTCAGCTTCCGGATCAGTTCCAGGCGCTCCTCGATTTCCCTGAGACGGTCTTCGTCCATTTCCAGCGAATCCGTGTAGGACTTGAGTTCGCGGCTGATGTCCTCGATCTGGTAGGCCGCGTCCGCGAGCCCCTTGACCATCGGTGACAGAACCGGATCGATTTCCGAGACTTTCTCCATGGATTTGCAGGTCTCGACCACGGTTTCCACAACTGCCCCCGGCATTCCATAGAGGCTTTCGTACGCCCTGTCAACGGTTTGCAGCAACAGCTCCGCGTTTCTCAGCTTCGCCAACTCGCGCTCCAGTTCCTCGTCCTCGCCTGGCGAAAGCGACGCCTCCAAAATTTCCCGCTTTTGATATTTCAATAGTTCCAGTTGTTCGGTCCGACGGTCCTCCTTGCTGGTCAGTCTTTGCAATTCGGAAATCGAGGGAAGAATCATGCGGTAGAGTTCCTTTACCTTCTCCCGTTTGCCCAGCAACCCGGAGAACTGGTCCAGTATGTCCAAATGAAGGTCTTCCTTCAAAAGGCCCTGATGGGCATGCTGCCCCGAGATGCTGGCCAGGTTTTCCGTGATTTCGTTCAGGGCCTGCATTGTGGACAATCGCCCGTTTATATACACCTTGTGCCTGTCGGACCGGGAGATGCTTCTTCGGACGATCAGGCCCTCGGAAGGATCGAATCCTTGCAGTTCCATGTTCTTTGCCGGTTCGCTCCCGGCAGATATTTCGAAGAGAGCTTCCAATTCGGCGGTTTCGGCTCCGGTGCGGACAAGCTTCGAGTTGGCGCGACCGCCCAGGAGAAGATTCACTGCGTCGATGACGATCGATTTTCCGGCCCCGGTCTCCCCGCTCAAAACGGTAAGGCCGTCCGAAAAAGAAATTCTCATGTCGTCGATTATGGCAAAATTTTTGATGGAAAGTTCGGCAAGCATCTCTACAGCTTCTAATTTATAGAGTTCATTGGCGGACGATCAAACCGTCCAATTTATTCCACAAGTAAACCTGTTTGTAAAGTTACAAATATATGCGCGGCCCGGATGGAAATCCACCTTGCGAAAAGTCGCCAAGAAAAAAACGCGTCCGACATCGCGAAGACTCTTTTCAACATCGACAAGCCGTGATAAGGAGACGTTCCATGAATTCGGAGCATTCGACATCGCACAAGAGACTGGTCGCCGATTGGCAGGCGCTGATGCGCACGTTCATCCGCCCGGAGGACGACAAGGCCCGAGCCACTCTCCTCAAGTACATGGACCAGATACTGTTTGGACTTCACGAGTTTTTGAAGAACAACGTGGGGTTCACCGAGGAAATTCCGTTAAAGGAACTAGGCCGGCGCTTCAAGGACACCCAGATCGGGGAACACCCGGAAAAGAAGCTCGCGGACGTGATCACCGACCTTGTCGAGGACATCGCCCCCTACGCCGTGAACGTGGCCTCCCCTTATTTCGTGGGCCACATGACCTCGGCCATCCCTTTTTTCATGGTACATTTGAAGACCATCGCGGCCGCCTTGAACCAGAACGTGGTCAAGCTGGAAACTTCCAAGGTCGTGTCCGTACTGGAAAAACAGGTCCTGGCCAAGATTCACAGGCTCGTTTTCCGTAGAAGCGAGGACTTCTACCAGGAGCACGTGCAGAACGCCGACACCACGCTAGGGGTTTTCGTCGAGGACGGTACTCTCGCGAATTTAACGGCGCTTTGGGTGGCTCGCAATACGATTCTTGGGCCGAAGAACGGTTTCAAGGGAGTGGAGGCCGAAGGCATCGACGCCGCGTACAAAGCCCATGGCATCGAACGGCTGGTTGTGCTGGTTTCGGCCTTGCACCACTATTCGCTGAAAAAATCCGCCGGCGTTTTAGGGATAGGCAACGAGAACGTCATTTCCGTGGATTTGGACGACAACAACCGAATCGATATAGGGGCCTTGGAACGAGCGGTGGCCAAGTACGGGAAAAAGGGCGGGGGATCGAAAATCATGGCCGTCGTGGGAATCGCCGGCGCCACGGAAACCGGCACGGTAGACCCCTTGAGGAAAATGGCCGAGATATGCGGGAAGAACAAAATCCACTTTCACGTGGACGCCGCCTGGGGAGGACCGACTCTCGTGTCGGAAAAGTACGGCAAGTTTCTGGACGGCATTCAGCTGGCCGATTCGGTAACCATCGACGGCCACAAGCAATTCTACATGCCCATGACATGCGGCATGGTGTATTTCAAGGACCCCGCCCGCATGGACGCGGTCCGATACCACTCCAACTACGTGATAAGACCGGGGTCGGCCGACTTGGGAATCAAATCTCTGGCCGGTTCCAGGGAGGCGGTTTCCCTGGTGCTCGACAGCGCCTTGAAAATCATGGGCGCGAGAGGCTACGCTCTTCTGATCGACCACGGTGTCGAAACCGCCCGCGAATTCGCCGACGAGATCCGAAAGCGACACCTGTTTCAGCTCGTCACTGCGCCGGAACTGAACATCCTCACCTACCGGATTTGCTCGGAACCGGTCGCAGCGAAACTGCAAACGGCCGATCCCGACAAAAAACGCCTCGCGAACGATATGCTCAACGAAATCAATATTACCGTGCAGAGACTTCAGAGGGAGGCGGGCAACAGTTTCGTCTCCAGGACGACCCTGACCAGGGGAAAGCGATTCGGGGAGAATATCGTGGTGCTCAGGTCCGTTATCATGAACCCCATGACCACCATCGAAATTCTCCGCCAAATTCTGGACGAGCAGGAAAGAATCTTTCGTGCGGCGTTTCCGGACGAGTTTTCCTCCATTTTCGACATTTTTTGATCATGCGAGGCCGGCGGCCTCGAAACCTGATCGGAAAGCCTTCAGGTTCATATCCATGAAAGCGGGGCGCGTGCGGGTCGTGATGGCTTCTTGCGCGTGTTCGGCCGTGACCGGCAAAATTCCCGTCCGAATCAACGCCCCCAGCAAAACCATGTTCACCGCCAGCACGCTTCCGGCCTCCTTGGCCATGGCGGCGGCGTCGAACGCGATCAACCTTTTCGTTTTTCTCGCGATATAGGCCTGCAATTCGTCAAGGTCCGGATATTTTCCCTTTCCGATGGATACGGTGAAGGGAGTAAGCGGGGCGAGGTTCGTGACGACCACCGTTTCAGAGTTGCATTTTTTAAGCGCCCGAAGAGTTTCCAACGGTTCGAAGCCTACCAGAAGGTCGGCCTCGCCGTCGGAGATGATGGTGCTTTCAGCGTCTCCGAAAACGATTGCCGACTCCACCACGCCTCCTCGCTGGGCCATGCCGTGAATTTCGCTCATGCGCACCGGAATGTCGGCCAGAAGGGCCGCCTCTCCCAAAACGCGGGACGCCAAAAGGTTTCCCTGGCCCCCCACCGCCACTATTATCAACCGTGTTGCATTCATATGTGTCATGTCCGTCCTGTCCGGATTGTTTCCGGAAAACAAGTGTTATTTGGATTCCTCTTTCAAGGGCAAAATCGCGTGTTCGGGACAAATCTGGGCGCAAAGGGTGCATCCGACGCAAATGTCCGGATCGATCTGCGCTTTTTCGTCCTGGATGTAAAACGCGGGGCACGCCAGTTCGTCGATGCAATTCCTGTGGTTTTTGCACTTCTCGGATATGTAGAAGGGCTTTCCGACAAGTTTTTTCAATCCCTTCGCGTAAAGGGTGCAAATCTCCTTGGAGATGATCACGGAAACCCCCTCGAATTCGATGGCATCGCGGATCGCCTGGATGCTCTTCTTCACCCTGTAAGGCCGGATAACCTCCACGTGGCACACGCCCAGGGCTCGGACCACGTTCTCGATGGAAACCTGACCGTAGCCTTCGCATTTGAGCTGGCCCATGTCCACGCCGGGATGGGGTTGGTGTCCCGTCATGGCGGTCGTGCCGTTGTCGAGGATCACCAGCGTCATATTATGGTTGTTGAACACCGCGTTGATCAGAGGCGGTATACCTGAATGGAAAAAGGTGGAGTCCCCGATGAACGCGATCACTTTCTTGTCGGTGGCTTTGGAGAAACCGCAAGATGTTCCCGCCGACGACCCCATGCACAGGAGAAAGTCGGCCATGGAAAGCGGCGGAAGCACCCCCAGCGTGTAGCACCCGATATCCGTGGGATATATGGTGGCCTTGCCCTCTGCCGCCTTCTTCACGGCATAGTACGTCGCCCTGTGGGAACATCCCGCGCAAAGGTTCGGCGGGCGTTGCGGGAGTTCTGGAGCGTCGGACGTGTCCACGGGGACGACCGGCTCGTATTCGAACCCGAAATGCTTGGCCATGTTGGCGCGGACCATTGCCGGGTCGAACTCGTACAGCCTGGAAAAAAGGTCCTCGGCCTTGCCTTTGATCGGGATTGCAATACCCGCTTCCTGCGCGATAGCCTTTACGCTCTCCTCCATGTAGGGCTCGCCTTCCTCGATTACCAGAACCTTTTCGCACCCTTTCAGGAACTCGGTCACCAGGCCCTTGGGCATGGGATGCGAAAAGCCGACGCGCAAGATTTTGACGCGGCCGTCGGCCTTCAAGTCTTTCACGGCGTCGCGGGCGTAATTGTAGCTCACACCGTTGGCGATGACGCCGAACGGGCCTCCGCCCTCGACAAGGTTGTACTTGCTCGTCTCCGAGATTTCGGCGGCGGCGGCTTGGTTTTCGAGCAACTTTTTGTGCAGATTTCTGGAAACTGCGGGAATGGTGACGAAGTTGAACGGGTCCTTCGAAAAGTCGCCTTTGGTTTTCGGCTCCGCGAGTTCGCCTAATGCGACAACGGCGTTGGAATGGTTGATGCGGGTGGTGGTGCGAAACAGCACGGGTTCCGCTAGCTTTTCCGATAGCTCGAATGCGTACGCCACCATTTCCCTGGATTCGGCGACGGAGGACGGCTCCAGCATGGGAAGGCCGGAAATCTTGGCGTAATATCGATTGTCCTGCTCGTTTTGGCTCGAGAACATGAACGGATCGTCGGCCGTCAGGATGACAAGCCCGGCTTTCACCCCGACGTACGCCAGGGTCATTAGAACGTCGGCAGCCACGTTCAGCCCCACGTGCTTCATGATCGCCATGCTTCGGACACCCGAGTTGGCCGCGGCCGCCGCTACCTCCATGGCCACTTTCTCGTTTGTGCTGTATTCGAAATAGAGCGGCGATTCCTTGGCGATTTGAAAAAAGTTCGCGGATATCTCGGAGGACGGAGTTCCGGGGTACGTCGCGGCGACCGCGACCCCGGCCTCGAGCGCCCCGCGGGCGATGGCCTCATTCCCCAGCAACAGCATTTTCTTGCCGGATTCCCGAGTCAGTAGTTTATGCATTTGTGTACACCCTAAAAATTTCAAAATTCGAATAAATTTGATTTTTCGGACGAAAAAACCAGCGGAAGCATATAACAGGCCGCGTTTGGCTGTAAAGTTTTTTTTTGCGCAAGAGTTGCTTTCTACTTCAAGTCGAAAGTCGAGTTTTTTCGTTCGCGAAAATTTCTCTACCGAAGCCCTCGAGGACAACCGGAGCCTCCAACTCTGGTCCGACCCGTCATAGAATTAATATTCTTTACAAATATCGGGGGTTTGAATTAATATAAGCGAACTTTGAAAACAATGACTGAAAAGATTGCGGTCCCTTTGAAGTTCCGACTTTTGGGGGTCGTGGGAGAATATGCATGGAAACGCCGATCAATTTGGTGATAGCCACCAGGAACAAGGGGAAAACATCCGAAATCAAATCGCTTCTGTCCGGTTTTCCGGTAACAATCAGAAACCTCGACGATTTCGGCCCCATTCCCGAAATAGAGGAGGACGGGAAGACTTTCGAAGAGAACGCCTATAAAAAAGCCAGTTTCGCGGCGAAGGTGCTTGGATTTCCGGCGCTCGCTGACGATTCCGGATTGTCGGTCGAAGCCTTGGGAGGCGCGCCGGGAATGTATTCGGCTCGTTACGCCGGCGAAGGCGCCACCGACGAAGAGCGCTATCGGAAGCTGCTTGAGGAGATGAAGGAAAAAACCGACCGGAAAGCCGCGTTCGAATGCGTCATTTCCATCGCCGTGCCGGGGGGCGCCGCGCTCACGTACGAAGCCAAGTGCGATGGCGTAATCGCCGAAAAACCCTCTGGAAACAACGGTTTCGGATACGACCCGATTTTCTATTATCCGCCTCTGAAAAAGACCTTCGCCGAGATGCTCGAGGAGGAAAAAAACCTTGTGAGCCATCGGGGAAAGGCCCTGAAGGAGGTCCGGGACGAATTCGACAAGGTGCTTGTATGGATTCGGCAGCACATGCCCGTGTTCGTGGACGATTTTTGCATGAGCAAGAAATGACGGATAGAAACAGGAATCGAGAAAATTTTTTGGGTAACTCAAGGGCTATTTTACATGATCGAAGATCTGATTAGAAAAGCCAGAAGTTGCAGGAGGTTTTACCAAAGCCATCCGGTGAAGTTCGAAACGCTGGAGGAACTGGTAAATTTGGGTAGACTGTCGGCCTCGGCTGGAAATCTGCAGCCTTTGGCCTATATTCTGTCCTGCAATCCGAGAAAGAACGAAGAGATTTTTCCGTGCCTCTCCTGGGCAGGGTACCTCAAGGACTGGCCTGGACCCGACGAAGGGGAAAGGCCTGCGGCGTACATCGTGGCGATGTGCGACACGACTATCGCGAAAGATCCGGGGTGCGACCACGGCATCGCCTGCCAGAGCATCATGCTCGGCGCCAGGGAAAAGGGGCTCGCCGGTTGCATGATCGGTTCCATAGACAGGGAAAAGCTCAGGGAAGTCCTGAACATCGACGACAAATACAAAATCCTGCTGGTCCTCGCCTTGGGAAATCCCAAAGAAACCGTAGTCGTTGAACCGTTGGCGGACGATGGAAGCGTAAAATACTGGAGAGACGAAAAGGGCGCGCACCACGTGCCCAAAAGGAGTCTGAACGATATCATCGTCGCCGCTCACAAATAACAATAGAAACGGGAAAAGGCGTGGGAGAGCACTAAATGCTGCAAAAAAAGATCGGGGGGGACATAGTCGCGGTTTTGGGCGGGGTCGAATACCTTGAACAAGTCAAAACTCTTTTTAAACAAAAGATGGATTCCGAAAATCTTTCCCGAATCGAAAGGATAACCAACGGCGAAGCCTTGCTGAAAATCGCGAACGCCATCGCATTGTGCGATCCGGATTCGGTCATGGTCAACACCGGTTCGGAAACCGACCGGCAATTCATCCGAGACCTCGCCCTGGAAAAAGGGGAAGAGGCAAGACTACCCATGGAAAACCACACGATCCACTTCGATCTGAAGGAAGAGCAGGGAAGGATTTTAGATCGTACCTTTTATATAGCGAACGATTCCGAACTGATCAGCTCCCTGGCGAACCGTATGGATCGGAATACGGCCAAGGAACAGATTCGGCGAATCATGACCGGCATTATGAGGGGAAAAGTGATGATGGTAGGTTTCTACATGAGAGGCCCGGCGGGCGCTCCCGTTTCGAATCCCGCGATCGAAATCACCAGTTCCGCCTACGTTTCCCACAGTGCCGAGATCCTTTACCGAAACGTTTTCCACGCCTTCGACAAGGAAGTCGAACGGCTAGGCCATTTTTTCGCCAACATTCACAGCGAGGGGAAAAACCGTCCCGAGGACCTGGCAGACGCGAGGGTGTTCATGGACCGGAGCCACTGGACCACGTACAGTATGAACTGCACCTACGCCGGAAACACGCTTCTTCTGAAGAAAGGAAACCACCGTTTCGCGGTCGACAAGGCGGTCTACGAAAAAACGGGCGAGGAGTTGGCCGAGCACATGTTCATTACGGGAATCAAAGGCCCCGGAGGTCGCGTCACTTGGTGTACGGGCGCGGCGCCCAGCGGATGCGGCAAGACAACGACCGCCATGGCCGGGGATTGTTTCGTCGGGGACGATCTCGCGCAATTGTGGATTTCGGAAGACGGCTCCATCCGGTCGGTGAATCCCGAATGCGGCATTTTCGGGATCGTGGAGGACGTAAACGGAGAGGGCGACCCGGAGCTGATGAAAATACTGCGCAACCCCGGCTGCGAGGTAATCTGGTCCAATGTCCTGATCGACGAGAAAGGCGTGCCTCACTGGACCGGCAACGGCGAGGAAATCCCGAAAAAGGGCGTCAACTTCCAGGGAGAATGGTGGCAAGGCAAAACCGACGAAAAAGGCAACCCGGTTCCCGTTTCCCATCCCAACTCCCGATGCACGGTATCTGCCAGATCGTTGGCCAATTATTGCGGAAAAAGCGAAGATCCGCAAGGGGTGGAAACTCTGGTGGTGACCTACAGCGGCCGCGACAGCGACACCATGCCTCCGGTCAGGGCGGCTGAAAACCCGGACGAGGGCGTCGTCATCGGCGCATGCATCGTTTCCGCCGCAACCGCCACCGAGGTAGGCGCGAGCGGCGTTAAGCGCGCTCCCTGGGCCAATGCTCCCTTCATCCCCGGCGCATTGGGCGACTACATGCGAGCCCAGTTCGAATTTTTCAACAATCCCAAGATCAAGCACGACAAGAAACCCGTAATGGCCGGTTTGAACTATTTCCTCACCCACCAGGCCCGAGGAGGCGACTCCAACAAACTGCTCGGAGAAAAGAAGGACGTCCGCGTGTGGCTGACATGGTTGGAACGGCTGGCCCGGAACGAAGTCGGCTTTATCCGCTCCCCGGTCGGTCGCCTTCCCAAATACGAAGATCTGAAAAAACTTTTCGGAAGCATCATCGACAAGAAATACGAACATTCCCTATACGAAAAACAGTTCTCCCTATACATCGACAAGATCGTCGAAAGGGTCGATCTGCAAATCGCGGCGTACGGAAAGGAACCGAACATTCCCCGAAAACTTTTCGACGTCCTTGGCAAGCAAAGGGACGATCTTTTGAAATTGAAAAAGGCTTACGGTCCTGTCGCAACTCCCGAGCAACTGGAAAAGCATATGGAATCGTGAGCGTCGCATTTAGAGCGATTCGCCTTTTCGTGCTATTATTTATGCCGCCGATCAAACTCACATGAACTCCGAATCGAGGAAAATACTTTTAAAGCAGATTTTCGGCAGAAAGATGCTCGTTTCCCTGCTCATGGGATTCGCCTGCGGCCTGCCTCTCCTGCTGACCATGTCGGTCCTGCAGGCTCGCATGAAGGACAGCGGCATCGACCTGACGATAATCGGATTCGTCAACTTGGTCCAGATTCCCTACACCTGGAAATTCGTCTGGGCGCCTTTTCTTGACCGGTTCGTTCCGCCTTTTCTGGGACGGCGGAAAGGATGGCTGGCGATGGCTCAGATCGCGCTGATCGTCTCCATCGCCGGGCTGGGGTTGGGCGACCCGGTCAACCATTTCGAACTGATGGTGGCGGCCGCCATTTGCGTGGCCTTTTTCAGCGCCACCCAGGACATCGTGGTGGACGCCTACCGCCGGGAGGATTTGTCCGACGAGGAACTCGGACTCGGTTCATCCCTGTACATCTACGGCTACAGGATGGGAACGCTATTGGCCTCCGGCGGAGGCCTGATCCTCGCCGACCGGATGCCCTGGTCCCATGTCTATCTGATCATGAGCGCGTGCATGCTTCCCGCAGTCGCCGTCACCTTTTTCACCCCCGAACCGGAAATCGCCCAGGGTTCTCCCAAAACTCTCAAGGAAGCCGTCGTCGAACCTTTGACCGACTATTTCAAAAGAGAGCACGCCATTTCAATCCTGGCTTTCATTTTGCTCTACAAGATCGGCGATACCATGGCCAGCGCCATGACAATGCCCTTCTACATGGAAATCGGGTTCACCAAGACGGAAGTCGGAGCCGTCGTGAAAATCTTCGGCACGTGGGCCGTGATCGCCGGCGCGATTTTGGGAGGAGTCGTCATGCTCAAGATCGGCATCAACCGGAGCCTCTGGATTTTCGGCGGGCTTCAGGCGGCTTCCACGGCATGCTTCGCCATTCTGGCCAGGATCGGAAACAACCTGCCCGCCCTTTCCGGAGTCATCGCCTTCGAAAACGTCAGCAGCGGAATGGGAACCGCCGCTTTCGTGGCCTTCATGGCAAGCATCACCAACAAAAGGTTCACCGCCACGCAGTACGCCCTGCTCACCAGTCTGATGGCCTTCCCCAGGGTTCTGGCGTCCGCCCCCACCGGGTTTCTCGCAAAGAACATGGGATGGGAAGGCTTCTTCGTCGCCTGCACCCTTGTCGCCGTTCCGGGGATGCTGTTGCTGTTCAAAGTCGCCTCCTTTCGAACGACGGCGGCCCAAACCGCGTGATTGACAACCCTCTTCGCAGCATATATACATTTCGGAACGAACGAACGGAAACAAAGGTAGAGCGAAAAAAAATGCATTCCAAGCAAGATCCCGAACGTCTAACGGCCTTGAAAAGGGCGGAGGAACTGTTCGAACAAAGAAAGCAACTCATGATGCTTCCACCCGAGGAGGCCATGGAAAAAATCCTTTCTTCCAGCCAGCCGGCCGCTTTGACCCACTCTTTTCCAGAAGAGGATTTCCACCTTCTGGTCCGGGACATCGGACCGGAGGACAGTGTGCCCATTTTGGCCCTGGCTTCGCGAAATCAGTGGGAATATATCCTCGACATGGAAGTCTGGCAAGGGGACCGAATCGCGACAACGGAAATGGCCCGCTGGCTGGACCTTCTTCTGAGCGCCGACTCCAAAAGGCTGATCGAATGGTTTCTGGAGGAAAAAACCGAGTTCGTGGAATTCTACCTGAACAAGCACCTGGAAATCATCGTCAGGGAGCACGACCAGGACCCGTCCGACTTCGGCGGAGACTTCTTCACCAAGGACGACACGTTCTACGTCCGCGTGGTCGATCCTCCGCAATCCGACGAGGATCAGTTCCAAAGCGAGGTGCGGCACAGGTTTCTGGAAACTTTTTTGGACAAGCTGGCGAGGTACGATTTCGACAAATACCACGGCGCCCTGCTGGAATCAGCGTCTCTGATTCCCTCCGCGACGGAGGAGGAAACCTTTCGCCTGCGATCGGTCAGGCTCGCCGAAAAGGGATTTCTCCCGTTCGACGAAGCCGTTGGCGTATACCAGCCTATGGGCGCGCAAGAGATCGAGGGAAAGAAGGCGCTGTTGTCGAGAGGCGCGGGAGACCCCGTCGAAACGAGCCTCTACCGGCTAAGGTCCCCCATCGCTCCGTTGGAACTCGCCGAGGGCGACGACGATTTTTCCCGCTCTCTCCGCCAGTTTTCCCTGGAGGAGACGCTGCCCGTAGTCGAATCTGAATTCGCCGCCCTGTGCAACACAATCATATCCGCCGACCGCAAGACGATCCGAAGCAGAGACCAGTTGAAGAACATGGTCAAAAAAGCACTGGGATACCTGAGTATCGGCATGGACTATCTGGCGCAGTCCGACGAGAAGATTTCCCCGGACCGAATGGCCGCCGTCATCGAACGGTATCCTCTGGAATGGATTTTCAGGGCCGGATACGGCCGCGCCCTGGAGCTGAAATGGCGCGCCCAAAGATGGCGGCGAACCAGCTGGTTCGATTCCAAAGGACTCTCCCTTACCTTTTGGGACGAGCTTTGGATGGGCGTGCTGGGGGGCTTGCTGATCAAGAAACCGCTTTTCTTCGACAATTACGAGACGGGGGTCATATACCGGGAATTCGAATCCACAAGGGACGTAAGAAAGACTGGCCGTATTCTTGAAAAGATCGTAGCGACCGACCGTTTGCTTTCTTCGATGCGGATCGGGGAACTTTCTCTTGCGCCCGGTCGTCTTTTGACATACAAGAACCTTCTGCTGACGCTCTGGGCCAAGGGCGGTCCGGGCGTTTCCGACGGACGGCTTTCGATACCGGTGGAAAATTTCAAGCCGTTCTTCGAAAAGCTGTTCGACAGGAATCCGGACCCGGCGGCGGAGGGGCCGTCGAACGCGCGCCCGAAAGCGAAGAAAGCGTTTTTGAAATGGGTCCTCGAAAGATCGGGTTTGTCAGAAACCGATATCCCCTTGGAATTGACGGAGGTTTTCGAAGACCTTTTCGCGGAAATCGAAAACGAATACGGACGAGTATCCGCGAAGAATCTGGATCCGAGGTTCGTAACTCTCTTTTTACTGGAGTGAAAACATGGAATTCGAAAGCGTGATCGGGCTGGAAGTCCACGCCCAACTGAAAACCGACAGCAAGATTTTCTGCGGATGCTCGACCAAATTCGGCGCCGAACCCAACGCGCACGTCTGCCCGGTTTGCCTGGGCATGCCCGGAGTTTTGCCGGTGCTGAACAAAAAAGTCGTGGAATACACCATCAAAATGGCCTTGGCCGTCAACTGCCGAATCGCGAGGGAGAGCCGTTTCGCCCGAAAAAACTATTTCTATCCGGACTTGCCCAAAGGATACCAGATTTCCCAGTACGAACTTCCCGTAGCCGAACACGGGTTCGTCGAAATCGAAACCGAGGCGCGGGGCAGGCAAAGGATCGGCATTACCCGGATTCACATGGAAGAGGACGCGGGCAAACTGACCCACGACCCGAACCGCCCCGTAAGCAGGGTAGATTTGAACCGCACCGGCGTTCCCCTGATGGAAATCGTCAGCGAGCCCGACATTCGCGCTCCGGAGGAGGCCGGCGCATATTTGCGGCAGTTGCGGGCGATTCTAAGATACTTGGACATTTGCGACGGAAACATGGAGGAGGGCAGTTTCCGATGCGACGCCAACGTTTCCATACGGCCGAAAGGGCAGCAGGCTTTCGGCACCCGCGCCGAAATCAAGAATTTGAACTCCTTCAAAAACGTGGAGAAAGCGCTCGAGTACGAAATATCGAGGCAAAGGGAGATTTTGGCCGACGGCGACCGCGTGTTGCAGGAAACCCGCCTGTGGGACCCGGACAAGAACATGACCACCTCCATGAGAGGCAAGGAGGAGGCCCACGACTACCGGTATTTCCCCGACCCGGACCTTCTTCCGCTCGTGGTGGAGGAACAGTGGGTCGAAGACGTGCGGAAAACGCTCCCGGAACTCCCTCGAGAGAAAAAAGAGCGGTTCGTGTCCGAATTCGGACTCTCGGCCATCGACGCCGACGTCCTGATTTCCAGCAAAGAACTGGCGGACTATTTCGAATCGTGCGCGAACAGGTTCCCGAATCCCAAACAGGTTTGCAACTGGGTCATGGGCCCGCTTTTGGGGCTTCTTAACGCGGAGAACAAAACGGCGGACCGCTCGCCAGTGGATTCCGAACGCCTGGCGGAGCTTCTCGAGTTGATCGACCAGGGCGTGATTTCCGGAAAGATCGGAAAGACGGTTTTCGAGGAAATGGCCAAAACCGGGAAGCCTCCCAAGTTGATCGTGGAGGATAAAGGATTGTTGCAGGTTTCGGACGTTTCCGCCATTGAAGCCATCGTACGGGAAATCGTCTCGTCTTCGCAAGAGCAAGTGGAACAATACAGGAGCGGCAAAACGAAAGTGTTCGGTTTCTTTGTCGGCCAAGTCATGAAAAAAACCAAAGGCAAGGCGAATCCGCAAGTGGTGAACGACGCGCTGAAAAAAGCCTTGGAAGGCTGAAGCGCCGTTCGACCCTCT
>CAZNTU010000050.1:0-30906 GCA_964575975.1 uncultured Desulfobacteraceae bacterium
ACTCGGAACGAAACAAAGTTGTCGCCGTTGCGCGCGCTATACCGACGGCGAGAGAGTTGGTATGTTTATTTCGTTATGTGGCCCTTACGCATTCTTGATTTGAAATTTTAAGTCCTTCTTCCAAAATCCGCAACAAGCGAAAATCAACTTTGTTTTCCGTTTTCAACTTTAGTAGCCTTGCGACTCCGTATTGACCACGACCTTATTTCCTTATCCGTAGGGGAAGACAGAACCCGAGGCGATGAAAATCATTCCTTTCGAAGGAAGAGATTTCCATCCGAAATCCGTTCCGAACTTTCGGTCTTCCATTTCCTCGTCCCAGGGCAGGGTCGCGCCGATGTCCGGTAGCGCCGCCTTCCACGGCGGCGCTACCGGAACACCGACAATGCCTCCTCCGTCGGGACCGCCCGGCGAAACGAAACAGGGCTTGCGTGCCTGAAAAGGGAACAAAGCCAGGAGGAGATTTCAGGGACGGAAAAATCGACGTTTTCATCGCCCCGGCTGGAGCCGGCAAGGCGAAACGGGCGTTTCGCATTATTTTTGCCCGGAACGTATTCTCAGGTCGTTTGAAGACCTTCTGATTTGCTTTGGCACAATCGGTGCAAAAGCCAGATGCTTCCTTCGATCTGTCCTAGCGCGGCCAAAAGAAGTTGGCGTTCCCGAGCGGTGTAACGAACTCCGTCCTCGAGATAGCGGCGGCGCATGTTTTCCATATTCGGGCCGTGATTCGAAGTCATGTCCCGCAGCATTTCCAGTTGTTTGGGATCGGTTTCGGACAAGGATTCGATGGTTTCCTGCACCAGCGCGTCCAGCGCCTCGACCCATCGTGTCGCGGTCTCGCGGGACGGGCCGGTCAGTTCGTTGTTGCCGCATGTCTTGAAGAGGAGTTGGAGGCGTTGCATCAATGCATCCGACATCTCCTGGATTTGGAGGCCTCTTATTACGTTAGCGGCCGTGTGCGCGGCCAAATCCTGACTGCAAAGCCGCTCGCCGAATTCCGTAATCTCGCGGTTCAAGGACGCAAGGGACTGTGGCAAGGTCGCCAGCGCGCGAGGATTCGTCCTTTCCGGCCGGCAAATCCCGTCGAGAAGCCCCGGCAGGGCTTGAAGATAGCGACTTTGCTCTTTGTCCAACAGCGAAACCGCCAATTCCGGCTCTAGGATGGCCTTGGCGAAAAGAAATCGCGGCGTCGAGAGGTCCTCCGCCTCGGCGGCTCGGCCGGCCCCGATGCGGTTCAGCAGACGCGCGGCCTGGGGCACCCAGGGCAGCAGCATCAGAGTGTTGAAAGCGTTGTAGCTGGTCACGAACGCGGCGATCGCAAGCGATGCCATGGGATAGCTGGTAACGCCTCCCGTGACGACCGGAACGCCCGGATCTCCGCCCACGACAAAAGAGGTCCAGGCCAAGTAGAGAGGGAAAGCGACCGCCGCGACAGTCACTCCGACAAGGTTGAAGCACAGATGGGCGTAACTGGTCCGTCGCGCGTTGATGGAAAGCGTCGCGGCCGCAAGCAATGCCGTCATCGTTGTTCCGATTTCGGCTCCGAGTACGATGGCGAGAGAGGTTTGCCAGTCCAACACGCCCGAAATAGCCATGCCCATAATAATACCGATCATGGCTGAGGAGGACTGAATGATCCCGGTCACTACAGCGCCGAACAGAATGCATTTGAAGATTCCTAGCAGGGAATCGGCGTGGAAAAAGGCAAAGAGCGCCAACAATTCGGGCATGTCTCGAATCGGCCGAAACCCGGAGGTCATCAGTTCGAGGCCGAAGAAGATCATGCCAAGGCCCAGGACCGCCATGGATGCGTGATGGGCCTTGTCGTTGCGGGCGAAGACGAAGGTTATCGCGGAGGCTCCGAGGACGGGAAGGCCGTACTTGGCTAAGGGCAAGGCGATGAAGAGGCTGGTGACAGTGGTTCCAATGTTGGCGCCCATTACCAGCGCGATCGCCTGCTCCAAATTGATGATGCCGCTATTGACGAAGCCGACGATCATCACGGTCACCACCGAACTTGATTGCACCACCCCGGTCACGAAGGTGCCGGTCAGCATGGCGGTGATCCGGGTGCGGGCGAGACGCTCCATGATGGAGCGCATCCGCGCCGCCGCAAGGGAGCGGATTCCGTCGGAAAGAAAATGCATGCCGAGCAGGAAGACGCCTAATCCGCCAAGAGCTTGAAAAATCATTTGTTCCACATGAATAGAGGTCATATGTTCCACTTTCAAAAGGGTTCGTGATACGCGAATGGCGACATCCGCAGATTAACGAAAAATTCTCCCGAGCCTCTCCAGAATTCCGGAAATCGCGGATTCCGCGTTTTTCAGCGCGTCTTTCGATTCGAATTCGGATTTGAGGCCTCTGAAGATCGCGTCGTACTTCGAAGGCGCGACTCCCAAGGCCGCATAGTCGATTTCAGGGGAGACGTATAGTCGGTCGTTGAAGAAATAATGGGCGGGGTGAAATCCGTTCTTTTTGCGAAACGGCCAGGAAAGCTTGAGACGCATGAATTCCCGAACCGCTCCCAGGGCGTCGTCGTTTCGCCGGAAGAGGTTGGCGTCCAAGGGTTTCCCGGAAATTTTCGAAAGTTCCGAGAAAAAGTTGTCGATCATCTCGGATTCCGTGACGAACAGGCCGAAAACGTGCCAGTCCCATGCGGCCATTCGGATAATTTGTTTGGGGGCGGCCGAAACGGACCCGTACGTCGGGCAGAAATACTGGCGGCAGGCCATGGCTCCGTAATAGCTCAATCCCCGAAAATCCAGGCCGTTGGAACCCTCGGCCAAAGGATGAAGAAGGCATCCCACCCTGTTTCCGTTTTCGCCGACAAAACCGATGAACGGGCAATGATGGAATTCGGGGTAGGGCCGGTTCTGGTTTTCCCGTTTTTCGACCTTTTCCTTGAATTCGAGAATCGCGTCCATGTCGCGCGGGATTTTCGCGCAATCCCCGGTCCTTCGCGCGAGCATTTTCGTCAAGGCCGGTTTCGATGCGTCGGCCGTGTTGTAAAGCCCGCAGCACGCTCCGCAGGATACGTTCTCTCCGACCTGGCAAAGATAGACCCCGCCGGGAACCAGATCGTCCATCTCGTTTTCCATCTTTTTGCCCCTATGCCGCCGTTTTCTCCTGCGGTCGTCGAAAAGGCAGGCGTATGCTGAACGTGCTTCCCTTGCCCAATTCCGATTCGAATTCCATGGAACCGCCGTGCTCCTCGATCAGTTTCCTGGTGACCAGCAATCCGAGCCCCGTTCCTTGCGAGCCTTTCGTGCTGAAAAAAGAGGAAAAGAGCTTTTCCTGGACCTCGTCGGTCATGCCGGAGCCGTTGTCCGCGACATCGAAACGAAGAATGTCGCCGCCTTCGATTTTCGACGAAACGGTTACGCGGTGTTTTTTCTCCGCGCTTTGGTCGAAAACGCAGGCGTCGATTGCGTTGGACACAAGGTTTAGCAGGCTTCGGTAGAGCGTTCGGGGATCGAGGAGCAACTCTCCCATATCGGGGGCGAAGTCCGCTACGATTTCTATATTGTGCGTGGCGGCCTTTTGTTGCATCAGCTCGCGGACTTCCGACGCCACGCGGAACGGAAAGCACGGTTCGGGCTCGCTTTCCCTTTCCTTGGAATAGGACAGGAGGTCCTGCACCAAGTCCGATGTCCGGCCGATGTTCCGCTTCACCATGTCCCATCCGTCTTCGAGCTTGTCGGGCTTGTTTTTGTGTATCCCGACATCGACCAGATAGCTTCCGCCCTTGAGCCCGTGAAGGATGTTCTTGATGCAATGAGCCATTCCCGCGACCGTCTGGCCTATGGTGGCCAGTCTTTCCGACTGGAGAAGCTCCCCTTCCAGTCTTTTGATTTCCCTCAAGTCCTGGAAGAAAGCGACCGTTCCCATCATTCGATTCTTTTCGTGCAGGATGCTCCCGGAAAACCTGACGGGAATTTGCTCGGAATCCTTGGACAAAATGGTCGTTTCCCTCCAGGGAATGCTCAAGTCCGTGCCGTCGGAGGCAAGGGTCTCCTTGAAACTGTCCGTGACGGCTTCGGTCAGAATTTTTCGGGCGTCCATTTTCCCTATCACTTCGTCGGAGAAGTATCCGAAGATCCGCTCGGCGGAAGGGTTGAAGACGACGACGTTCCATTTGTCGTCCGTGGCGACTATGCCGTCGTTGGAACTTCCGATCAATTTGGCCTGGAACTTCGCCCTCCTCCTGATTTCCTCGTGGAGCATGGAATTTTCGATGGCCACCCCGATTCGATTGCCGATCAATTCCATGGCGCGAGCGTCGTCGGGATTGAAATGGCCCGGCTCTCTCGAGGCCGCCCGAATAACGCCGAAGGTCTTCCTCTCCTTGTCCAGTATGGGGATATAGACCAGGGATCTCATCGCCTCCTGCCTTAGAAGCTTGATCTCGTAGTCTTCGGAATCTTCCAGCGCGTTCAAGTCGTCAACGATCCTCAGTCTTCCTTCCCTGGCCGTCTTTCCGACAAGGCCCGTGTCGTTTACGACCCGGTTTTGGTAGCAAAGGTTTTCCGAGAAACCGAAGTTGTAATTGAGGAAAAACTTGTTCTCTTCCCCTCGAATGAAAATGCAAAAACCCTCTATCGAAAAAATAGCGGCTGCCTCTTCGATGGCTTCGTCTATTCTTTTCTCCAGGCTCGACGAACTGCTCAATGTCGCATAGATGGAACAGAAGGCGGCCAATTCCCTGGTGTGTCTTTCCCTTTCCCTTTCGGCCTTTTTGTCTTCGGTCTTGTCCCAGATGGTTTCGATGGCGCCGACGACTTTTCCATCGGGCGTCTTGATAGGCGCGGCGGTGAACCAACACCATTTTCCGTTTTTCCCGAGATGGGGAAAAAAAATTTCGGCTTCGTAGGCGCCTTCGATAAGCGCCGATTTCCGCCATCTTTTCCCGTAAAGCTTTCTGATTCCCGTTTCGTCGATTTCGTCGAGAATCACGTCGGCCATCGACGGCCTTTCCTTTTCATAGAAGGGCGCCCACTGTTTTTTCGACCCCACCATTTCTCTCGCCGGGTACCCGGTCAATTTTTCCAGGGCCTTGTTCCAGTGCGAAATCGTATGGTTCCGGTCGATGACGAAAGTCGGTATGGTGCTGCCCTGGATTGCCTGCGACATGATCCGCTCGCTGGCGGTCAGCTCCGCGACCTTGTCCGCCAATTCCTTGTTTTGACGCTCCCGTTCCTCCTCCGCGCGTTTTTCTCTTGTCTTGTCCCAGAGCGTTTCGATCGCCCCGATGATGGAACCCTCCGGAGACCTTATGGGTGCGGCGGTGAAGTAGAGCCATTTGCCCCCGTCTCCCAAATGCGGGAAGAAATCCTCGGCCTCGTAGGCGTCCTGGATCAGTCCGGACTTTTCCCAGCGCGTCGTGTAAAAGCGCCAAAGATCCTCCTCCTTGACGCCATCGAGAACCAAATCGGCGAGGGTAGAGCGCTTTTCGTCCCGGAACGGCTTGCAATGGTCGTCGGTGCCGATCATGTCTTTGGCCGGAAAGCCCGTGAGGTTTTCGCAGGCGTTGTTCCAATGGGTCACGATGTGGTTTCTGTCGATGACAAAGGTCGCGATGGAAGAGCCTTGCACGATTTGCGACATGGCCCATTCGTTCCATTCGAGTTCCTCGCGTATGCTTCGGGCGTAGGCGTCCCGGTCCTTGTTCTTTTGCAGAACGTAATCGTAGAATTCCTCGAAAAGAGCCTCGACCTCTTCCGTATCGTTCCTTCGGCTCCGAATCCTTTCCGCGATTTCAATCTTTTTCGCCTTGACCTGGAAATAATCCATGACCGACCGGGCCTCGTAGTGGTCCACGACCAGCGCCCACGGCGGCTTGGCTTCCTTGATAAGTTTTTTCAGCCGGTCGTCGCCGGTCAGTTCGACGACCATGTCGAAGTCTTTTATCGACAACAGCTCGTTGAAATCGCTGGTGGTGAATATCGATTTTTCCCTTGCGTATTTCAGTCCGACGGCGTCGAAATCGAGGTCGGCCGCTCCGACTATTTCCGGCCTTTTGTCGGGGTCTCCCTCCGCGAATATCGCCTCCAAGAGCGCTTTGCATCGCTTCCCCCCGCCCACGACGGCTATTTTGGATTTTTCCATGTTCGCGATCATTCTTCGTGTCCTCTCAGGCGTATAGTAAGAAATGACAAGAAATCGTTGGTCGCCCGGGTTTCGTTGCGACTTTCGGGAAATCAACCGGCTTCGTCCATGTAAAATACGTCCCGATTTTACCAAATCCCCGGGGCTTCCCGCCACCACGAGTTTGTCCACGACCTCGCTGATGGTAATATCAAAAATAAGCGAATTTGCGCAATCCCCAAAAAAAACGAAACGGGTCAACCCGATCCCTCAAAACAAAAAAGGTCTCCGGAAGTAACCGGAAACCTTTTGTTTTCTTGGTGGGCCGTGTTGGAATCGAACCAACAACCTACTGATTAAGAGTCAGGTGCTCTGCCTAGTTGAGCTAACGGCCCGACAGCGTCGCCTTTGGCTGCGAACAAAAAGGGACTCTATATTTTTTTGTTTCGTCTGTCAACAGATTTTTTGCGAAATCAACCGAACAATATTTGACGACGGGGCCACTGATTGTTGACATGATCAAGTCCTCTCTTTATACTCTGAAGCATTGTCCGGATATGGCGCAACAAAATCCCGAGGATGGATGACATGGCGAAAAAGAAGGCTTTGGTCGTCGATAACGATTTTTTCTTCGTAGAGTTCTTCAGCGAGCTTCTGGAAAAGAAAAACTACGAAGTTTTCAAGGCGTACAACGGGAAGGAGGGCATCGATACTTTGAACGAAGAGGCGATCGACCTTCTGTTCGTCGATTTCGTGATGCCCAAGATCGACGGGAGGCAGCTTATCAGGTACGCCAGGGAAAAGTTCCCGGCTTCTCCTTTTCCGATCGTCGCCGTCTCGGGAACGATAATCGAACAATTGGACGACCTTCAGGACATCGGGGCCGACTATTACGTCGCAAAAGGCCCTTTGGATTTAATGGCCGAACAGCTGAACCAGTTTGTCGACAGGATCGGAACCGGCCCGGCGACAGGCATGTCGGGAAAAAGAGTCATCGAGCCGGGTATGATCTTTCCCCGCAGGGAAGCGATGGACCTGCTTGATTCGCTGCGTTTCCAGGTAGCGATTTTCGAAAGCGTGGGGGTCGGAATCATAACCGTGGACAAGGACAAGAGCATTTTGAACGCGAACCGGACCGCTTTGAAGATGCTGGAGAAAACGGCCATCGAGGTGGTCAGCAAAAGAGCGACGGGATTGTTCTCGAATACAGACGCGGAGACTTTGTTGGAAATCATGGGGAAGTTGCTGCGAAACAAAAAACTCGACAAGCTCAAATTCGACGCTTTCATAAACGGGGAACGTTTGAGAGTAATAGTTTCGTTGTTCGACTTGAAGAGCGAATGCTGCGGATGGGTTTTGGTATTGGAAAACGGATTCGATTCGGCTTGAAGTTTTTTGGCGGAAGTGCATGGGAATCGAACCCACCCGGGACGGTTTTAGCGCCCCACACCGGATTTGAAGTCCGGGAGCCCCACCAGTGAGCTGCGCACTTCCCTATTGGCGACACGAACTAAAATTCGGGAAAAAACCTCCCGAATTTTCAAAAGGTTTATTTTATTGTTTTAATTCGTTTTGTCAATGCTTATTTATTTCCGATGAACAAATCTCGCAATTGACAAGATACATGTGCCGACGGAGCATTAATTATGGTAAACAGGGAAAGGCTTGCCGAGACATTCAAATTCCTGGTGGAGATCGACAGCGTATCCAGGGAGGAGGGAGAGCTGTGTCTGAAAATACAGCGAATCGTGGAGTCCATGGGCGCAGAAACGGTCGTGGACAGGGCGGGAACAAAAGCTGGCAGCGATACGGGCAACCTGATCGCGAAGTTCAAGGGCAATACGCCTCGACCGCCTCTTTTGCTGAACGCGCATATGGACACGGTTGAGCCGGGACGGGGAATCCGGCCGGTATTGAAAGACGGAAGATTCGTCAGCGACGGGGAAACCATACTCGGGGCCGATTGCAAAAGCTCCATAGCCATTCTTTTGGAAGTTTGCAGAGTGCTCCAGGAGGACAATCCGCCCCACTGTCCCTTGGAAATCGTGTTCACCGTCTGCGAGGAAATCGGCCTTTTGGGGGCCAAGAACCTGGATTTCGATTTGCTGAGTTCGAAAATCGGATATTGCGTCGATGCGTCCGACGTGGACGGCATCATTGTCCAAGCGCCGAACGCCAACAGGCTCGAGTTCAAAGTGTACGGAAGGGACGCCCATGCCGGGGCGGCGCCGGAAAAGGGCATCAACGCCATCCAGATCGCCGGAAAGGCGATCGCGAGCCTTGCTCTAGGGAGAATCGATTCGGAGACCACCTGCAACATCGGAGTCATAGAAGGAGGGCTCGCCACGAACATCGTGCCTAGCCTCGTGACAGTCAAAGGCGAGGCGAGAAGCCACGATTTGGCGAAGCTGGAGGCGAAGACGAGGGAAATGGTCGACGCCTTTCGGGAAGCAGTGGATCGAGCGAAAAGACAAGAATCGGAAGACGGCCTTCCCCGTCTGGAACATTCCGTCGTGCTCGACTTTCCCGGCACCCGCATTTCGGAAGTCCATCCGGTCGTGACTCTCGCGAAAAAAGCCGGCGCCAACCTCGGCAGGACCATACGGACAAAAATTTCCGGAGGCGGGGCCGACGCCAATATATTTTTTTCCCGAGGCATCGTCACGGGCGTTTTAGGGACCGGGATGCAAGACATGCACACCCCGAGGGAATCCATACTTCTCGACGACATGGTCAAGTCCGCCGAACTGGTCCTGGAAATAATAAAGGAGCACGGGAAGGACGCCGGGAAATGACGCTTGCGTCCGTTTCAAGCACGACCGAACGCCGATCGAACAATGGCTTGACAAAACGGGCGCCAAATTATAGAGACGAGTCGGAAATCGGATATTCGACGTCAGGTATCCGACGCCGGGCGTCATATTTCCAGGAGGGGCGCTATTTGGTTCGTGGCCGCCTGAATATTAAAATAAGGAAATCGATACGAATTTCGGTCGATCAGTTGAATAAACCGGATTTAAAGAAATGGGAAAAATCCAAAATGCGGATTCTTTTGATACGGTTTCCCTTACCCAGCCGAGTTTCGGCGAAAAAGGCGCAAATTTGAAATTAAACGACACTATCAAATTGAAGGAAGAGAAAAAGAAAAAAAGCGCCCTCAGGGAAAACATCGAAGCCATTGTTGTGGCGATCGTGTTGGCCCTTTTCATCAGAACGTTCGTGGTTCAGGCGTTCAAAATTCCATCCGGCTCGATGCTGAACACCTTGCAGATAGGCGACCACATTCTGGTCAACAAGTTCATATACGGCGTGAGGCTTCCGTTCGCCGGAAAGGTTCTCGTTCCGGTTTCGGATCCTAAACGAGGGGATATCGTCGTATTCGAGTTTCCCGAGGACCCCAAGAAGGATTTCATCAAGAGGGTCGTGGGGGTGGCGGGCGACACCGTGGAAGTCAGGGACAAAAAGGTCTATGTGAACGGCGAGGTTCAAAAACACGACTACGCCATCCATTTGGACTCTCACATTCAAATGGCCGAGCGCAACAGGGACAATTTCGGACCGGTCGCCGTGCCGAAGGATTCGCTTTTCGTCATGGGCGACAACCGGGATTACAGCTACGACAGCAGGTTCTGGGGGTTCGTCGATTTGGAGGCGGTCAAGGGCAAGGCGTTCATGATCTATTGGTCCTGGGACAAGGAAAACGACGGTTCGCTCGTAGACTACGTGCGATGGGAGAGAATTTTCGACATTTTGAGGTGATCTCGACGAATTTGGCGAATATGACGCACACCACCGCAAAAAGGCGGCTCGATCATGCATTTTACGAAAAAGCATATTCTTGACATGGAATCTTTGACCCCGGACGAGATTCGCTTGATTCTCGATCTGGCGGACAACATGAAAGAAATTTCCGAACGACCCATCAAGAAGGTCCCCACCCTCCGAGGCAAGACGGTCGTTCTGTTCTTTTACGAACCGAGCACCCGAACCCGCACGTCGTTCGACATCGCCGCAAAGCGGTTGAGCGCCGACAGCATCTCCATTTCCGCGAGCACGAGCAGCATGGTCAAGGGGGAAACGCTGATCGACACGGCAAAGAACCTGGAGGCGATGAACCCCGACATAATGGTCATAAGGCACTCGAGTTCCGGCGCTCCGCACATGCTGTCGAAAAGAGTCCACTTTTCCGTAATCAACGCCGGCGACGGCATTCACGCGCATCCTAGCCAATCGCTTTTGGACATGATGACGGTGAGGGAGAAAAAAGGAAGGCTGGAGGGGCTTCGCCTGGCCATGATAGGCGACATCTCGCACAGCCGCGTCGCCCGATCGAACTGCGTCGGATTCTCCAAGATGGGGGCCGAAGTCGTGCTGGCCGGTCCTCCGACCATGATTCCGAGGGACATCGAAGCGCTGGGCGTTTCCGTGACCTACAGCGCCGACGAAGCCGTCAAGGATGCCGACGTCGTCATGATGCTCAGAATCCAGAAGGAGAGGCAGGGCGCGTTTTTGTTCTCGGGAGAAAGAGAGTACGCGAAAGTCTACGGTTTAAACCGAAAACGGCTGGAAAAGGCGAAACCCGACGTTCTCGTCATGCATCCTGGCCCGATCAATCGGGGAGTGGAAATGTCGCCGGACGTGATCGACGGGCCGTATTCGGTAATCCTCGACCAGGTGAAAAACGGCGTGGCGGTACGGATGGCTCTTCTGTACCTTACGGCTGGAGGAAGACAAAATGTCGTTACTGATTAAAGGCGCCAAGGCCGTCGATCCGACATCGCCCTTCAACGGGAAGATCGTGGATATCCTTGTCGAAAACCAGCGGATCGCGAATATTGCGGAGAGCGAGCAAGACTCTTTGCAAAGAAAACCCGAGGTAAAAACTGAGGGCGAACCGCGCCCCGACAGAATCGTCGAGGCCTCCGGACTTTTGGTCTTTCCAGGGCTCGTGGACATGCACGTTCATCTGCGAGAGCCCGGCCAGGAATACAAGGAGACCATAGAAACCGGAACTAGGGCCGCCGCGGCGGGCGGATTCACCGCAGTGTGCGCCATGCCCAACACCAACCCCGTGAACGACAACGCCCAGGTGACGAAATACATATTGGCCAAGGCGGCCGAGGCCGGACTCGCCCGAGTATATCCGGCGGGGGCGATCAGCGTCGGGTCCAAGGGCGAAGCGTTGTGCGAGTACGGGGAGCTGAAGGACGCCGGGGTCGTCGCGGTAACCGACGACGGCCATCCTGTTAAAAACAGCCGACTCATGAGAAACGCGCTGGAGTACGCCAAAGGTTTCGGGCTTCCGGTGATCTCCCACTGCGAGGACCTCGATTTGGCCGGAAGAGGGGCGATGAACGAGGGCGAAACGGCTTCGAGAATCGGCTTGCCCGGGATTCCGAACGTCTGCGAGTCCATTATGGTCATGCGGGACATCGCTCTTGCCGAGTTCACGCGAAGCCGGGTGCATATTGCGCATGTCAGCGCGGAGGAATCGGTTCGGGCCATTCGCGACGCGAAGAAAAGGGGGGTGCAAGTCACGGCGGAAACCGCGCCCCACTATTTCGCGTTGACCGACCGGGCGGTGGAAAACTACGACACCAACGCGAAAATGAATCCTCCGTTGAGGACCGAAAAAGACCGCGAGGCGATTTGCGCGGGCCTTGCGGACGGGACCATCGACGCCATCGCCACCGACCACGCTCCCCACGACTCTACGGAAAAGGACGTGGAATTCGACCGCGCCGCGAACGGCATCGTCGGGTTGGAAACCTCCCTTCCCCTGTCGCTCGAACTGGTCCGGAAAAACATCCTGAGCATGGAGCAGCTGGTGGAGAAAATGTCGCTGAACCCGTCGAAAATACTCGGCCTACCATGCGGTCTCAAGGTCGGGAACATTGCGGATATGACCCTTGTCGATCCCGGGAGGACCTGGGTTGTGGACGCCGGAAAATTCAAATCCAAATGCCGCAACACGCCTTTCGACGGCTGGACGCTGACGGGTGCGGCGGCGATGACCATAGTCGGCGGAAAAGTGGCGTACGAGTTGGAAGCGAGCGACGAGCAGTGATCGAAATCAGGGGTTGGACCGGCGATTGCGATGCCGCATAGGTCTCTTTTGCCAAATCCCAAATAATAATGATGATCCGGCGCCCATTTGCGCTATAGCCGGTCGTAACCCCGCCGTTTATCCAGTTTTTCAGTCTGAATTTTCTATGTGTTGAGAATTGACGGGGCAAGATGGAACCTGAGGGACGGAGTTATCGCCAAAGAATGGCGACGCAGACCAAGGAAAACCTTAAAGAATAATGAACCGCAAAGGCGCTAAGAACCCTAAGATTGCCCCCTTCGCGCCCTTTGTGCCTTAGTGGTTCCATTTTTTCAGTTATGCCCCGTTTCGAAGCATATAGATTCCTCCGGCGTCTGCTTTTTGAAATCGACGCCGAAACAACCCACGACCTTGCCCTGAATTTCCTGAGAATCTCCCATCGAGCGGGCCTAATCGGCCCGCTCGTTAAAACCCGTTTCCATTGCGTCCCTCGCAAAGCGATGGGCCTCCAATTCCCGAACCGCGTCGGACTCGCCGCCGGTTTCGACAAAAACGGAGATTGCATCGACGCCATGGGATCGCTTGGATTCGGATTCGTCGAAGTCGGGACTGTCACTCCCCGCCCCCAGCCCGGAAACCCGAAACCCAGACTGTTTCGCATCCCGGAACACCAGGCGGTCGTCAATCGAATGGGCTTCAATAATAAAGGTGTAGACCATTTGGTCCGTCGATTGAAAAAATCCCGGTTTCCCGGAATCGTCGGGGTCAACATCGGCAAAAATCTCGCAACTTCCATAGACCACGCCCGCGAGGATTACCTGCACTGCCTGAAAAAAGTATACCCTTACGCGGGCTACGTCGCGATCAACGTTTCGTCCCCCAACACTCCGGGCCTTCGCTCCCTCCAGTCTAAAGACCGCCTCGCGTCCCTGCTGGAATCGATCGGCGCGGAAAGAACGAAGCTTGCCAAGAAGAACGGCAAATACGTCCCGATGGTCGTCAAAATCGCTCCGGACCTCAACGATTCGGAAATAAAAACATTCGCCGAAGCTTTCAACGATTCCGGCCTCGACGGCGTGGTCGCGACCAACACCACCGTTTCGAGAAAAGGAATCGAATCCTCGGGTCTCGCCGACGAGACCGGGGGATTGAGCGGCGCTCCGTTGAAATCCCAGGCGGAGCACGTTCTGGAAGTTCTAAAAACATATTTGAACGAAAGGATTTCCATCATCGCCTCGGGCGGAATCGTGGACGCGGACGACGCCGTTCGGAGAATCCGCCTGGGGGCGGACTTGGTACAGCTTTACACCGGATTGATATACGCGGGACCTCGCCTGATTGCCGAAATCGTACGAAAACTGGAGAACGTTTCAGCCGAATAAACTACTCGGGTGTCGAAATCATGATAAACAACGAATCCCACATACTTGTCGTCGACGATGAAATCAGCATGCGGGAACTGCTCGAATTCATGCTGGAAAGGGAAGGCTATCGGGTCACCTGCGCCAAAAACGGAAAAGAGGCGATCTCGTTGCTGGAAAAAGAAACGTTCGATCTTCTCCTTTGCGACATTCGTTTAGGCGATATAACGGGGTTGAACGTTTTGGAATTCTCGAAAACCAAAAACCCAGAAACCGTCGTGATTATGATTTCCGCCTACGCTTCCACCGAAATCGCCGTCGAGGCCATGAACAGCGGCGCGTACGATTACGTGCCGAAGCCTTTCGACACGGAGGAACTCAGACAGACCATCGCCAAGGCCCTCGAGATGAAAACCCTCGAGGCGGAAAAGAAAAACCTGGACGACGAACTGAAAAAGAACCTCCATTTCGGCAATATCGTCGGAAAAAGCCCCAAAATGCTTCACATCTACAGCATGATCCGGCAAGTGTCCAAAACTCGAACCAACGTCTTGATCACCGGCGAAAGCGGCACGGGAAAAGAGTTGATCGCAAGAGCGATCCACGAACAAAGCGACCGGCGCGACAAACCTTTCGTGGCCATCAACTGCGGCGGAATCCCCGAAAACCTTCTGGAAAGCGAACTTTTCGGACATAAAAAAGGTTCCTTCACGGGGGCCGCCTACGATAAAAAGGGCCTGTTCGAAATGGGAGACAAAGGTACCGTATTCTTGGACGAAATCGGCGAACTATGCCTTCCCATTCAGGTCAAGCTGTTGAGGGCCGTCCAGGAAAGAGCGATCAGGCCCGTGGGCGGCAACGACCATATCCGGGTCGATATTCGCATTGTTTCCGCCACGAACAAAAAGCTCGAGGAGGAGGTTGTCCAAGGCAGGTTCAGAGAAGATCTGTTTTACCGATTGAACGTGATCGAAATCAAGGTTCCCCCGCTAAGAGAGCGAAAAGGCGACTTGAAGGCCTTGGCGCAGCATTTTCTCGAAAAATATTCGAACGAAACGGGCAAGAAGGTTACAAAAATATCCTCTTACGCCATCGACCTGCTGAACAGATACGATTTTCCCGGAAACATCAGGGAACTGGAAAACCTGATCGAGCGTTCCGTCGCGCTTACGAGCACAAATATCATTCTCCCCGACAGCTTGTTGATAGCGGTCCATAAAAGAAGATGGATCGAAGGAGTCAAGGACCAAAGATTCGACATCGAAGAAGTCCGCCACGGAGTCTCGTTGGATTCCATCATGGAGCAGATCGAGCGAGCCTATTTGAAGAAAAGCCTGGAATGCGCGGGCGGAAACAAACAAAAAGCCGCGGAACTGCTCGATATCAGCCTCCGAAGCCTTCGCTACAGACTCGACAAGCTCGGAATCGACGCATGATTTAATACTTTTTTCGTTATCGCGGGTTGCATCTTTCCGGCAAATCGGAGGGAACGTCCGGAATCGTTGCCTGAAATTCTCTGTTTTTTATTCCGGTCGTTTTACTGACAAAAATTGTCAGGATTTTGCCGATTTTTGTAAAAATCCGACGTCTGGTTTTTTCGAAAACTTTTAATTGCGAAACCCGGCGGTTGGAAATCCTTTATGTCAAGGAACATACACCGTTGAAAAAAAACATGAAAAAAAATTGCGGATGGCATGGAATCTGCTTTCGTTAATGGGCAGCTGAACTTGAAATAAAATTCAATGGAATCGGTCAAGAATTGCAAGAAAGGAGGTGAGACGGTCAGCGGGTAATGCCGCAAAAAAAAGAAACAGGATGTTTTCCAGTCGCCCATTTTTTTTACGTTTTTTTCAATACCCATATAAAAAGGAGGAACAAATCATGTTGCAAAAACTCAGAGGCGCCAACAAAAAAGGTTTCACGCTTATCGAATTGATGATCGTCATCGCCATCATCGGCATTCTCGCCGCCATCGCGATCCCTAACTTCATCAACTACAGGAACAAGGCGTTCTGCAGCGCTGCAGAATCCGACGTGAACAATATCGCGGCCGCCCTTTCGGACTATTTCGCGATTCCGACACATACGACTCTGCCGACGCACGCTGCACAAGAGGTAATCGTTTTAGGGTCTAAAAGCTTTAACCTCAGCGGAAACAACACCGCCACGATTTCCGGAGACACGGATGCGATCGTCATTACTGTCACCGACGTAAGCGGCAGGTGTCCGGAAGATTATCGCTCGGCGAATTCGGACGTCTGGACAGGCGGCGGCCAGGTTGTTCAGAAAAATCTGTAAATCTATTCTCTGATTGAAAGGCAAAAGAGTTTACTCTTTTGCCTTTTTTTATTAGTCGAAAAGGTTGAAATCTCCGCACTCGATGATCGATCACAAATACGGCGCTTGCAGAGCTTTTCTTTTGATTTTCGTTTTAGTGGCGATCTGCTATGGGAACACCTTGCATTCGTCCTGGCATTTCGACGACTACTCGAACATACTTGAAAACCCCCGCGTTCATCTCGAAACACTTGACATTGAATCGATAGTCGGCACCTTCTTTTCCGGGGCCGACCAGAAGCTATATCGACCTCTAACCTGTTTTTCCTTCGCTCTTAACTGGTATTTCGGAAAAGACAATGTTTTCGGGTATCGCATCGTAAATATCTCGATTCATTTCTTTTCGGCTTGCGTGCTTTTTTTAGCGTTCAACCTCTTGTCTAGGGCGCCCAAGACTAATGATACATTCAAAAAGAACGCCTGTTCCATCTCCCTTTTGGCTGCGGCTGTATGGGCTGTTCATCCGATTCAAACACAGGCCGTCACGTATGTCGTGCAACGCATGGCGGCGATGGCGGCCTTGTTTTATGTTGCAGGCATCTTTTTTTACCTGAAGGCGAGGTTTGCCGACCTTGAGTGGAAAAGAGCGCTTTTTTATTCCTGCTGCGCAATCTCGTGGTTATTCGCGATTCTTTCAAAAGAAAACGCCGCCGTGATGCCGCTCTCGATATTTCTGGTCGAAATAGTATTCTTTTCGGATATTCGAACCGTTTTTCGTTACAAAAAAACGATCGTGTTTTTGTGTTCGGTTTCCGCAACGGCTGTTTTGTACCTGCTGTTGACGGACAAATTGCAGAGTACGCTGAAACTTTACGATGCCAGACCCTTTACCCTTGTGGAAAGATTGTTGACGGAACCAAGGGTCGTACTGCAATATTTCTCCCAACTTTTCTATCCTGTCGATTCGAGGTTTTCCTTCGAACACGATATTGAAATTTCCAAATCCTTATTCTCTCCATGGGAAACGTTTCCTGCGATAGCCATTAATGTGACATTGATCCTCTGGGCCGTGTTTCGGATTGAAAAAACGCCCGTCCTATCGTTCGCGATATTGTTTTTCTATATAAACCACCTGGTCGAATCGTCGATTATACCGCTCGAATTGATTTTTGAACACCGGAACTACTTGCCTTCCATGTTTTTGTTCCTTCCGGTTTCCATTGGTCTTTTTCGCCTGTTGGATCGTTTGAAAAAGTCGAACCGGATATTGTGGAGTATAGCGCACGTGTCTGTAATATTGGTATTAATGTCCCTGTGCGTCGGCACATTGGCGAGAAATCGAGTTTGGAAAACCGAAAAGGAGCTTTGGGAGGACGTTTATATGAAATATCCCGAATTGGCCAGACCATACCAGAAATTGGCGGAATATTACAAAGGATTGGGATACTACGACGTCGCCCTTAAGCTCTACGAAAAGGCATTGCCTCTGAAAAGCCAGACTCCGATGCAAAACAAGTTCGTTTGTCTAAACAATATGGCGAACATTTATTTGGCGAAGGAAAAGTACGATGTCGCCATGGATCTATACCAAAAAGCCTTGATCGTGAACAGGGAACAAGTCGTATTGACAAACCGGACGATCGAAGAGTATCGTTCTATTCTTTACAACATGGCATTCGCCATGGTCTGTGCGGGGGAATGGGATCGGGCGGAAAGAATTTCCGACAAGCTCGTCGATTGCGGCGGCGAAATCGGGAAACATTTGACATTGAAAGGATTCATACTTCTGAAACAGAACAGGGTCTCGGACTCTCTCCAATATTTTTCGGACGCGTTGAAGCTTTCGCCGAACGACAAGAACAATCTTTTGTACATCGGATATGTTTACATGAAACTAAGCGAATTCGGAAAATCCTCGTTTTTCCTGCGAAAAGCCCATGAAAAGAATCCGGAGGACATTGTAATCCTGCTTTTCAACATCGAAAACAGCGTGAGATCGAACAATAAACCGATGTCCGATTTGTTCATGAACAGGCTCTTCGAAAGGAATTCTATCGGACAAATCGGAAAGGTTATAGAGGAGTATAAAATGGAAAAAAATGCGAGACTGAATATTTCGGCTGAAACAATCAACCCCGAAATTGCAAAATTTCTCGCAAATTTGCTGGCGAATTGATTCGATCACCCCTGAAATTCTTGAGATCGCTTCGATGGCTGTAGACGCGTTTGAAAACAAGCCCTCTTTTCTCGGATATGCTTTTTCCTTTTTGGCCATTCTGATTTTTCTCGTTTATTCCAATACGTTCAAAGCGGAATGGCAGTTCGACGACGAGCAAAACATACTTGAAAACGAGGCCGTGCATCTCGAAAACATAACTTTTCAGAACATCAAGAAAAGTTTTTTCTCGAACAAGACCGGAACCGAAAAAATTTATCGTCCCGTATCGGGATTGACTTTCGCGCTAAACTGGTATTCGGGTCGCGACAACCCCATAGGCTACCATGTTTTCAACATGATTGTCCATATCGCGACCGCTTGTGCGCTTTATTTGTTGTGCTATAAACTTTTGGCCTTTGTTTATGCATCCGAAACGGAGAGATCGGTCTGCAGTTCCATCGCATTGATGGCTGCCGTATTGTGGGCTGTCAATCCGGTACAGACCCAAGCCGTTACCTATATCGTACAGAGAATGGCTCTGTTGGCCGCTTTTTTCTCGGCGCTGGGAATGTTGTTCTATGTTTCCGCCCGAAGGACGAAGAATTTGGGCGGTCGCCTTCTGCGATATTCTCTATGCTTTCTCTGTTTTATGCTAGGATTGGGGTCCAAGGAGAATGCCGTGCTTTTTCCTCTGAACCTTGCTCTTGTCGAATGGATTTTTTTCCGCAATGCGCGTGCTGGATTCTTCCGGAATTCAAAATTGCGAGGGGTCTGCGTTGCGTTTATTTCGATCGCACTTCTGCTCGTTCTTTTCTTGATCGAAAACGGTCCTTTGGATTATGTAAGGGAAATGTACGCGAAAGCCGGAAGACCTTTTACTCTCGAGCAAAGACTGATGACCCAGCCGAGCATAGTATTGGGATATTTGTCGCAGTTGTTTTATCCCGTTCCTTCCAAATTGTCCGTCCTGCACGACGTTGCCGTTTCCACTTCGTTGTTTCGGCCCTGGACGACTGTTGCCTCGATTGTCGTGGTTTTTTCCCTGATCGCCTTTTCCTTTTATTTTGCAGGTTCCTGGCCTCTATTCGCCTTTCCCGTTTTGTTCTATTTCTTGAACCACTCGGTCGAGTCCACCTTTTTACCTCTCGAATTGGTTTTCGAGCATCGTAACTATCTCCCCTCCTTTTTTCTGTTCTTGCCGGTTTCGGCAGGTTTTTTCTGGCTTTCAAGGAAGCTTGGAGAACGCAGACATCTATTCTCGACTTTGATCGTCGCCTCGATTCTTCTGATTATATCCTTGTGCCTGGGGACCTACACGAGAAACGAGGTGTGGAAGAACGAAAGAAGCCTTTGGTTGGATGCCATGTCCAAGGCCCCCGACCATTTTCGTCCCCTTGTCTATCTCGCTCTCGATTCCGTCGAGAAGGATTCGCCTAGTCCGGAGGATTATCGCGGAGCCCTGGTCCTACTGAAAAGGGCTTACGGTCTGGCCAAGGCGGATTACGAAAAAAACTTGGTTTTGGGAAATATGGCCACCATCTTCCTTCACACGGGCAATTATGAAAAAGCAGTGGAGGTTTTCGAGAAATCTCTTGCCTATTCGCCTGAAAACGATTTCGATCGTTACAAAATGGCAAAAGCGCTTGTCAAACTGGGCAGGATCAAGGAGGCGGAAAAACATGCCCGGCAACTTGCCGAAAGATCGGCAAACAATGTCGCCTGCTTGAATCTTTCGGGGCTCGTGTCGTATCTGGACGAAAATTACGAACAGGCCCTTCGTTTTTTCCAGGACGCATTGGCCATAGAGCCCGCGGAACCGGTTCTGTTGTATAACCTTGGAATGACATTGACTCGTTTGAACAGCCCGGCCAATGGAAGGCGGCTTTTGCGCCAGGCGATTCGGGAGCGCCCCGACGATCCATCGTTTTTGCTCGGGTTGATCGAAAATCGTGCAAGGGCTGGAGATTCGATGGAAGCCGCCAACCTTTCCCGCAGAGTATTGTCCGAGTTTCCGATCGCAAGGATTAAGGATCGACTTCGGCCAAACAGCGCCAATTCCAGTATTATTCCCCCGTCGAACGAACTGATAGAACCATGTCTTGAAAAAGCGGCGGAGAGTTTATGGAACAAAAGGGGATCGGAACCTCGGGAGGAAATCGGAAG
Organism: uncultured Desulfobacteraceae bacterium; assembly: GCA_964575975.1. Taxonomy (GTDB): domain Bacteria; phylum Desulfobacterota; class Desulfobacteria; order Desulfobacterales; family SKZT01. The sequence continues at coordinate 20,093 of CAZNTU010000050.1, forward strand.
CCGAATGCAGGATTTTAAACTTACAAATCGATAGCGGAAATACCATGAGCGTTTTTCGACCGAAAAAAGAGATCGAACCGTTGCCCTATCCCTGCTACTATTTTCCTGTTCTGATAATCGGTTTGATAGGGCTGCTGGATTCGGTTTATCTCGTATCATCCCACTTTCGGCTGTTCACAGATATGGGATATCAAAGCTTTTGCGCTATAAGCAGGGCCATAAACTGCGATACGGTTTCGCAAAGCAAATATTCCATATTATTTGGGGTTCCGGTTCCGGTTTGGGGATTTGTCGGCTATGCCGTGTATTTGACCATTTTGGCATTCGCTTGGTACGGAAAAGGAAACAATGCTCGCGTATGGACCTTGCTGATGTCGATATCCCTTTTCTTCAGTCTTTACAGCCTCGTTCTCGCCGGAATATCCACGTTTATAATTCACAGTTACTGCATCATGTGCATACTCAGCTACGCGGTCAATTTCATGCTGCTCTATTTTTCGTGGCTGGTTCGGAAACGATATAAAAGCGAAGGGTTTTTAAGCGCGATAAGGCTCGACGTCAAATATATAGCGGGTTTTCCGAAGGCGGCTTTCCTGATGTCGCTCTTTTTTTCGGCAGGCGTTCTATCGATGCTTTTCTACTTTCCTCCATACTGGAAACTGGCTCCGCCGATGCTGTCGAAAGATATCCCGTCGGGACTTACCGAAGAAGGATACCCGTGGATCGGCGCCGAAAACCCCGAGCTTGAAATCGTCGAATTCGCTGATTATCAGTGTTTTCAATGTAAGAAGATGCATTCTTTCCTTCGCGGAATCGTGCAAAGCAGGCCAAGCAAAATAAGGCTGATTCATCGTCATTTCCCCATGGACCACAAAATCAATCCTTTGGTAGACAAGCCGTTTCACTCGGGCGCCGCGAAACTTGCAATCCTCTCGATATTCGCGGCCGAAAGAGGAAAGTTCTGGGAAATGAACGACCTCATCTTCAATGAAACACACCAAACGGACGTTTTGGATATTCGGTTTTTCGCGGAAAAAACCGGTCTCGATCCAGAAGAATTGGGAAAGGCTCTGCGCGATTTTCGATTGTGGGTCAAACTTCGGAAAGACATCCTCGACGGCATGCGCAAGGGATTGACCGGAACGCCCGGCTTTATCATCGACGGCAAGGTTTACATCGGGCATATTCCGCCCGAAGTTTTAGCTCGGTATGTGGAAAATTAGGAAATTTGGCGGAGGCGAACCATTGAACAGGTACAAGAAATGGTTGGTAAAACGAGTTTTTTCGTTCGATACGGAAGTTCGTCCATAAAGAAGGCTTCGGACTTATGCGTGAGGATTCGAGGGTTATGAACCCAACATTCGAGGATAGAAAATTCCCTTTCCTGCTTCTTTTTGCCATCGTATTGTTGTCGTATTCGAACACGTTCGGCAATTCGTGGCAACTCGACGACTTTCCCAATATTTTATGGAACCAGTCTATCCGCATCGACAATCTCGGTCCCGATACCCTTTTCCGAACTTTTTTTGCTTCGCCTACAGAAGAAGGGAAACTCTACAGGCCGATTCCATGTCTCAGTTTCGCGCTAAATTGGTATGTTGGAGGAGACAATGTTTTTGGCTATCACCTGGTGAACATACTGATCCATGTTTTAAGCGCCTTCCTGTTGTATTTGACCGTCCTGAATCTTTACAAGACTCCGAAACTCAAAGATACGGAGCCGAACTCCGCTTTTTTCGTAGCTGTTTTATCTTCCGCGATATGGGCCGTTCATCCGGTGCAAACGCAGGCTGTGACTTACATTGTTCAGAGAATGGCGTCCATGGCCGCCTTTTTCTACTTGCTAAGCCTTTTTTGTTACCTCAAGGCAAGATTGTCATCCGGAAGCCTTTCCAGATTCGTTTTTGGCGTATTATCCTTGCTGAGTTTTTTCGCGGCCGTAGGATCCAAAGAAAACGCGGCTGCCCTGCCATTGGCCCTCATACTTTTGGAGATCGCGTTTTTTCGGGACTTGAGCGAACCGAAAACGCGTAAATTGTTTGTCAACTCGTTTGTCGTTTGTTCGGCAATGGCCATTTTGGCAGGTTGGCTTTGTATTTCCGCAGAGGAAAAAATCCGAATATTCGACGGTTACGCAAACCGGACCTTCACGATTCGCGAACGCTTGATGACGGAACCAAGAGTAATCATTTTCTATTTGTCGCAAATTTTCTACCCGATTTCATCGCGGTTTTCGATCGAGCACGATTTTGCCATTTCCAAATCCTTGCTAAGTCCTTGGACAACGGTTCCTTCCATTTTGGCAATATTCGCGCTCGTGGCCGTCGCAGTCGTCCGGATAAACAAAAAACCCGTTTCGAGCTTTGCGATTCTCTTTTATTTTTCGAACCATATTATCGAATCGACAATCATTCCTCTGGAAATCGTTTTTGAACACCGCAACTATCTTCCCTCTCTTTTTTTGTTTGTTCCCATTGCCGAGGGAGGATATTGTCTGATCAACCATTATCGGAACAAAAACGCTTTTATAGGATTTCTGATCGTCTTTTCGATCACGGCGTTGCTGATATGTCTAGGACTCGGAACCAGGACAAGAAACCTGGCTTGGAGTTCGGGCAGGTCCCTGTGGGCAAGCGCTCTGGAAAAGGTCCCGAATTCGAACAGAGCCTTGCATAACTTGGCTTTTTTCCATTACGAATCAAAAGGGGACTATAAAACGGCGAAAGAGTATTACGAGAAAGCGCTGCTATCGAAAAACAATCCGCACGTTAGCGCTCTGGCGGTGACACGCAACAATCTGGCCGCATTGTATTTGAAAACCGGAGAATATGAAAAGGCGATATTAATTTACAGACAAAGTCTTGAGGAATATCCGGGGCTTTGGCATACATATCTGGGATTGGCCAAAGCCCATGTCAGATTGAAAGATTGGGAGAAAGCCTTGCCTCTCTTGGAGGCGGCGATCGAAAATCACGACCGGAGAAATTCAGCGAACTATAATGCAAGAGGGCTTGCTTACCTGAAATTGGGGGAAGGCGAAAAGGCTCTCCAGGATTTTCGCAACAGCCTGCGTATCCACCCGTTGAAAAAAGAGACGCTGAATTATATCGGAGCGTATTTTGCCATGGCGCAAAATTACTCTCGGAGCCTTTGGTTTTTTAAAATCGCGGCTTCCTTTTATCCCGACGACCCGTTCACGAGAATGTGGCTTTCCGCCTTGCATTTCCAAAAAGGCGAAAAAGAATCAAGCGAAAGAGAATTCGTCGTTTTCGTCGGTCTGGTCGGATTGGAAAATATCGCGGATTACCTGTCGGAGCAGTATGGAAAACCGGAAGTCCTTATGCCGGAATTCGACGGGTTTAACGCATACATCCGAAAGGGAATAACCGAGAAAAGCCAAAAATTGTCTGAATCCGTGGAGAAATGGGATAGAACCGAAGATTTATGAAAAAGTGAATCGGACGGATAGACGTGCGATGAATCATAACAAATTCCGAACAGAATACATCGTTGTCGTTTTAGCGGCGATTCTCGCCGCCGTGGTATTGTCGTCTTGCCTTCTCTGCCTGGTGCCTCCCGTTAGCAGGGACGCGCTGATTCATCACTTGGCGATTCCAAAATTGTATTTGAAAAAAGGCGCTATCTATGAAATTCCGGAATTCCAGTTTTCCTATTATCCGATGAATCTCGATCTTTTGTACATGATCCCGTTGTATTTCAACAACGATACAGTGCCGAAGTTCATGCATTTTTCTTTCGCCTTGGTTACAGCATTATTGATCTTCCGTTATTTGTCTCGCCGGATGAATATTCGTTACGCATTGCTCGGGAGTATCTTTTTCCTGACGATTCCGGCAATCTATCGTCTTTCGAGTGTCGTATACGTGGATCTGGGATTGATCTGTTTTCTGTTCGCTTCCATCTTGTCGTTGCTCAAATGGATCGAGTCCGGATTCAAGACCGGCAGACTGGCGGTTTCCGGCTTCTTTTGCGGCCTTGCGATTGGCGTTAAATACAACGGTCTGATAGGTCTGTTCCTATTGGCCATGTTCGTTCCTTTCGTTTACGTTCGTTACCATCGTGACGACAAATCGTGCACGAGCAAGGCCGCCGTCAATTTTATCGTTTTTGTGGCAACGGCTTTGTTGATTTTCTCCCCATGGATGATGCGCAACTACATTTGGACCGGCAATATCGTCTATCCGCTTTTCGATAAGGCTTTAAAAGACGGATCGGATCATGAATCGGACGGTCAAAAATACGACACGCCATTATCGATGAACCATATAGAGGTTCGCAGGAAATTATTCGGAGAATCCACTTGGGAAATCATCCTTATTCCTGTTCGGGTTTTCTTTCAGGGAAAGGATGACGATCCGAGGTATTTTGACGGCAGATCCAATCCATTTCTGCTGTTGCTTCCAATGTTCGCGTTTCTATCCCTGAAAAGCGACAGTAGGATTGTCAAAACGGAAAAAGCATTGTTTTTATATTTTTCGGTGCTGTTTTTATTGTTCGCATGCGCCAAAACTGTGATCAGAATCCGCTATTTCGCGGCGGTCATGCCACCCTTGGCGATTTTGTCCATGTTCGGGCTGAAAAATATCCTTTCCGTCATGCTTAATTCGAATATTTCCCGGAATACGGGCTACGCGATCGTCGCCAGCATCGTTTTTGCGACGATAGGAATCAACGCCGCCTATATGGCATCGCTTTTCGATCGCGTCAGGCCTCTTGAGTATATTCTCGGAAAAGTGTCCCGAGACGAATACATCCGCAAATATCGGCCCGAATATGCCGCAATTCAATACGCCAACGGGCATTTATCCGAAAATGATAAAATTCTGGGAATTTTCCTGGGAAACCGAGGCTACTATTTCGATATAAGCGTCGAATTCAGCATTACTATGATGGGGGAACTATCCGCGAGGTGCGAAGAACCGGTCGAGATATACCGGCATTTGCGTGAAAAAAACATAAGCCACTTGATGATAAACTACGATTTGTTCAACTATTGGGCCCGAAAACACAGCCCGCGAGAAAAGAAAATGCTGAAAGACTTTTTAGAAAAACACACGGTGACCGAATTTTCCGCGGACAATTATGGCCTGTTGCGGCTGATCCAAGGATAAAGCCGAAACGATCCATTTCATTGTTTTTCAACGATGTTCAGGAAATCGTCGAATTGCCCGCGAAGCATCGAATGTGTTCGAATATTCGATTGTGGTAAAACAGAAGGGCGATGGCAATGCTTTTTTGTCTATCGGGGTTTTTGTGCGGCATTTTCTTTGCCCGGAAGTTTAAAACGGTTGGAAAAAACAATACCCAACATGAAAATAAAAAATTCGCCGACAAGAAACCATAGTCTCGAGGCAACCGCGACTGTTACGGAATCGTTAAGCGATAATCCCCACAGATGCAGGAGTCCTGTCAGTATTCCTTCTCTCACGCCGATCCCTCCAGGGGCGACAAGAACGATCAGGCCCGTTGTGGCGGCGAATGCGAAAGAAAAGCCGGTATAGCAAGGGACTTGATTTCCATCGACGATTGATAGAACCAAAAAATGGAATGACAAACACCAGCACAACCATGTCGAGAAATAATAGGGAAGGATTTTGAGAGTGGTGGCGAATTTCAAACAGGGAACGGACAGTTTTTTTTTAAATAAAAGTTCCGCGATTTCTCTGACTTTTCTATGAAAAATCCCCGTGAATAGAATAAGAGTCAAAAACGACCATAAGACAAGGCAAAAAATCGAAATGGCAATATATTTCTTGATCGGGACAAACAGAAAATTGAAAGCGCCGAGTATGAAACCTGTCCAAAGTGAAATGAACTGGGCGGTCAAGGATAATATCGCCAAATCCTTTTCGTTCGCTTGGTACTCTTTTGCGATGAAGGCGGATCGACCTAAGACGATCCAAAGCTTGCCTGGAATGTATTTGCCGAAAACGGAAAATCCCTGGCTTGCCAGAGCCGATTTGAACGAAACGTTTTTAAACTCCGAACCGACCATTGTTTTCCACCAGGAAAAAGCGTCGGCCAAAAAACCAAAGAATAGAAACAGCAGGCATAGTATCAGGTGCTTGGGCGAATTGATGGAAGGGAGGCGCAGATAATCCCCGTTTATCAAAGACGCCACTAAAAAAAGAAGCGATATGTAAATAAAGTAGGAAATGAAATTTCTCATGGTTTTCGGATCTGCTTTTTCTTACCTAACGCTATTGTCCATGGTAAAGGAAATCTCATTTCCACTATATGGAAATATTCACCCACAAACTTCCCGAAATTGACAGCATTCCAATGGTTGACATGTCCGGGTGTGTTTCCGACGTGTTTTACGTATTTGAAACGCAGCAAGTTTAGGATACGCCACAACGGCTCCCGAGGTACGCTTAGAATGGCGTATTTCCGGGTTACTCTGTGAATTTCACTGATTGCTTGCCGCGGATCCGCGATATGCTCTAAAACTTCACTGCAAACGACAACGTCCGCGAAATTGTCGAAAAAAGGTAAAGCGCGGATGTCGCCTACGGAAAGATTGGAAAAAGGGATATTCCGCCTGGCGTCGATTATCTCTCTCCGGTCATAATCCATGGCGAAGAATTCCGAAGAGCTGTCGATAGCCTTCAAATAGCGCAAGAGAAGACCTTCTCCGCAACCTGCGTCCAATGTTTTCGCCGCGTTCGTATTTTTGAACATCTCTCCGAAATTGGCAAAAAAGTTGTTGACCAAAAAAATACTTATCGGATTGGAAGTAGAATACTTTTCGTGCTTGCTTGAGAACGGTCTCCTTATGCTCCTTGTCAGTATCTTGTTCATATAGGTCTCTGTCGATGGAAAATTGTTGAGGGTCATTGCCATCATGTTGAAGTTCTTTCGAAACACCGACATTTGTAACCGAGTCAATCCACAGTGTCCGCAAATTTGAAGAACAAATAGAATAATACTCGCTCGCGTTCGGCGAAAAATTCGTCGAGATTTTTAGCATGTTTTTTGTTGGTTTTCAATTGTTTCCTTAAGCTTTGTTTTGTCCGGTATTGCCATCTCAATTGGCTCTGCAGGCCGGGAACGCTTCATATTAATGGAAGAGAAATACGACAATTTGACGGACGAAATATGAGAGAATCTGGCATTCTCGCGAAAAAAACCGCAAAAGATAAGGCGTATTTCGAAGAAAGTTACCGTTTAGAATGTATTGCCGGTCGACGCCTCGGTCGTATAGGATTCTCTTGACGAAGAGAAAAACGGGAAAAGCAAGGTTTCGACGAAAATCAACTTTTTTTCAAGGAGGTTCAAATGCCCGATACTGGAGAAGTCTACAAATGCGAAATTTGCGGAAACGTGGTTCAAGTGTTGAACGGGGGAGGGGCTGAACTCGTTTGCTGCGGCGAGGAGATGAAGCTTGTTTCCGGCGACGAGGCGAAGCGCTACATGCAGAAAATGGCCAAGCCCGGTTCTCCCTGAAGGTCCGGAAATCGTTGAAAGCCCATGATCCCTTCGGGGTGAAGGTCTGTCGAATGCGGCGGGCCTTGAAAACAGTAGCGCCGAAAAACGTGCTCGAATATTTCGGCGCTACTTTCGATAAAAGTTGTGTCCGGTCCGAAGCGCTTCAAAAGGACGAATTGTAAAAAATCCCCCGAGTCTTTGATCGCCGCGACTCAAACTCTTTTTGTGTCGCCCCCGATTATTCCGATTACCAGGAAGACCAAAAACAGAATCAGAAATAGGTAGAACAGGATTTTAGCGATGCCGGCCGACGCCGACGCGATTCCCGTAAAACCGAAAAGGGCCGCGACTATGGATATGACGAAAAATATGAGAGCCCATTTTAGCATGGTTTACCTCCTCTTACGATTATGCGGTCAAACCCGGTCGAAGCGATTCGGCTTTTGACATAATCGGCGAAACGGCTCGAAAGGATGCTCGGGAGCATCTATCGGGTCCTTTCCCGCGTTTCCTCCGCTCCTTCCTCAAGCTGTTCTCCAGCCTCCTCGCCGGCCTCCCGGGCTTCTTCGGCGGCTTCGTCCACGGCCTCGCCGGTTCGTTCCCCCGCCCTTTCCGCCGGACCCTCTCGTTCGCAACCGTACAACGGCATGGTCAACATTGCCCCGACCGCCAAATACAAGAAAAGTTTTCCGAGAAAATTCGTCATGATCTCCTCCTTTACGGTTTTTTGGTTTCGGTTCGCGACCCTACGAGGGACAAAATATGTTTTTCGGAGCATTTTTAAAATAAGCCGAGCAATGTATTTGGTTAGGTATGGAAGAGGAAAACGAATGTCGGATTGCCTTATAGTACCTTTACGGAAATGCCGCGATTCGATACCGTTCGGCGACGGAGAAAATACATCCCGTTGCGGATTTTATTTTCGTGGACGCTGGTTATGATTTTGCATGATCCGTTTTTATCGATTCCGATGGATCGAAGACATCAGGCAAAAAGAAAGAGAACCCGCATAAAAAGGAGGAGTTTTAGCCATGAATATGCCGAAAGACGAAATGCAAAGCGAACTGGCGAAAGCATGGAGGACCTATTTGGATCATCTGGAAGAGGCTCTGAACAAAATCGAAAAGGACATCGGCGAGGCCGCGGAAATGGCCTCCATTTGCACCGACGAGTGGTGCGAGGCGACGGAGCATTATATCGACGACATCGCCAACGCGCTGTTCTCCATCCACGAGCCTCGCTGGGCCGACCCCGAGGATTCCGCCAGGATCAAAAAGCTTAAAAAAAAGGTGTACGACCTGTATGCCGACTACAAAGGCGCCTACCAGGCGGCCAGCGCTTGATATTTTTTTGACGAAGCCGTTGCGTTTCCCCGGCCTATACGGTCGGGGATCCAATCAAGCCTAAAAGGGGCTGGGTTTTAATTTCGGCCAATTTGATTTCGCCATTCCCGAAGAAGCGGAAATCCGGCGGAACATCTAAAAGAAAAAGAACCGCAAAGGCGCCAAGAACGCTAAGATTGTCCGCTTCGCGTCCTTGGTGTCTTAGTGGTTCTTTTTTTTTGAGCGAGGGTGGCTGAAAATAGAACCCGGTCAGACGGCGGGTTGCGACCGGTTTTTTGGCGCTTTTAAAACGGTTCGGATTGTAGTAGAGTGGGACGGGTTTGATCTTTTGAAATCGAAGAAAAAGAGAATGTCGGAATCGGGATGATGAAGATGAAAAATGCCCTTGCGGCATTGATTGTATTTTTGGCGGGTTTGGCAATTCCGGCGGGCGAGGCTGTCGCGGCCGGGGTTTTGTCCGAGTCGCGGGAGCACCGGATCGAGGCGGAATCGGAACTGCAAACGGAAATAACGATTCCGGAGCTTGTGGAGCGCGCGTATGCCGACAACTCCGAAATAGTCGCGGCAAGAGAGGCATGGAAGGCCGCAGTGAAAAAACACGGTGTGAGCACCGCTCTTCCGGATCCTCAGATTTCGGTCACATATTTTCCCGAACCCATCGAAACGCGTCTGGGTCCGGAGGATTGGAACGCTTCCGTTTCCCAGACGATTCCTTTTCCCGGCAAGTTGTCGAAGGAGGGAGAGATCGTGGAGGCGGAGGCGCAAATCGCCAAGCTGAACGTGGACAGGGCTGCGAGGGACGTGGCGGCGGCGATCAGCCAATCGTACCACGAACTCCTTTACATTCAGGAAGCAAGGCGGGTGGCGCAGCTGAACGCCAACTTGCTCGACGAACTTAGAAAATTCGGGGAGACCGCCTCCTTAAAGGACAAGGCCGCTTTTCTCGACGCGGTAAAATCGCAGTCGCAGGTCGCCCAGATCAGCTACGACATCATCTTGCTGGACGAATTGGAAATGACCGAAAAGACGAAATTGAACGGGCTTTTGAACCGTTCGCCCGATGCGGTTTTGGGAGCCGCGAAACCTGTCGATGTCAAAGAGGTTGCATACGAGGTGGACGAGCTTTACGAAATTGCGCGAAAAAACCGCGAAGAAATCCGCGTGGCGGAGGCGGCGGTCAAAATGGCCGAAGCCCATGTGGATTTGGCCAAATACAAGAATCTTCCGGAATTCAACGTGGGCTTTTTCTATTCCGGAGTAGGGGACCCGGATGTCGCGGCGCCTCCGGAGGACGCCGGGGAGGATTCCTACGGCGTGCGGTTCGGAATGAGCGTCCCTCTTTGGTTCGGAAAAAACAGCAGTCGCGCGGCCGAAGCCAGGGCCAAGGCCGAAAAGGCCAAGGCCGAAAGAAACAGCCGGATCAACGAGACGTATTCCCAGATCAGGACATTGTACTTCAAATTGTCGAACCACAAGCGACTGATCGATCTCTACCGCGATCAAATGATGCCCCAGGCCTTGAAATCGGTGCAAACGGCGGAAACTTGGTTCAAGGAGGGCGAGGGGAGCTTTTCGGATTTCCTGGAGACGCAAAAGGCCGCTTACAATTTCCAGTTGTCGTTGGCCCGAGCGCAGGCCGATTACGGCAAAACCCTGGCCGAACTGGAGCGCATCGTCGGGGAAATAATAACCGAGAAAAACAAATCGCCAACCCCGGAAAGCAAGTAACCGGGGCGATGAAAATCTCGGGATGCTGGTTATTGGTTGATTGGTTATTGGATATTGGTTGATTGGTTATTGGATATTGGTTGATTGGTTATTGGTTATTGGTTATTGGTTGATTGGTTATTGGATATTGGTTGATTGGTTATTGGTTGATTGGTTATTGGTTATTGGATATTGGTTGATTGGTTATTGGATATTGGGAATTGATCAACCGCCATTGCCGAATAACCAATAACGAATAACCAATAATTTGACATTGTAAACTTAACGGGTAACATGCCGAATTTATCGACCCGT
>CAZNTU010000051.1:0-30801 GCA_964575975.1 uncultured Desulfobacteraceae bacterium
CCGGCCTCCAGCAGGTGGCTTGCGAACGAATGGCGAAAACGGTGAGGGGTGATTTTCTTGACCGCTCCGGATTTGGCGGCGTACTTCTTCAGAAGCTTCCAGAATCCCTGCCGCGTCATGGGCTTGCCCGCGTGCGCGGTGAAAAGATATTCGCTCCGGGCGTTTTTCAACAAATAGGGTCTTCCGTAATTCAAATATTCCGAAACCCTCTCTCTGGCGAACGCGCCGATGGGAACGATCCTCTCCTTGGAACCTTTGCCGAACACCCTGGCGAATCCCGCCTCCAGGTTGACCTCCCGAACCTTCACTCCCACGAGTTCCGAAACCCTCAAACCCGCCGCGTACAGAAGCTCCAGCATGGCCGCGTCCCTGAGGCCCCGCGGAGTCGTGGTATCCGGCTCCTTCAGAATCCTTTCGATCTCCTCCACGGACATCACGTCCGGCAACTTCAACCCCGTTTTCGGCAGATCGACGGAGGCGGAGGGATCGCTCCCGATGATCCTTTCCCGGACCAGAAACTTGTAGAAGCCCCGCAAGGCAACCAAGTGCCTGGCCCTGGATCTCGCGTTCAGACCTTCCTTTCTCAGCTCGATCAGGTGCCTCAAAATGTGAGGCGTATCCTCTTCGCCGACTTGGTCGATCCCCGAATTCTTCAAAAAATCCAGGTACTTGGCAAGATCGGCGCCGTACGATTCGAGAGTGTTGGCGGAGAGACCCTTTTCCACGAGAATATAGTTCAAAAAAAGATCGGCCAGCGCGTCAGGAGACTTCATGGTTCAATCCAAAACATAGTTCGAGGCGGGGTCGGTTTCGTTCAGAACTTCGGCCCCGTGTTCGCGAAGCACGACCATGTTTTCCAGTCGAACCCCTCCCCATTCGGGAAGATATATCCCGGGTTCCACCGTGAAGACCATACCCGGCTCGAGCAAATCCTCCTTCAACGGACTGAGACGGGGCGACTCGTGAACCGCGAGCCCGACTCCGTGGCCCAGGCCATGGTTGAACTTGTCCTTGAACTTTCCCGCGTCGATGAATTCCCTGGCGACCTTGTCCGCTTCCTTTCCGGTCGTTCCGGGTTTGATCGACTCGATGGCCTTTCTCTGGGCGTCGTACACAGTCTGGAAAACCTCCTTGAAAACACTGTCGGGACGACCGATCGTCACGGTCCGGGAAATGTCCGAGCAATAACCGCCCAACTTGACCCCCCAGTCGAAAAGAAGGGGCTCTCCCCGGACGATTTTCCGGTCCGTCGGAACGGCGTGGGGAAGAGCGCCGTTGGGGCCCGAAGCGATTATGGAAGGAAAGGACAAGGCTTCGCCTCCATTCCCCCTGATTCGCTTTTCCAGCTCCCACGCGACCTGTCTTTCGGTCATGCCCGGCTTTATTTCCGGAAGATAGTCGCAGAAAACCCTCTCGGCTATCCGGAGGGCCGCCTTTATCGCTTGGATCTCCTCTTCCTCTTTGACGATCCGCAAGGTCTCTATCAAATCCTCGGAAGGAACAAGCTCCACGTGCGCGACGGAGGATTCGTCCAATGCCTTTCGCAGTTTGCCGTGCTGCAGGCATGACAGCCGGACGCTCTCGAATCCCAACCGATTGGCCCCCAGCTTTTCCAATATGAAAGGGGCCTCCTTTTCCATACCTTTCTTATACGTCACGACTTCGAACAGAGGGGCTTCCCGTTCGGCCTGCAGATCGTACCGGGAATCGGTCGCCAGGACCAGTCGGTCTTTCGTTATGAAAAGCGCTCCCGCCGTTTCGTCGAACTGCGTGTCCTCGCCCGTGTAGCCGCTCAAATAGCGCCTGTTCTGCTCCACGAGCACCATGAACGCGTCGAAATCCTGCTTTTCCAGAATTTTTCCGAATTTTTCGATTCGTCTTTTTATGTTTTCCAATTTTCCCGTCCTTTGTTGACAATGTACTGAAACAGTTCGCGACAAACGAGACAGTTTAGCCGCGAAGGCCTTTTTATTCAACTTTTTTCGCGCGCAACCCGCGAATTCCGATTCCGAAATCTTCAATGAAATCAACTCGCTTGATAATTTTCCTCTTTTATACTAAACATAATCCGAGCATCGAAAAACGGCATGGACGATATGCAACAAAAAAGATCGGTTCGTCGCGAATATCAACCTAATCGGAGGGTATTATGGAGATAATTACTCACCAGAAAATCGACAAGGAGCTTTGCGGAAAACCCTTGGAGACGGCAGAAGGGTACAGCCGGGTGGAACTGGTCGCCACGGAAAGGATGGCGGCCGACGAATCGGGCCTGGCACACGGAGGATTCGTCTTCGGCCTGGGCGACTACGCCGCCATGATCGCCGTGAACCATCCTAACGTGGTCCTAGGCGGCGCCGACGTGAAATTCCTGAAACCCGTCCGGACGGGGGACAAGGTGATCGCGGAGGCAAGGGTGGCGAAGGTGGAGGGCAAAAAGAACATCGTGGAGGTGGTGTGCAGTCGCGAATCGGAAAAGGTTTTCGCGGGAACTTTCGTTTGTTTCGTTTTGGACAGGCACGTCCTGGGCTGAAGCGAATCGGCCGCGAATCGCTCGCGGTTTCGAACGGAAACCGCTGCCGGACGAAACGTCCGGAACAATCCAAGCCGCTTATTGAAAAGGAGGAGACAAATGGCGAAAAAAGTTGGCGTTCTGTTGTCGGGATGCGGGGTCTTCGACGGCTCCGAAATACACGAGGCCGTTTTGACGCTGCTGGCGCTTGACAAGGCCGGAGCGACGATCGTCTGCATGGCCCCGGACATCGACCAGTTCCATGTGGTGGATCACCTTACCAAAGAGCCGACGAACGAAAAACGAAACGTTCTGGTCGAATCCGCCCGCATCGCCCGGGGCGAAATACGGAATTTGAAGGACGTCAAGGCGGCCGATTTGGATGCGATCATCCTGCCCGGCGGGTTCGGGGCCGCCAAAAATTTGAGCGACTTCGCGATGAAGGGCGCTAACGCCGAAGTCAACCCCGAGGTCCTGAGAATCCTCGAAGAAATGGCGGAGGCCGGCAAACCGGTCGGAGCCATCTGCATCGCCCCGGCGACCCTGACGAAGGCTCTTTCCGAAAAGAGACCCGAAGTCACTATCGGAAAAGATCCGGGGACCGCCAGAGCCATCGAGGAAATGGGAGGCGCCCACAAAAAATGCTCCGTCTACGAAATCCATGTGGACAAGAAGAACAAGCTCGTGACGACGCCGGCGTACATGCTCGGCCCCGGCATCAAGGACGTGGCGGACGGGATTGAGAAACTCGTCAACCAAGTGGTCTCCATGATCCAGTAGACACTAACGACTCCCGGCCTCCGAAACCACGCCGGCGGCGGTCCCCGCAAAGGAACTCGCTCCATAATCCCCGGCGGCCCCTCCTTGCATGTCGATTCGGCGGCCGGAAACCGAACCGCTTCCGCTAATGTCTGCGGACCATTCGCCCCCGTTCCACTTCGTGACCGAAAAATCGGCCTCCAAAACCGCGTCTCCGGTCTTCCCCGACAGTCCGACGGAGGTTCGCCCAGGGACGGGCGCGACTCCGTAATCGCCCGAAACCCGGTCCGTTGCCCATATCTTGGGAGGAGCGTTCGTGGAATACGCGAAAAAGGTCACGTCGCTCATACTCACCCGCATATTCCCGTCCGTTCCGGAAAGATCCGCCTTGCCAATATCGACCGCCGGAATGTTCAGCGCGTCCAAATCGTCCGGGACGGTACGTGCCATTTCCAAAAACTTTTTCGTTTCTATCCATCCGCCGATCAATACCGACTTCCAGGTCGCCTTGTCGGGATCGAACGTTCCCGCGAGGTCCGCCGCCGCGATGCCCGTAGTCGCGTCCTCTATGCTTAACCAGGACCCTGCGGCCGTCCCCCTGATCCCGTCCTCCGACCAAATCGAACCCTCGACCTCGAAATATCCGGTCACGGGACCTTCGGCGTCCCTTAAACCCAGGACGAATTCGTCCCCCACTTCGCCGTCGTACATGCCTTCCATTTCCCTTCGCTCGACCCCCCAGCCCTGGCCTTTCAGCGAAATCGATTCCCCGGTCCCTTCGGAAACGGAAAGCGTTCCGCCGGCCGCGAACTTCCCGATTCCCGTCAACCCGAGATCGGCCCCCGACGCCGAAACGATATTGTCCGGAAGCTTTTCCGGTTCGATGCCCGCGTCCGCTACCATCCTCGTGACAGACATAAAGCCGTTGCCGAAGAATTCCCCGTTCTTCGGCTCTCCCGAATCCGAACCGAAAAAGTTGCCGGAAAGATAACCGGCACTGCCGTCCTCGTCGATGAAAATCGCCTCCAAAGCGGCGTCCCAGGACAACCAAACCCCCCCGGTCAACCCGTAAAACTCGCCTTTGTCTTCGACGAACCCGAAAGCGTCCGCCGTCCAAACCGAGCCGGGCCTCTCGTCGTAGACGCCCGCCAGGGAAACCAACCCGGGAATCATGCCCGAAAAGTCCGCCGAGAGAGACGGGTTTTCGACTTTGCCCGCGATTTTCAAAAACGGGGGCGGTTCGGGAAGATCGGGAACATTGGAACGCGCGATCTCCGGATACGACTTCTCCAATTCCTTTTTGTCGGAGGCCTGCTCCGTGTCTATGCCGGCATCCTTCGAACGTTCGACGATCCCCTGGATTTTTTCCCCATTCGTCGCCAACCCGGCGACTTCCGCCGATACGGCCGCGCTCCTGTCCATCGAACGTCCCTCGTCGAAATCCGCGACTCCAGGGTCGGCGTCCCGAATATGCCTTTCGATTTCCACCTCCGTCGCCGGACGAACCTTCGGAGGGGTATTGGCATCGAGAACGACCAACGCCTGCCCGGCCTCTATTTCGCGGACAACGTCCGGCTTGTTCAAGCAATATCCGTAGCCATGTCCATCCTTGAAAACGGAACCGCTCAGGTTGGCCTGATGGTACACGAAAAAGTCCGTTCCCCTTACGCCGATAACGGCGGTCGGAGTATGCACCTCGTAACGGTTTTTTCGAAAAAGCCCGAACAATCCTCCGAACACGTTCTTCACCCGGCTCTGGATTTTTCCTCTGAACAGCCTGAAGGTGCTTTTCGTTTCATCCTTGCCCACCAGATATTCCGTGATTTCGATCCTGCTGCCCGGCGCCAGCCTCGCAACGCTCCCGTCCGAAAACACGATCTCGGCCTTCGAACCGCTTTTCGTCCGGACAATGTCGCCCACGGAAACCGGGTCCCCCGGAACCGCAGGTCGCGCCCCCGCTCCGGGCGCGGTTATATCCACGTTTCCTCGGATCGCGGAAAACTCGCCTACCGGCTCCGCAAAAGCCGAAACCGCCCAAGCCACCGAAATAATCGCAAAAAAAACAACCCCCGACGATCGTTTCATTGGAAACCTCCGCCTTGATGCAATCGCGCCAGCAAGGTTCGCCTTCATGCCTTCCCGTCGCGAGAACTAATAACGAAACTCGACCCCCGTCGATACCACGTAACGGTCGTAATCGTAAACCGCCAAGTTGGAATCGACTCTCGTCCAAGTATAATCCACAATAAAGTACTTGTTTTTCAAAAATTCCCAGGAAGCCCCGATCCAAGCCTTGTACAAGTCGTCCTCGCGCTTCTTCCCGAACACCGAATGCTCGTTTTCGAAATCCTGGACGAAAACTTCCGCGCCCGTCTGGAGCCTCACGCCGGCCGAAAGAGGGAGAGACACGTTCGCCCTGAACCGATTGCCGCGGTAGTCCCAGTTGTCCCCCTGGGCGTCTTCGTCCGAATATTCGTACCCCAAATTGAAAAACGCGTTCTTCCGGAACAGCCACAGCCAACCGAAGCTCGCGCTCCAATTCTCCGAGTCCCTGTCCTCCTCCTCCAAATAGGCCGACCGATAGAAATTTTTCTTGCAGTACGACGGGAACGCCTCGAAAACATGGTTGTCCCCGGACATGGTCCGCAGCATCGGCCCGGTGCGGTAGGACTCGAGATACGGCTTGTAGCTCGGGTCGCGGACGAGGCTGTGATTGTACATGCCGATCCAGTATCCGGCGAATGTTCCGAAATCGTATCCCGGCGCCAGGTAAAGGTCGTTCGTCAAGATATCATGGGTGGTGGAATTGCGATGGTGAAAATCGCCGGCGAACGTATATTGCGCGTTGAAAAGCCATGGCCCTTCCAATCGGGGAACGTAGTCCACCCGGACCCTGGTGGCCAGGACGGTGCTCTGCTCGTTGGAAACGCTCGATGCCACCTTCGTATCGTTGGGCTCGAGGACTACGTTGGAGTCGTATTGGCCGAAAACGCCGACGGCGAGGCGCAACGGTTCCTTTTCGATACCGCCCTCGGCCAAAGTCATATAATGCCTCGCCAAGGACGCAAGATCCGACAGGGGATCCCAGAGAACGGCCGCTTCCAGTCGATCCCGGGCTTCGTCGCTTTTTTTCTCCTTGATGAAAATCAGCGCCGTTTGAATGTCCGCGGATTGCGAAAAAGAAGCATCAAGCTCCTTGGCAATGGAAAAAGCCTCGACCGCTTCGTCGTTTCTCCCGGTCTTCTCCAGTACGAGACCTTTCAGAAAAGCCGTCTTGGCCGGCTCGATACCTTCCCTTTCCGCAATGGCGATCCATTTTTCGGCTTCCTGTATTTCCCCGTTCTGGTACGACACATCGACAAGTTCCAAAACGGCTTCCTTTATGGGAGGCGAAAGCGTCGCCGCAGCTCGGAGACAGTCCTCCGCCTTGGAATATTGCAGCGTCTGCTTGTACGCCATCCCCAGAAAAAAAGCCGCGACTCCCGACCCGGGCTCGCTTTCTCTCGCTTTTTCCAGAAGAGGAATCGATTCTTCGTAGTTTTCCAGCCGGTATTGCTCCACGCCTCGATCAAGAAAGGGACTTTCGGCGCGTCCAGGGCAATGCAGGACGGAAACGGCGAATACGACAAGAACGACAACCAGCAAGGCCAATCCTCGTTTCACAAGCGCACCTCCATTTTATCGATGAAATACCATACGAAAACGCGAATTTCAATTCTTCGAGTGTTCTTTTTCGAATCCGCATTCCATCCTATTTGCTCTTCAAGACAAACGTTCCGTCCCACCGCTTGCCGGGGGGATGTGTCTTCAAATAGTTGCACCGGTCGAGCATGGTTCTGCTGGGACCGTCGTCCGGGACCGCCGACAAGGCCTTTTGGAAAAATACGATCGCCCGGTTCCAGTCCTGCGCCCGATAGGCGTAAAGACCCTTCGCATAGTTGTTGACCGCTTCGCAAAGCAGATTGTCGACGTCCCCCGGATATCCGAGCAATTCGAAGATTTTCACGGCTTCCTTCTTGCCGACCACTTTGATGGAATCGATCTCCCTGACGGCTATCCAGTCCCCGGCCGCCCGCCTGGTGCTTTCCCCCATGATGGTGCAGGTGCCGTATACCTTGTTGACGCCCTCGAGCCGCGCGGCCGTGTTCACCGTGTCCCCCATCATCGTGTAGTCCATCCTGCTTCTGGAGCCCATGTTTCCGACGACCGCGACCCCCGAGTACAGGCCTATCCGCATTTTCAACTCCGGCTTTTCCAGCTTCCTCCAATTTGCGCGAAGCTGCCCGAGCCTTTTCTGCATTTCAATGCTGGCCAGGCACGCCGCCTCCGGGTGGTTGTTTAGATCGGAGGGAGCGCCGAACATGGCGATGATGGCGTCGCCCTCGAACTTGTCCACCATTCCCTTGTGCTTCATGATGATATCCGCCATTTCCGTCAGGAATTCGTTCAGAAGCTCGACCAGTTCCTTGGGCGCAAGCTTTTCCGATATGCTCGTAAAGCCTTGGACGTCCGAAAAGAATGCGGTAATCTCCCGCTCCTCTCCCCCGAGCACGATCTTTTCGGGAGACTCGAGCAATTGCTGGACCACTTCGGCGGACACGAACGTCGAGAAAGTGTCCTTTACGAACCTTTTTTGCAGAGATTCGGCGAAATAGCGATGGGAAACCACGCCGATGTAAATCAATACGACCGCGACCAGCGGGTAGGTCAAATTCAGGACCCATCCGATTGTCCAAAACAAAAGCACGCAAATCGCAAAATAGCCGGTAAACACGCCAAGCGCGGCGAATCCCCCGGTCACCGCGTTGCTTCCGTGCAAAAGGGCGCACAGCGCGGCGCCCGTCGCAAAAACGAGAACAAGGTTCAAAAACCGAAACCATTCGGGCTGATACAATTCGTCGCCGGAAAAGATGCTGTCGATTGCGTTGGCATGGATTTCCAGCCCGGGAAAGACGCCGCCGAACGGCGTCACCCTCAAATCGTAGACGGCAACGGCCGTGACCCCCACCAGCACGACGGCGTTTTCGAAAAGACCGTCCGCGACCTTCCCGTTCAATATGTCCGTGACCGAAACGTGAGGATAGGTCTTCGGCGCCCCTCGATAGTTGATCATTATCCGTCCGGCTTCGTCCGAAGGAATTTCGAGACTTCCGATTCCGATCGCTTCCACTCCGTGTTCGTCTACGAACAACGATGGCGACGAGTCAAGGAAAGCCGCCGCGGTCGCCACGGAAAGCGGGGCGTACAGTTCGTCGCCGAATTGGACGACCGACGCGACCCGGCGCACGACTCCGTCCGAATCGGCGGTCATGTTGAAATATCCGGCGTAGGGCGAACTTTTCGATATCACGGGAATGTTGGCCTGAGGGGCCACGGCTTTCAAAAACGACCTCTCTTTCGCCTTGGGAGAGGAATATCTGACGAATCCGTAACGGGCCCCTGCTATGCCGTCCGCCGACGCCTCGGGAGACCGCTCTCCCAGATGTTCGGCGCTTCTGCGATCCGTGTGGAAAAAGAAGCCCAGAACGACCTTCGAAGTCGATTCCTCGATCGCTTCGGCCAAAATCCTGTCGAAATCGGCCAGACTTCGCAATTCGTCCAAAAACGAGGACAACTCTCGGTTCTCAAGGCCCAACTCGCCCATCTTGTCTTCGATCCGGTCGAGGGCGTCTTGGACGTCGCGCCCCTCGGGCTCCAAAAACCCAATGTCCAAAGCGATCACCTTGGCTCCGGCCTCCGACAGCTCGCGAACCAAAGCGGCGATCTTGGTCCGCGGCCACGGCCATTTGCCTTCCCGGTCGATGCTTTTCTCGTCCACGGCCGCCAGCACGATGCCCGGATTGGGAGCGACCGGCCCTCTCAAAAGGAACCTCAAATCGATCGTCCGCAACTCCATCTGATCCAAAAACGGAAATATGCCGGTCGCATACACGACAACGACCGCGAACAAAATCAAACCGGAAACGATCGTCGAACGAAAACGGGAAAATTTCTTGAAATACGAGGCCATTTTTCCGAAAATCTTTGTTTTCCTTTTACTCGTTTTTCAAAGCGGCTCGATTCGAATTTGTTGCCTCGGTCTTGCCAATCGCCAAGAAAAGTTACCACAACAATCCCCAGCAAGCAAGGCAAATCGCAAGCGGACGGAACCGAGGCGGCAGCCGTCGGCCGCGATTCGGCCTTGACACGCGACGTTTCCGTATTTAGACTACCCGATTATTTTGTCGGCGCCGGTTTTCAACGTCGAATTCGAGGTGCAATATTGAACAATATCGGGAGATAACGCATGAACCTTTTAAAAGCCTTCTCGAGACGGACCTTCATCGTCGTCCTGTTGATGTCCGCCCTGTTGGCGGCGATAGTGAACGCGATCCTGTGGTACGGTCTCGAACTGGCCTCCAAAGAACTGGTTTCCCTGAACCGATTGCAGAACCAGGATCCGGCGTTGACCGATTTCGTCGCCCGCATGGAATCCTACCAAACCCTCGCGAGCGCCTACTTCCTTCCCGTATCGGCGGCCTTTTTCCTGCTTTTCGCCCTGCTTCTGTGGCTGTTCCTGAGAATCGTCAACGCAAGCCTGTTCAAAAAAGCCGAACCGCCGAAAGCCGGGGAGACCAAAAAGCGCACCCTGGACGCGCTCGAAGACCGTCTTTCGGAAAAGGACAAAAAGGAGAAGGACGACAACGACCGGCGAATTTTTCTGTATCTCCTCGCGCTTCTCCAAAGGGAAGGACGACTCCTCGATTTCTTCTCCGAAAACCTGGACGTCTACGAGGACGACCAGATCGGCGCGGCCGTCAGAAGCATCCATCAGAATTGCAAAAGGGCCATGGAAAAGAACTTGGCTCTCCTGCCGGTAATCGACAGGGATGAAGGGGAGGAGACGACGGTGGAGGAGGGATTCGACCCCAACGAAATCAAACTGACCGGGGCCGTGACCGGAGAGCCTCCGTTCAAGGGAATCTTGCGCCACAAAGGATGGAAGGCGAAAAAAATCGAAATGCCTACGCTGTCGCCGGCGGGAGACGCAAGAATCATCGCTCCGGCGGAAGTGGAGATTCCATGATCGCGACCTTGCCGTCCACATGCGACTTTTTTCCCGTTCAATTTCGACCATAGGAACCGAAAAGACATGAGCGAACCGATATATATAATAGGAATAGACCTGGGAACGACGAACAGCGTCGCCGCCTATACCAAAGCGGAACTCGAACCCGGCGGGCAACCGGAAATAAAACTGTTCGAAATCCCCCAGCTGGTATCCGCGGGGACCGTCGAAAAAAGAAAAGTCCTGCCGTCCTTCGTCCTTGTTCCCGGCAGGCACGACGTGGCGGAGGATGCCCTGAAGCTTCCGTGGAGCGAAAACGAGGACGTTGCAGTCGGAGAATTCGCGCGCGACAGGGGGGCGGAGATTCCCCAGAGACTCGTTTCCTCCGCCAAATCCTGGCTGTGCAACACGATGGTGGACAGAAACAAACCGATCCTTCCATGGGAATGCCCCGACAAGGAAGCGAAAAAATCCCCGGTGGACGCCTCCGCCGCGATCCTGGCGCACATACGCAACGCCTGGAACTCCGAAATGGCCGTCGAGAGCGGAACCGTCCGGGAAGAGCTTCTTATGGAAAACCAGGAAATCATGCTGACCGTCCCGGCCTCCTTCGACGCCGTGGCCAGGGACTTGACAGTCAAAGCCGCCGAAATGGCGGGCCTGAAAAACATCGTTCTGCTGGAGGAACCGCAGGCCGCCTTCTACGCCTGGATCGATCTGATGGGGGACCAGTGGAGAAAGAAGATCGGCAAGGACGACCTGGCGCTGGTCTGCGACATCGGAGGCGGAACCACGGACTTCAGCCTCATCAATGTCGCCGAAAAAGACGGGGAGCTTGTTCTGGAAAGGACCGCGGTGGGGGACCACCTGCTGGTGGGCGGGGACAACATGGACTTGGCCTTGGCCTACGCCGTCGCCCGCGAGCTGGCCCAGAAAGGGACCAGGCTGGACTCCTGGCAGATGAGAGGACTTTGGCACAGCTGCCGGGCCGCCAAGGAACGGATTCTTTCCAACGACGATCTCGAAGAGCAACCCATCACCATTCTCGGCAGAGGAACAAGCCTCATCGGCGGGACCATCAAAGCCAAGCTCTCGAGGGAAACCGTGGAAAAAGTGCTGCTTGACGGTTTCTTCCCTTGGTGCGAAAAAGACAGGAAACCCGCCGCCGTCCAAAAGACCGGCATAAGGGAAATGGGGCTGGTCTACGAATCCGACCCGGCCGTCACCCATCACCTGGCAAAATTCCTGAGCGAGTCTCCCCGCGACGGAGACCAGTCGCAGTCCCCGACCGTCATCCTTTACAACGGCGGCATCATGAAATCCGGACTCGTGCGAAAAAGGATCATGGATATCGTCGCGTCCTGGAACGAATCCGAGGATGCCCCTCCAAGGGAAATCGAATCCTCGGACTTCGACTTGGCCGTCGCCAAAGGCGCCGCGTATTTCGGACTTGCCAAAAGAGGACGCGGAATTAGAATCCGCGGAGGCCTCAACAAATCCTACTATATCGGCATCGCCGCCGCCATGCCCGCCGTTCCGGGAATGCCCGCGCCACAGAAGGCCATCTGCGTAGGTCCGTTCGGCATGGAGGAAGGCGCCGGGGAAACGATCGCCGGACAGGAATTCGCGCTCGTGGTCGGCGAACCGGTCGCCTTCGATTTCCTGGGTTCCTCCAGACGCTACCACGACAAGGTCGGAGACGTCGTGGAGGACTGGGAGGGGGAAATCGACAAGATAACGACCATGGAAACCACCCTCGACGGAGAATACGGGACGGTGGTTCCCGTAAATATCGAGGTCAAAGCCACGGAAATCGGGACTTTGGAACTGTGGTGCGTCTCCGAGGAGTCGGGCCGCCGATGGAAACTGGAATTCAATGTAAGGGAGAAGGAAACCGTTGGAACCGGATAAAAGATTTATCGTCGGAATCGATCTGGGCACGACCAACTCCGCCGTCTCTTACGTGGACTTGGCCCGCGACGGCGAGTCCTACAAAATAAGGACCTTCCAAATACCCCAATTGACGGGACCGGGGGAATTCTCCCGGCTTCCCGTGCTTCCGTCGTTTCTTTACATTCCGGGCGAATACGACATTTCCCGGGACGCCATATCGATTCCCTGGAAATCCTCCGGGGTCGAAAAGCAACCCTTCGCTGGCGCTTTCGCAAGGGACCACGGCTCCAAAGTGCCCGCCCGGCTCGTCTCCTCCGCGAAAAGCTGGCTCTGCCATCGCAACGTGGACAGAAAAGCGAGAATCCTTCCCTGGGGCGCGGGCGGCGAAGTCTACAAAGTGTCGCCAGTCCAGGCTTCCGCAGGCTATATCGAACATATAAAGAACGCCTGGAACCACTTCATGGCGGAGGAGGAGGAAGACTTTCTCGAAAACCAACTCCTGATCGTCACCGTGCCCGCATCCTTCGACGAAGTCGCCCGCGAACTCACTCTGGAGGCCGCCAATCTGGCCGGTTGCAACGAGGTCGTTCTGATCGAGGAGCCCTTGGCCGCGTTCTACAGCTGGCTGATCCAGCACGGAGCGCACTGGGGCCGGCACGTCAAGCCCGACGATCTTATTCTCGTTTGCGACGTCGGCGGCGGCACCACAGACTTCACATTGATCACCCTCCGGGAAAGCGAAGGATCTCCCAGGTTCGAACGCATCGCGGTCGGCGACCACCTGATCCTGGGCGGAGACAACGTTGACCTTACCTTGGCGAGACGCCTGGAAACGCGGTTCGGAAAAAAAAGGACCTCGCTGAGCGCCGACAGATGGACGGCCTTGTGCCACCAGTGCAGGCAAGCCAAGGAGGCCATTTTGGACGGACGCGAGGAATCCCGCAAAATAGTCGTGATGGGGGAGGGCGGAAAGCTGATCGCCGGCACGGTCTCCGCCGAGTTGGACCGAAAGGAAGTGGAGGAAACCGTTCTCGAAGGTTTCTTTCCGCTCGCCGAACCCGGCGGTACCGAGGAGAAGTCCGCCCGCTCCGGCATCGCCGAATTCGGTCTTCCCTACGAACGCGAGCCGGCCGTGACCCGCCATTTGGGTTGGTTCCTGGAAAAGCACGGGGACGACGTCCGGAAATTTTCCGGCCGGGAACGAGCCATGCCCGACTTGGTCCTCTTCAACGGCGGCTCCCTGAAGCCCGCCATCGTCAGGCGAAGAATCATGGAGGCGATTCGCCATTGGTTCGGCGAAAAAAATCCCGATATCCCCCGGGAACTGGAAAATCCGACCCCGGATTTGGCCGTGTCGCTGGGCGCGGCTTACTACGGTCTGGTGAAAATCGGCAAAGGCGTCAGGGTCGGCAGCGGAAGCCCCCGCTCCTATTTCCTCGGGATTGCCGCAAAGGACGAAAAAGGCGCTCCGGTCGACCTGAAGCAGGCGGTTTGCCTCGTCGAAAGAGGCTTGGACGAGGGCAGCAGCATCGAACTCGAAAATCTTCGGTTCGAGGTCCTGGCCAACCGGCCCGCCAGCTTCGAAATCTACAGCTCCAGCTATCGCTCGGGAGACAAAAGCGGCGAACTGGTCCCCGTCGACGACTCCTTGACTCCCCTCCCGCCCCTCAAGACCGTCATACAGTTCGGAAAAAAAAGCGCCTCCCGGAACGTGCCGGTCCAAATCGAAGCCGAATTCACCGAAACAGGGACCCTTGCCGTGTGGTGCCGCTCCCTCGTGAGCAATCACCGGTGGAAACTGAACTTCCAGCTAAGGGACGAATCCCCGCCCCCGGAAGTGGCCGACCTGGAAATTTTCGACGAAGACCTCGTTCAACAAACGCTGCAAAAAATCGAAGACGCCTTCGCGGACAAATCCGGCACGGACAAGCTCGAATCCCTCGTCAAGGAAATTTCCTCCTTCGTGGAGAGACCCAAGGAAAAATGGCCGCTCGGACTGCTGAGAAACATCGCGGACGCCCTGCTGAAACTCAAATCGACCAGAAACACCTCTCCCGTCCATGAAAGCAGATGGTTGAACCTGACGGGATTCTGCACGAGACCCGGCTTCGGGGAAGGATTCGATTCCCGAAGAATGGCGGCCCTCTGGAAAATCTACATCGAAGGGATGCGATTTTCCAACAACGCCCAAGTCCGCTCCGAATGGTGGGTCCTTTGGCGACGCGTCGCGGGCGGTCTCAAGCCCGGCCAGCAAAGGCAATTCAGCCAGGATCTTTCCGCTCTGGCCGCGCCTAAAAAAGGAGTCAAAACAAAAACAAGCCCGCAGGAAAACCTGGAAATTTGGATGGCTCTCGCGAACATGGAACTTTTGCAGGCCAAGGACAAGGCCGCCTGGGGCCGACGTCTGCTGTCCGAATTGAACACCCGGCCACCGACGCCGCAGCATTTCTGGGCGCTCTCCAGAATAGGCGCGCGAACCCTTCTCTACGGGCCCGCAGACAGGATCGTCGCTCCCGACGAAGTCTCGCGGTGGATAGAATCGGTTCTAGAAATGGACGGAAGCTTCGCGAAACCCATAGCCTCCGCTCTCGCCCAAATGGCGCGCAAGACCGGCGACCGAACCCGAGACCTCGACCAGGAAACCGTGCGAAAAATCGAAAAATGGATGGAAAACGCCGGCGTCCGTCCCCGATACGCCCGTTTCCTCCATGAAATCGTCCCGGTCGAAAAGATGGAGGAATCCGCAATCTTCGGAGAATCGCTTCCCTCGGGAATCGTCCTGACCCCGTGAACGGCTCGGAACAAAAGACGCTTCTCCATCTGCCTTGTCCGCTACTTCGGTACGGGAGAAAGCCGACGGAAATTTGCCTCCTTTACGGAAAGAGAGGTTTGTGCTATACGACTTGCTTTAACGTTTCAACGTCTCGGTTTTCGGGCGGGCGCCGACGCCCGGCCGTTTTGCGGGAAATCCGGAAAGGAAGCTATGCGAATCGGGTCGGGATACGACGTGCATAGACTCGTCTCGGGAAGAAGACTGGTTCTCGGAGGCGTCGAAATTCCATTCGAGAAAGGCCTCGATGGACACTCGGACGCGGACGCGGTATTGCATTCCATATGCGACGCCCTTCTGGGCGCGGCGGGATTGGGAGACATCGGCCTCCATTTTCCCGATTCCGATCCTTCCTTCAAGGACATCGACAGCCTGATCCTGCTGCGCGAAACCTACGCGATGGTGAAAAGAAAAGGGTTCGCCTTGCTCAACCTCGACGTCACCGTGTTCGCGCAGCGACCCAGGATTTCCCCCTACCGCGAAGCCATGGCCCGAAAAATAGCCGAGACCCTTGAAACCCGAACCGACAGAATCAATATTAAAGCCACTACCACGGAGGGTCTCGGCGCGATCGGGAAAGGAAAGGGCATCGCCTCCATGTGCGTCGCCCTTGTCGAATATTCGCCGGACGA
The DNA here is from genome assembly GCA_964575975.1 of uncultured Desulfobacteraceae bacterium. Taxonomy (GTDB): domain Bacteria; phylum Desulfobacterota; class Desulfobacteria; order Desulfobacterales; family SKZT01. The sequence continues at coordinate 15,675 of CAZNTU010000051.1, forward strand.
TGACTCCCCCCGGACCAGGAACCAGGATACATGAGCATTCATATTTACAATACCCTGACGAAACAAAAGGAAATTTTCGAGACGACCCTCCCGGGAAAGGTCCGGATGTACGTTTGCGGACCGACCGTCTACGATTCTTGCCATGTCGGACACGCCCGTTCGGTCGTGGTCTTCGACGCGATCGTCCGCTACCTCGAGTTCCAAGGCTACGAGGTCCTGTACGCGAGAAACTTCACCGACGTGGACGACAAGATCATCGACCGCGCCAACAAGCTCGGCATGGAATCCAAGCAAATCGCCGAAAAATACATAGAGGAATTCTACGAGGACATGGACGCCTTGAACGTGCGCAGGGCCACAATGGAACCAAGGGCCACGGAGCACATCGGCGACATCGTCCGAATCATCGAACAACTGGTGGAAAAAGGATCGGCTTATCCCATGGACGGAGACGTATACTTCTCCGTCGATTCGTTTCCCGAATACGGAAAACTCTCCGGCAGAAAACTCGAGGAAATGGAAGCCGGCGCCAGAATCGCCGTCGACGACAGAAAGAAAAACCCATTCGATTTCGCCCTGTGGAAATCCGCCAAGCCCGGCGAACCCTCTTGGGACAGTCCGTGGGGAAAAGGACGGCCCGGATGGCACATCGAATGCTCCGCCATGAGCCGAAGCCTCCTGGGAGAAACCATAGACATTCACGGAGGGGGAAGGGACCTGGTATTTCCCCATCACGAAAACGAAATCGCCCAATCCGAGTCCGCCTTCGGGAAACCGTTCGTCAAATACTGGATGCATAACGGATTCGTGAACATCGACCATGAAAAAATGTCCAAATCCCTGGGGAACTTCCTGACGGTAAAAGACATCCTGCGATCGCACCACCCCGAAGCCGTCAGGCTGTTCCTGCTTTCCAACCATTACCGAAGCCCCGTCGATTTCAGCGAAAAAGCCATGGAGGAGGCCGCCTCCGCCTTGGAAAAAATCTACACCTTTCTGGAAAGGGCCGAAGAAAAACTCGGGGATTCCGCAAAGCAATCCGATGCGTCCGGCGAACTCCGGGAAGATTTCCGGCAGGCCATGGACGACGACTTCAACACGGCCCGCGCGCTCGGAGCCGTGTTTTCCCACATCCGGTCGTTGAACCGCCTCCTGGACGAACTCGAGACCGGAGCCTCCGGGGTCGCCGTCGAAACCGTCCGAAAGGGCTATTCCGACGTGCTTCGCGCGGGAGAAATCCTGGGCTTGCTCTCCCAGTCCCCCGCCGAATATTTCGAGCGCAAGCGGAGACAGGGCGCCGAAAGACAGTCGATCGACACGAACGAGATCGAAAAGATGATCCGGGAAAGAAAAGAAGCCAGAAAAGCCAAAGATTGGGCTGCGGCGGACAAAATCCGCGAACGGCTCGAAAAGATGAACATCGTCCTGGAAGACCGCCCGGACGGCGGCACCGTTTGGAAATACAATGAGTCCTGAGAGCCCCGTTTTTCGCATATCGTCCGACTTCGCGCCCACCGGCGACCAACCCAAGGCGATCGAAGAGCTTTGCAAAAACCTCGAAGCCGGCATGAACCACAACGTGCTTCTCGGCGTGACGGGCTCCGGAAAAACCTTCACCATGGCCCACGCGATAGCGCGCATGAACAGGCCCGCGCTCGTGATCGCCCCCAACAAGACCCTGGCCGCCCAGCTCTTCAACGAATTCAAGTCCTTTTTTCCGGAAAACGCCGTAGAATATTTCGTGTCCTATTACGACTACTACCAGCCCGAGGCTTATATACCCTCGTCCGACACCTATATCCAAAAGGACTCCTCCATCAACGAGACGATCGACAAGATGCGGCATTCGGCCACAAGATCCGTGCTTTCGCGAAGGGATGTCGTAGTGGTGGCCAGCGTTTCCTGCATCTACGGTCTCGGCGCCCCCGAGGACTATCTCGAAATGCGCGCCGAACTCGAAGAAGGCATGGAAATGACCCGGGAAGATCTGCTGGCGAAACTCGTCTCCATCCATTACGAACGAAACGACGCGGATTTCCATCGCGGCGTCTTCAGAGTCCGGGGGGAAAGGGTCGAAATCTATCCCGCCTACGAAGAGGACAACGGGCTTCGAATCGAATTCTTCGGGGACGAAATCGAAAGCATAGCCGAGTTCGACCCCCTCCGGGGCGTCGTCAGGAAAAGGCTCCGGAAAGCGACCGTCTATCCCGCGAGCCATTACGTCACCGGCAAACGGACCTTGCAGAACGCCATCGAATCCATCAAAAAGGAATTGAAGGAAAGAATCGCGTACTTCAGGGAACGAAACCAGCTGGTCGAAGCCCAGCGCATCGAGGAAAGAACCAGTTTCGACCTCGAAATGATGCTCGAACTCGGATACTGCAACGGAATAGAAAACTATTCCAGACATCTGACCGGCCGCAAGGAAGGCGAACCTCCCCCTACGCTCCTGGACTATTTCCCGGAGGACTATATCGTGTTCGTGGACGAAAGCCACATCTCCATCCCCCAGATCAGGGGAATGTACCGGGGAGACCGCTCCCGCAAGGAAACCCTCGCGCATTACGGGTTCAGGCTGCCATCGGCTCTGGACAACCGCCCCCTGAGGTTCGACGAATTCTCCGAAAGGGCCGGACGCATCGTATACGTGTCCGCGACTCCCGCCGAATACGAACTGGCGAAGTCCGACGGCGCCCTCGTGGAGCAAATCGTCCGGCCCACCGGCTTGCTCGACCCCAAAATCGAGGTTCGAAGCGCCGAACGACAGGTGGACAACCTCTACGAGGAAATCCTCAAACGCGTCGAGAAAAACGAACGGGTCCTTGTCACCACCCTCACCAAACGCATGGCCGAGGACCTGACCGAATACTATTCGGACATGGGAATCCGGGTCAAATACCTCCATTCCGACATAGGCACGCTCGAACGGATGGAAATCATCCGCGACCTCCGGTCCGGAGTTTTCGACGTTCTCGTCGGCATCAATCTGCTCAGGGAGGGCCTCGACATCCCCGAAGTCTCCCTTGTCGCCATCCTCGACGCCGACAAGGAAGGCTTCCTCAGGTCCAACAGATCCTTGGTCCAGACTTGCGGAAGGGCCGCCAGAAACGCGGACGGAACGGTTGTCATGTACGCCGACTCGATCACCGGATCGATGAGGCGCGCCATCGACGAAACCTCCAGGAGACGCGAAATCCAGGAAAAATACAACGCGGAACATCGCATAATCCCCGCGTCCATCCGCAAGGAAATCAAACCCGCCTTCGATTACCCCTCCGTTCCGGAACGCGAACCGTTGCTCCGGGTCGCCGAATCCAGCGCCGATTTCAAATCCCCCCGCGACGCGGAAAAACTGGTCGAAAAACTCGAGAAGGAAATGGCCCGGGCGGCCAAGGCCATGGAATTCGAAAAAGCGGCAGAAATCCGGGACCGCGTCAAGGAACTGAAGAGGCTGATGCTCTTGGAATTCTGATCGGCTCGCCATGAACGACCTTGTCGCCGAAAAGCTCTCCCGAACGCCCGCCGCCCCGGGGGTCTATATGATGAAAGACGAACGGGGAACGGTCATTTACGTCGGAAAGGCCTCGAACCTCAGGAAAAGGCTGTCCTCGTACTTCGCCCGCTCCACCCCCCCGGACATGAAGACCGGCGTGCTGGTAAAACAGATCGCGGATTTCGACACCATCGTCACCGCCACGGAAAAGGAAGCCCTGATCCTGGAATCCAATCTCATCAAACGCCACCATCCACGCTACAACGTGGTGTTGAAGGACGACAAGCGCTACCCCGTACTGAGGCTCGACGTCCGAAAATCCTTTCCCAACTTGACCGTCGCAAGAAAGATACAGAACGACGGAGCGCTCTATTTCGGCCCTTACTCCTCCTCCTCCGCCGTTCGCCAGACCCTGAAATTCATCGACAAGATCTTCAAGCTTCGCAAATGCCGCTCCAAGGACGTGAAACCACGCTCCAGACCGTGCCTGCACTGCCAGATGGAAGGCTGCCTGGCACCGTGCTGCATGGACGTCCGCGAGGACGACTACGACAAGGTCGTGAAGGAAGTCGTCATGTTTCTGAAGGGAAGAACGCCCGAACTCGTTCGGGACGTCCGGGACGAAATGAAGAAGGCGGCCGACGACCAAAACTTCGAAAAGGCCGCGAAACTCAGGGACAAACTTTTCGCCCTCCAAAAAACCCTCGAAAAGCAGGTTTCCGTCACGGCCGACTTCGTCGACCGGGACGTCCTGGCCGTCGCCGGAAAAAACGGACTGTTCGCGGTCACAAAACTCGTCGTCCGCTCCGGTTTTCTCGTCGGCTCCCGAAACTACGAATTTTCCGACGTCCCGGCCTCGAAGGAGGAAATCCTGGAGGCGTTCGTCAAACAACATTACGAGGAAGAAAACTTCGTTCCCAAGGAGTTGCTCCTCTCGGAGACGATCCCCGACGCGCCCGTCATGGAGGAATGGCTCGAAAGTCTCAAAGGGCAAAAGGTGAAAATCATGAAGCCGCAAAGGGGAGAAAAGGCCAGGTTGACGAAGATGGCGGGGCAAAACGCCTTGAACGCTCTCGAGGAACGAATCGCCTCCATGGCCGCCGAGGCGTCCGTCTCGAAACAACTCCAGAAAAGTCTCCGGATGGACAAACCGCCCGTTCGCATCGAGTGCTTCGACAATTCGAACATTTCCGGCGCCCAACCCTCGGCCGGGATGGTGGTATTCCAAAACGGAAGGCCCGACAAATCGTCCTACCGGAAATACAAAATCAAAACCGTCAAGGAACAGGACGATTACGCGTACATGAAGGAAGTCCTGGGAAGGCGCTTCGGAAAAGGGAAGAGCGAAAGCTCTCCGAATCCGGATGTTCTGATGGTGGACGGGGGAAGGGGACAACTGGGGGTAGCCGTAGCGGTGTTGGAGGAATTGGGAATCGCCCGCGAATTCGTCCTCGTGGGAATCGCCAAAAAGGACCCCGCTCGCGGCGAAACGAAGGACAAAATATACGTCCCCGGACGAGCCAACCCGGTCGACATTCCCGGAGAGGCCCTCCTGTTTCTGCAGCGAATAAGGGACGAGGCCCACCGCTTCGCCGTCGCCTTCCATCGGAGCCGCAGAAACAAGGCCGCCATCCGTTCCGCGCTCGACGAAGTTCCGGGTATCGGAAAAAAGAGAAGGACGGCGCTTTTGAAGCGATTCGGAAGCGTATCCAAAATCGGGGAAGCCTCCCCCGAGGAAATAGCATCCGTGCCCGGCATGAACGGAAAAATCGCGGAGCAAGTCTTGGAATATCTGAAGCGGGAAGAATAGACTTCCGACTTCCACCTCTTTCTCTCCAAGCGTCCGGGAGCCGGAAGACCATTCCCGCGAACCTCGCCTCTATATCGTCGGACACGACCTCCAACGCCGGAAAGGGCGCCGCCCCGAATTCGAGCGACGCCGCATGCTCCGAATCAATATTCCAGCTTAGCCAGGTTGTCCACCAAACCCCTTACCGCCGCGGCCGACTTGTTCAGCGCCGCCTGCTCGTCTTCGGTCAGCTTGATTTGGACGATCTCCTCGATGCCCTTCGTTCCCAGCTTTACCGGCACGCCGACGAAAAGACCGTCGATTCCGTATTCGCCCTCCAAATAGGCGGCGCACGGCAAAATCTTCTTTTTGTCCTTGAGAATGGATTCCGTCATCTCGACGGCCGCCGAGGCCGGCGCGTAGTAGGCGCTTCCGGTCTTCAGCAGGCTCACGATTTCGGCGCCTCCGTTGGCGGTCCTCTTCACGAGCGCGTCGATGCGATCCTTGGACATCAGCTCGGTGATCGGAATCCCCGCCACGGTGGAATACCGGGGAAGGGGAACCATGGTGTCGCCGTGGCCTCCCAGAACGAAAGCGTGCGTGTTCTCGACCGAAACGTTCAGCTCCATGGCGATGAACGCGCGAAAACGCGCCGAATCCAGGACCCCGGCCATGCCCATGACACGGTTCTTGGGGAACCCGGAAGCTTCCAGCGCCACGTGGCACATGACGTCCAACGGATTGCTCACGACGATCAAAATCGCGTCGGGAGAACTTTTGGCCACCTCGCCGACGACTTTCTTCACGATTCCAGCGTTCGTGGCAATCAGATCGTCCCGGCTCATCCCCGGCTTCCTGGGAATGCCCGCCGTGACGATCACCACGTCCGAACCTTCCGTCGCCTCGTATCCGTTGGCTCCCGTCAAATGCGCGTCGTGCTTTTCGATCGGGGCGGCCTCGGCCAAGTCCAAAGCCTTTCCCTGCGGCACGCCTTCCACAATGTCCACCAGAACCACGTCGCACAATTCCTTTTCGGCCAGGCGCTGCGCCGCCGTCGCGCCCACGTTGCCGGCCCCCACCACCGTTACTTTCTTGTCCATATCTCTCTCCTTTGATGAAGGTTTCGTGTAAAGCCACTCTATCGCACGTGCTCAAGATTATGTTTGACCACATAACTTCTTTTATTGTCAACCCATTTATATGTTCTCGTATATTGACAATCCTCCCATAAACAGGCTAATAGTAGAAATGCTGTTTTCTCGACCGGAGACGTGGGCTGCCCGCCCCGTTCTTCCATTGCCGTGCATGCATTTTTTGTCGTCAATTCACATATTGCCGTTCGTTTTTGGAAGCGCGCCATGAACAAAGAAAACGATATCAAAAGCCGAATTCGAATCATGCTGAACGAGGCGAAACTATACACAACCCAAGGCCTCTACGAAGAGGCCATATCCAATTACGAAAACACCGCCGCATTGATCCGGGAAAGCGATCAAATCAAAAACAAGGAAGCCCTGCTCGAAAACGTTTCTTCGAAAATCGAGGAATTGAAGCAAGAGCTGAACAAGGTCGAAAACGCCGAATCGTCTCCGGAAATGCCGGTTCAAGTCCAAGACTTGATCAAAACCAAATTCGCATTCTCCCAGGACGAAAACCAAAGCGCCCTCGAAGGCGCCATCGCGCTGGCGAAGTTCGGACAATACGAGAGAGCGTTGCGCGAATTCGAGGAACTCGTCAAAGTGGAATCCGTTCGGCTCGTCGCGGCCAAGAACGCAATAAGGTGCTTCGTGGCCATGTCCATCGTCGACGAAGCCATCGACCTCTATCAAAAATGGATGTCGGAAGAATTGTTCGACCTGGACCAGTTGTATAAGCTGAATGTGTTCTTCAGAAGCATACTCGACAGCAAGGGGATCGACGTCACGCTCCCGCAAGTCGAGGAACCAATGGATGTGGAATTGAATGACCTTGTGGAACCTGCGGCCGGCGACGACGAATTCATGGATATCAGCTCCATCGGCATAACCTTTGACACGGAAAACCAGAAAGGCCGTTCCATGGACCTGGATGTCAGCTTCCAGTCCGGCAACGAAATCAATATTCTCATTTCGAGCAAAGACAAGGAACTCATCGACAATTTGAAAGTCGGATTTCGCTTGAACAACGTGCAATTTTATTCGCCTTTCGCCATCTTTACCGGGACAGGCGTCGTGTCGGCCAAAACGCGAATCAGTTCGGGTCCCAAGCAGGGAGACTACAGTCTCGACATCAAAGTGGCAAGCACATGACGCTCCGGTCCGCGCATTGCGTCCGACTGCGCGCTGCCCTAACTTTCTTTTCTGCGGAGAAAAACGGGAATGGCAAACATTAATTTCAAAAAGCGGGAAATCGAATGCAAAATAGTATATTACGGTCCTGGAAGAAGCGGCAAAACCACAAACCTGGAATATATTTTCAAATCGTTTAAAAAATACGTGTCCGGCGAGATGATTTCGATCAAAACCGAAGGGGACAGAACCCTTTTCTTCGATTTTCTCCCCATCGGCCTCGGCACGGTAAAAGGCTTCAACGTCAGGGTCCAGTTATACACCGTCCCGGGGCAGGTCCAATATACCTCGACCCGAAAGCTCGTCCTCAAGGAGGTCGACGGTATCGTTTTCGTCGCGGATTCCCTGAAAGTGCGCCGGGAAAAAAACATGCTGTCCCTGAAGGACATGCAGACCAATCTTAAAGAATACGGCATCGGGATTTTCCAAATTCCTCTAGTCATGCAATTCAACAAGAGGGACTTGGCGCAACAGGGCATCCCGTTGATGCCTATCGAACAAATGGAAAAGGAACTCAACCGGCAACTCAAGGTACCTTCTTTTCCGGCAAGCGCCTTGGCGGGCGAGGGCGTCGGAGCGACTTTAAAGGAATGCCTTAAGTTGACAATGGTATCTATCCGAAAACAACTGAAACTGGTCAAATGATGGAAAACAAAACCTCCCTCGGCGGAAACCTGTCCTTCTTGAACCTTGCGGACATATTGCAGTTGTTGGGTTCCAACGTCTCGACCGGGACTTTGCGGATTAATGGAAGGTACTCCCAGAATCCGGGCTTCGTCTATTTCGAAAAGGGAAATCCCATCAACGCGAGCAACGGAAATCTCAAAGGCATGGAAGCCTTGAACTCCTTGTTCGGATGGACCGACGGCGAATTCGAATTCGTCTCCGGCCCGACCCAAGTGGAAAAAGAAATCAAAAAAAACCGTATGCAGGTCATACTGGACGGCATCCGAATGCTCGACGACGGATTGATCGAAAAACCCGGCCCGGTCGAATTCGACAAAAACGACCCCTCCGAATCGCCGAAAGCCGGATCGGGACCGATGATAAAGGGCCCCCTGATCGACTACATGCATGTCGTCGAGGAGGAGGAATTCGATGACGGAGAGGAAATCGTCATCGAAGGCAAGCACGGTTCGTGGATCTGGGTCGTCCTCGAAGGAATGATCCAAATCGTGAAGGAAACCCCCCAGGGAGCGGTCGATATCCTGAAAATAGGAGACGGCGCATTCCTCGGAAGCATCTCCTCCTTTCTGTCGGGAGGAAACGTCCGCAGTTCCACCGCCGTCGCGATCGGAAAAGTTCAGCTCGGCGTCCTCGATTCCCAACGCCTTTTCGTGGAATTCGCGAGAATATCCCCCGATTTGAGAGGAGTGCTCGTCAGCCTCGACAGACGCCTGAAACAAACCACGGACAAAACGGTCGATATCTTTCTGAAAAGAGACCGTCCCTCGGAAACGCTGGCGGGCAAATCTCCGCTAATCAGACAAGGGAATTTGGAGGAACGCCTCTTCAAAATATCCGGAGGGCAGGCCTTCGTAGCCAGAAATGTGGAATCGGGGGAGATCCTCCTATCGGAATTGGGACCGGGCGATTTCGTTGGCTCCATTCCTTTCGTAAATACCGGAATGGAACCCGATTCCGCCTCCGTTTACGTCTCCGACGACACCGAACTCTCCCCCTTGAACACGGAGAAGCTTCTGCGAGAATACGAAAGATTGTCCGCGACGTTTAGAAATATCGTCGAAAACTTGGCCGCCAGCATTTCGGTGACAACCATGGTGGCCGAACAATACAAAAAGGACCAAAATTCCTGAAGCCCAAAGCTTCGGCGAAACGACGAGAGGAATACCGACAGATGGAAGAAAAGAGACGGAGTCCCAGGGTCGATTCTCTGAATCTCATCGCCTATGCTTGCCTCGACGAAAATGGAAACGTCGCGAACCAGGGAATGGGAAGAACGCTCAACGTATCGGAATCGGGCATTCTTTTGGAAAGCCGAGACCAATTGGATTCCGAATACGTGCTGATCGTCGACATAGGCATAGAAGACGATGTCGTCGATCTTAAAGGTCGCGTAGTCCATTCCAAAGTCAACAAGGGCAACAATCACGAAACCGGAATCGAATTCACCGAAATCGCCCGGGAAGACCTCGCCAAGCTCCGACGCTTTATCGAACTCTTCCACGGGTCGCAAGAATAGGAGAATCGATCCTTCTTCAACATAAAACAAGGTCTAACGCCATGAATCAGCCAATATACGAAACAAGCTTCGACAACCTGAAACTTTTGAAAAAAGGCAAGGTCCGAGACATATACGACCTCGGGGACCGCCTCCTCCTGGTCGCCACCGACCGGATATCCGCCTTCGACGTAATCATGCGGGAGACGGTCCCGGACAAGGGACGCGTGCTGACCCAAATTTCCCTCTTTTGGTTCGGGGCGATGGAATCCATCTGTCCGAACCATATCGTCTCCGGAAACGTCGACGAATATCCCGACATTTGCAAGCCATACGCCCGCGAACTGGAGGGAAGGAGCATGCTGGTCAGGAAAACGAAGCCTCTGCCGGTAGAGTGCGTCGTGCGCGGCTACATCTCGGGCTCGGGATGGAAATCGTACCGGAAATCCGGGCGAGTCTGCGGCATCGAACTTCCGAAAGGCTTGAAGGAATCGGAAAAGCTCCCGAAACCGATCTTCACTCCTTCCACCAAAGAGGAACTGGGCGCCCACGACATCAACATTTCCTTCGAAGAGGCCGCGCAAAGAATCGGACCGGAACTTGCCGGACGAGTCAAGGACCTCAGCTTGGCCATATACGAGAAAGGAGCCGACATGGCCCTCCGAAAAGGCATCATCATCGCAGACACGAAATTCGAATTCGGCCTGTCGGGCGACGAACTGATACTTATTGACGAAGTTCTTACCCCCGACTCCTCCAGGTTCTGGCCCGAAAGCGAATACAAGCCCGGCGGTCCCCAGAAAAGCTTCGACAAGCAATTTCTCAGAGACTACCTGATCTCGATCCAATGGGATCAGACTCCGCCCCCGCCCCGCTTGCCCCCGAACGTCGTCGAAGCCACGAGGGAAAAATACATCGAGGCCCTGAAAAGGCTCGCCGGCCACGAGTATGCGATTTAAAATCGAAAACGTCGAACTTGCTCGCATAAACGCCGACAAACGGGATTACAGGATTTCGACAGGGGAAGCCACGAGCGGTCTTCGCGATTCGCTCGACCGCTTGGGGCTCCTGAACCCGCCTACCGTCCTTCCGGAAGACGATCGGTTCGTTGTCGTAAGCGGCTTCAAACGCGTCGAAGCCGCTCGCGACCTCGGACGGGAAAAAATCCCCTGCAGAATACTTCCTGCCGACGCTTCCCCGCGTCTGTGCGCTCGCATCGCCATCGCCGACAACTCCATGCAACGCTCGCTCGACATTGTCGAAACGTCCAGGGCCTTGGCTCTTCTCAAATCCCTCTTCGACGAAGCCGAGCTTCCCGAGGAAGCCCAGCGTCTGGGACTTCCAGCCAATCGGCGCCGCATCGACGAAATCGAACCCCTTTGCAGGCTATCGTCCCTTGTTTTAAAAGGTATGCTTTCCGATTCCATCGCGGCCCCGGTGGCCCTGGAACTTTCGAAAACCACCGAAAAGGAAGCGGTCGCGTTCGCCGAATTGTTCCTGGCGTCTAATTGCAGCCTCAACAAACAAAGGGAAATCGTTCGCCTGGTCAAGGAGATCTCCCGCAGGGACGACCGGGCCGTCATCGACGTTCTTTTGGACGACCATCTGCAAGACATCCTGCGGAATCCGGATTCGGATAAAAACGGCAAAACCCGCGAAATCAGATCCCACCTCCGTAAAATCCGCTATCCGAACATAGCCGAAGCGGAAACAAACTTCGCCGAAAACATCCAGCGTCTCCGTATGTCCCAAGGCCTGAAACTGATCCCTCCCCAGGATTTCGAAGGCTCCACCTACTGCTTTACGCTTTTCTTCAAAAATTCCGAGGAACTGTCGAAACGCATCGAAGAACTCCGCCAAATTGCTCGAAGCCCCGAATTGAACAGAATCGTCGAGTAGCCGTCCGCCTCCGCTCGAAGACAACGAGAGCTTCCAGTTCCGGTCCGGCGCCGCATGGATAGAACCGCACATGCGTTGGGAGGAATTCCGGCACGCCGACCAGGATGGCCTGGTTGCCGTCGAGAGACCCGCTTGCAACACGAACTCAAATCGAAACCTTTCCCGAAAAAAAACATTTTTTAAAAAATCAATACGATTTTACTTGACAAAGTTTCCGTATTAATTGAAAGTGCTCTTTAAGAAATAAACGGGATTCATAAAATTATGGGAATACAGGAACGAAAAGAAAGAGAAAAGGAACGACGGCGGCAACAAATCATGGTAGCCGCCAAAAGAGTGTTCTCCGTGAAGGGTTTCACGAAAACCACCATGGAGGACATCGCCAAGGAAGCCGAACTGAGCCCCGGCACTCTCTACCTGTATTTCAAGAACAAGGACGAGCTATACGCCTCGCTCTCCCTCAGAATCCTGCAGTACCTTCTGATACGCCTCGAGCACGTCAACACCGAGAAAAACCTTACCCCCGAACAAAGAATGGAGTCTCTCAAAGAGGCCATGTACGATGTTTACGAATTCGACCCTCTGATTCTGGTGAACATGTTTCACCTCCAGTCGAGCGAATCCCTGAAAAACTTGACCCCCCAGCTTCTCTCCGAAATAAAGGAACTCTCCAAAAGTTCGCTGGAAGCCATGGCCAAGATTTTCGAAGAGGGAATCGACAAGGGCGCCTTCGTAGAGAAAAAACCTTTGGCTTTGTCCGATATCATATGGGCTTTGTTTTCGGGAATCGTCCTCTGGGAGGAAAGCAAACGCATTCTGAACGAGGACAACAATTCCCTCAAGGAAACCCTGGAAACCGCATTCGACATTTTCGCGAAAGGAATCAGAAAATGAGGATGCGAAGGACAATGGAAGGAGGTGCGTTTTATAGGCCGAAAAAGTCGCGCGAAAGCGTTCTCTACGCAAAGGAGCTTGAATCCCGGATAAGCGCAAAGCCACGGGGGACGGGATTCGAAGCGAACAATCCAAGGATGCTCGAAGAATTAACAAGGAGGGAGAAGTAAATGGCGGAAAAAGAAATAACCGAAACCTCGGAGGCTCAGATCGCCGTGCATTGGGGCGAGGAAAGCTACTACACGCCCAGTGTGAAGTTCATCGCCCAGGCGAATATGACGGACGAAACAATCTACGAACGGTTCGGCCTTGACAATTTTCCGGATTGTTTCAAGGAATACGCCGACCTGCTGGACTGGTACAAGTACTGGGACGAAATCCTCGACGCCAGCGACGCGCCCTGCTACAAGTGGTTCAAGGGCGGTCTGATCAACGTCAGCTACAACTGCGTCGATCGGCACTTGGCGAAAAACAGCAACAAGACCGCGATCCACTTCGTTCCCGAACTGGAGGAGGAAAAGGTCGAGCACGTGACCTACCGGGAACTCTGGGTGAGAGTCAACGAAATGGCGGCCGTCCTGAGGGATTTCTGCGGTCTCAAAACCGGCGACAGGGTCACGCTCCACCTGCCCATGACCACGGAGCTTCCCGTCACCATGCTCGCCTGCGCGAGACTCGGAATCATCCACTCCCAAGTGTTCGGCGGATTCAGCGGCAACGCGTGCGCCGACAGGATCGTGGACTCCGGCAGCAGCGTCCTGATCACCATGGACGCCTACTACCGGGGAGGCAAGCTGCTCGATCACAAGGTGAAGGCCGACGAAGCCGTCGAAATCTCCGCCAGGCAGGGCCGGAAAGTGGAGAAGGTCCTGGTGTGGCAGCGCTATCCGGGAAAATACTCTGCCGAAACGCCCATGGTGGAAGGCAGGGACTACTTCGTCAACGACGTTCTGAAAGACTACTACGGCGCAAGGGTCGAACCCGTCAAGATGCCGGCCGAGGCGCCCCTGTTCCTCATGTACACGAGCGGCACCACCGGAAAGCCCAAGGGATGCCAGCACGGGACCGGAGGTTTCCTCGCCTACGTGGCCGGAACCTCCAAGTACGTGCAGGACATCCATCCCGAAGACGTCTATTGGTGCATGGCCGACATCGGCTGGATCACGGGGCATTCCTACATCGTGTACGGCCCGCTCGCGATTTGCGCTTCCTCGGTGATCTACGAGGGCATACCCAACTATCCGGACGCCGGCAGATGCTGGAGAATCGCGCAGAACCTCGGCGTCAATATTTTCCACACCGCACCGACCGCCATCCGCGCCCTCAGGAAAATCGGCCCGGACGAGCCCGGAAAATACGACTACGAATTCAAGCACATGACCACGGTCGGAGAACCCATCGAGCCGGAGGTCTGGAAATGGTACTACGAGGTCGTCGGCAAGGGCAAGGCCGCCATCGTCGACACCTGGTGGCAGACCGAAACCGGAGGCTTCCTTTGCAGCACGATTCCCGCGCTCAAAGCCATGAAGCCCGGCAGCGCCGGTCCCGGAATGCCCGGCATCCATCCGATCATCTACGACGACGAAGGCAAGGAAGTCCCCAAAGGACAGGGCATAGCGGGCAACATCTGCATCCAGAATCCGTGGCCCGGCATGTTCCAGACCATATGGGGAGACCGCGACCGTTTCGTCAAGAACTATTTCGAAAGATACTGCAAGAACCCCGAAAGCAAGGACTGGAGGGATTGGCCCTATCTGACCGGAGACGCCGCGGTCATGGCCGAGGACGGATACGTCCGGATTCTTGGCCGCATCGACGACGTCATCAACGTATCCGGCCACCGACTGGGGACCAAGGAACTCGAGTCCGCCGCCCTCGTGGTGGAGGAAGTCGCCGAGGCTGCCGTCGTACCCGTAAAGCACGATATCAAGGGCAAGGAACCCGACATGTACGTCGCTTTGAAACCGGGCTACGAAGCCTCTCCGGAACTTGCCAAAAAAATCAACGATGCCTTGGTAAGGGAAATCGGAGCCATCGCCAAGGCCCGAAAAGTCTGGATCGTACCCGACATGCCCAAGACGCGTTCCGGTAAAATCATGCGAAGAGTTCTCGCGGCGCTTTCCAACAAAGGCGACGTCGGAGACACGATGACTCTTGCCAATCCGGAGGTCGTCGAGGAAATCAAGAAAATGGTCCAGGGATGAAGAATTTAAAAGAAAAACGGCGGAGAGGCCATTTGTAGCCTCTCGTCGAAAAACTAAAGGAAACAGGCAAGGCGAATACTCAAACCTCCTCGTCCGGACCGCGACCGGGGAAAATTCGCGGACGGACGAGGAGAAACGAAAAGTTCGGACTTGATCGGTTTTTGGCACTGAAAACGCCAACGCCTTTTATGAAAGGAGGTGACGAAAAACAATATCGCTTCACGTTTGTCATGGGAGTATTTTGTTGGTTATCCGGTTCGCCGGTATCTAAATGGACAACAGGCACAGGAGGAATAACAAATGGGTGGAACCACTTGGGTTTACATTATGTTGGGCATT